>CAZLGB010000078.1:0-14752 GCA_964558825.1 uncultured Intrasporangiaceae bacterium
CGGCGCCAGGTTGCCGCCCTGCAGGCGCGCGCCCACGACCGGCTGAGCATCCGGCTGGATCGGGAGGGCGACCGGATCGCGCACCTGCGCGCGCAGGTGCGCTCGCTCTCGCCGCAGTCCACCCTCGATCGGGGGTATGCCGTGCTCAGCCATCCCGACGGGCGGGTCGTGCGCGACCGCGACGAGGTCGCACCGGACGACCTGCTGCGCGCGCTGGTGGCCCGCGGCGACTTCGGCGTGCGGGTCGTCGGCTCGCCGGACATCCCTGAGCCGACGCCACGCGCCCGCCGGCGAGCTAGGGTGGCGCAGCAGTCCACCGACCCGAAGGGCCCATCGTGAGCACGCCGTCGTCCCAGCCATCGCCGTCCGACTCGCGGCCGGCGCCCGGCGCGGCGCTGCCCGACGACATCGCGAGCCTGTCCTACGAGCAGGCCCGCGATGAGCTCGTGGCGATCGTCGCCAAGCTCGAGAGCGGCCAGGTGCCACTCGAGCAGAGCATGGAGCTGTGGCAGCGCGGTGAGGCGCTGGCGGCGCATTGCACCTCCTGGCTCGACCAGGCTCAGAGCCGCATCGCCGATGCCGGAGTTGTCATGCAGGTCCGCGCCGACGACTGAGCCTGCGCTCGACCGCTCGCAGGGGGCCGAGCGCTCGCGGGGGGCCGACCGCCGGCCCGGGCCGACCGCCCGCTCCGGGTCGCGCGACGCGGGCGCGTGCGTCAGCTGGAGGGCGCAGCCGGCGCCAGCAACCCGATGAAGAGGCGCAGCTCGTCGAGCCCTCCGGTGCCGCTCACCACGGTGGTCATCGTCGCGCTGCCGGTGGCAGTGGTGACCGGCTCTGCGCTGACCAGGTGGGTCTGCTTGTGCTCGTCGACACGCACCTCCCAGGTGCGTCCGGCGATCTGCTGCGACCCGCTGACGCTGCTCTTGACCGTCGCCGCGTCGATCCACGACGGAGTCACGGCGACGGCCTGCTTGATGCCGACGAAGCTTCCTGCGGGAGTTGTCCAGCCCACCTGCCAGGTCGGCAGCTCGGCGAACACGGCATACCTCGCCTGGGTGGCCGACCACCCATCCGGCACCGGCTGCGGGAACAGCAGCGGCAGCCGCGTCTCCTTGACGGCAAACGCGACGGCACCGGCCGCATCGACCGGAGGTTGCTTGACCTGGTCGACCCGCGGGACGAGGGCGATGAGGCCGACGACGAGGGCCAGCACGACGAGCAGCGACCGGATCATGTTGCTGCCCGATCCGAGGGCATATCGGCTGCGCTGCTCGCTCACGGACCCATCGTCGCGGACCGGACGCATCGTCACCAAACCGGGATGTGATCCTGCGGAGCGGCGCGCAGCGCCGGGCAATAGCCTGACCTGACCTGACCATGACCAGCCTGGAGGCTCGATGACCCACGCCGCACCGGCCGTCCTCGTCGTCGGCGAGGCCCTTGTCGATGCCGTCGTCAAGGGTGGCCAGACCACCGCCGAGCACGTCGGCGGCAGCCCGGCCAATGTGGCCTTCGGGCTCGGGGCGCTGGGCCACGACGTGTCGCTGGCGAGCTGGTTCGGGTCCGACGAGCGGGGCGACCGGATCGCGGCCAAGTGCGCCGAGAAGGGCGTCCGGGTCGTGGCAGGCAGCCGCGGCGCCGAGCACACGAGCGTCGCCTACGCGAGCATCGACGCCCACGGCCAGGCGAGCTACACCTTCGACCTCACCTGGACCGTGCCGGACCTCTCGAGCCTGACCGACGTCGGCCACCTGCACACCGGCAGCATCGCCGCGACCATCGAGCCCGGCGGCACCCAGGTGCTCGAGGCGATCCAGGCCAAGCACGCCCACGCGACGATCTCCTACGACCCCAACATGCGCCCCAGCCTCATGGGCTCGGCCGACGACGTGCGCGCCCGGGTCGAGGCGCTCGTCGGGCTCTCCGATGTCGTCAAGGCCAGCGACGAGGACGTCCAGTGGCTCTACCCCGGAGCCTTCCTCCCCGACGTGCTGCGGCGCTGGGAGGCGCTCGGGGCGGCCCTCGTCGTCGTCACCCGGGGCGGCAAGGGCGCGGTGTATGCCGTGCGCTCGGCTGGTGCGACCGAGGTCACCACCGTGCCGGCCCGGGCCACGACCGTCATCGACACCGTGGGTGCGGGCGACTCCTTCATGGCCGGGCTGGTGTCCGGGCTGCTCGATCAGGGCTACCTCGGCGGCCCCGACGCCCGCGCCCGGCTCGCGACGGCCGGGATCGACGACGTGCGGGCCTCGGTCGACCGCGCGTTGCGCACCTCGGGCATCACCGTCGGGCATGCCGGCGCCTACGCCCCCACCCGGGCCGAGCTCGGGAGCTGAGGGCGGGCCGGCGGCTCCTATGCTGGGAACCACCGCCACTGCCGCCGACGAAGAGGTTGATGATGGCCGAGTTCGCCTACGAGGATCTGCTGCCGATCGGGCACGCCCTCACCCCTGACGAGACGCCGTGGCGGCTGCTGACCACTGACGGGGTCCGCACCGTCGAGGGCCAGGGAGAGCTCGCCGGCCGCACCTTCCTGCAGGTCGACGAGGAGGCCCTGCGACTGCTCGCCGAGACGGCCATGCACGACATCGCCCACTATCTGCGCCCGGCCCACCTGGCCCAGTTGCGCCGCATCCTCGAGGACCCGGAGGCGAGCAACAACGACAAGTTCGTCGCGCTCGACCTGCTCAAGAACGCCAATATCGCCGCAGGCGGTGTGCTGCCGATGTGCCAGGACACCGGCACCGCGATCGTCATGGGCAAGCGTGGCCAACAGGTCCTCACCGCGGGGACGGACGAAAAGGCGCTCAGCAGAGGCGTTTTCGACGCTTACACGACGCTCAACCTGCGCTATTCGCAGATGGCTCCCCTGACGATGTGGGACGAGCGCAACACCGGCTCCAACCTCCCGGCGCAGATCGAGCTGTATGCCGACACGGCCGAGGGGCACGAGACGGCATACAAATTCCTCTTCATGGCCAAGGGCGGCGGCTCGGCCAACAAGAGCTACCTCTACCAAGAGACCAAGGCGATCCTCAATCCGACCTCGCTCATGCGCTTCCTCGACGAAAAGCTGCGCTCGCTCGGCACCGCCGCCTGCCCGCCCTATCACCTGGCCATCGTCATCGGAGGCACCTCGGCCGAATTCGCGCTCAAGACAGCCAAATACGCGTCGGCGAAGTATCTCGACAGCCTCCCGACGAGTGGCTCGATGACCGGCCACGGCTTCCGTGACGTCGAGCTCGAGGAGCAGGTCCTCGAGCTGACGCGGCAGTTCGGCATCGGCGCCCAGTTCGGGGGCAAGTACTTCTGCCACGACGTGCGCGTCGTGCGCCTGCCTCGACACGGTGCGAGTCTGCCTGTGGCCGTGGCGATCTCGTGCAGCGCCGATCGGCAGTGCCTCGGCAAGATCACCCCGGAGGGGGTCTTCATCGAGCAGCTGGAGTTCGAGCCGGGGCACTACCTGCCCGACCCGACCCACGAGCAGCTCGGCAGCGACGACGACGTCGTCGCCATCGACCTGCGCCGGCCGATGCCCGAGATCCTCGCCGAGCTGACCAAGCATCCGGTCAAGACCCGGCTCTCGCTCACCGGCACCCTCGTCGTCGCCCGAGACATCGCCCACGCCAAGATCAAGGAGCGTCTCGACGCCGGCGAGGGGATGCCGCAATATCTCAAGGACCACCCGGTCTACTACGCCGGACCGGCCAAGACTCCGGCCGGGATGGCCTCCGGGTCCTTCGGCCCGACGACGGCCGGCCGGATGGACTCCTATGTCGACCAGTTCCAGGCCGCGGGCGGGTCGATGGTCATGCTCGCCAAGGGCAACCGCAGCCAACAGGTGACCGACGCCTGCAAGGCGCACGGCGGCTTCTATCTCGGCTCGATCGGCGGCCCGGCCGCCCGCCTCGCCCAGGACTGCATCAAGAGCGTCGAGGTGCTGGAGTATCCCGAGCTGGGCATGGAGGCCGTCTGGAAGATCGAGGTCGAGGACTTCCCCGCCTTCATCGTCGTCGACGACAAGGGCAACGACTTCTTCGCCGCGGTGACCAAGCCGGTCGCCTACACCATCGGCACTCGACCCGGGCTGTGACGATGTCCAGGCAGCGGCCCCAGCCCGGCACGCGCCCGACCACACCGACCCAGGCGTGGGCCGTGCTCGCCGCCGGCAACGCCCGGTTCATGGCCGGTGAACGCGAACACCCCAACCAGGACATCCACGACCGGCACAAGCTCGCCGCCAAACAGCGGCCCTTCGCGGTCTTCTTCGGGTGCGCCGACAGCCGGGTCGCCGCCGAGATCATCTTCGACCAGGGTCTCGGTGACCTGTTCGTCGTCCGCACGGCCGGCCATGTCGTCGACTCGAGCGTGCTCGGCTCGATGGAGTTCGGGGTGGGCGTGCTGCAGATCCCGCTCATCGTCGTGCTCGGCCACGACTCCTGCGGTGCGGTCAACGCGGCCGTCGACGCCTTCCAAACCGGGGACATGCCAACGGGATTCGTCCGTGACATCGTCGAGCGGGTGACTCCCAGCGTCCTCGCCGCCAGCAAGCACGGCGAGGCCGGCATCGACCAGATCGAGGCCGAGCACGTGCGGCAGACGGCCCGGCTGCTCGCGGAGCGCTCGCACCTCATCGCCGACCGGATCGCCGCCGGCACCCTGGGGATCGTCGGGGCGACCTACAACCTCCGCGAGGGTCAGGCCCGGGTGGTCGACGCCCTCGGGGTGCGCGTCGAGGCCACCACCACGAGCCCCTGAGCGGCCGGTGAGCGACCGGTGAGCGGCAGTGGTGAGGCATCGGGGGTGACGGCACCGGCATACGACCATGTGGTGCTCACGCGTTTCAGCGTGCTCATCCGGGGTCAGCGTGAGCTCATGCCGGCCGAGTGGCTGCGCTATCGCCTCGCCTTCTTCTACGACACGGCATACCCCAGCGTCACCCGACAGCGTGGTGCGCACCAGCCGGTCAGCTGGCTGGTCTTCTGTGACGAGCGCTGCCCCGACGACGTGCGCGAGACGATCGAGGACCTCGCCGTCGGCGCCTTCACACCCGTCTGGACGCGAGCCCCCTTCCGGGAGATCCACCAACACCACGTGGCCCAGCTGGCCGCGGCGCCCGCGCTGGTGACGACGCGGCTGGACTCCGACGACGCCCTCGCCGTCGACTTCCTCGCAACCGTGCAGCGGGAGGCGGCGCGTCACCTCACCAGTGAGCGTCGTGACGAGGCGCTCTTCGTCGACTTCCCGGTGGGGGTGCAGATCGACCGGACGGGCGCGGTCTATCGCGGTTCGATCGCCTCGAGTCCCTTTCTCAGCCTCATCGAGCGCCGGATGCCGTCCGACGGAGTCGAGGGCGGGCTCCCCCAGACCGTCTTCGCCGTCCGCCATCCGATCGCGCGGACCCGCGCCCCCATGCGGGTCGTGTCGGCGCCGCCGATGTGGCTGCAGACGATGCACGGGGCCAACGTCCGCAATGTCGTCACCGGTCGACGAGTCCATCCCCGGGTCGTCGCGCGACGATTCGACATCGAGCTCGACTATCGCCGGACGCTGCCGCGGTGGGAGCTCGTGCGCGAGCAGGCCGCCGACGCCGCACGCCACGCCCGGATGTATGCCGCCCACCCCGGCCAGCTGCTCATGTCGGCCGAGGCGACCTATCGACGAGCGCGCGGCACCCACGACCTGGCGCAGTCAGCAGCGGCCGTCGGATGGGCGGAGCGACTCAAGCCGATGGCGCGTCGCCTCGGCTACCAGCCGAATCACCCCTGGTAGCCGCAGCGCGCGGGCCGCGACGGCGCGCCGTCCGACGAGCTCGTCAGCCCTGGGCTTCGCCCAGCCGTTTGAGCTCCGAGCGGGCCATCCATCCAGCGACGACCGCGAAGATGCCCCAGAAGATCGCGAGCATCCCGAGCCAGGTGGCGATCGCCAAGGCCGACACCCCGGGATGGGACGCGAAGATCCAGCCCGCGATGATCCACAGCACACCACCGAGCAACAGCAGCCACCGGGCGTTGCCCGCGCCGCCGCCAAAGGCCGACACGATCTCGAGGATGCCCCGAGCGATGAGCCAGAGTCCGAGCACCCAGGTCAATGCCTCGGCACTGGAGATCGGGCGAAAGACGGCCAAGAGGCCTGCCAGGACACCGACGATGCCCGTGAGGATGAAGAAGAGCTTTGCCGACGCCCCGATCGGTTGGAACGCCATGCCCAGTGCGGCGATGCCGTCGGCGAGCGCATAGATGCCCCAGAGGATCACCAGGGCCAGCGCCGTGGTCACCGGCCATGCCACCCCGAGGATGCCGAAGATGATGGCCAGCACCCCCATGACGATCATCGTCGTGGCCGACCTGTGGGCGAGTGCTCTCATCGTCCTGCCTCCGATCCGCGGGGAATCCCGGACGTAGGCGGTCGGCCTGGTGTGCGCCGAAGCCGCTTCCAGCGTATGGGAGCGAGCGCGCGGACGCAGAAGATGACGAGGCGGCCCGACGCGACGACGCCCCCCGCTCGACGGGCGATCGAGCGAGGGAGTCAGCTCGGCACGAGGGCCAGGCGCGCCTTGACCACGGCCGCCAGCTCGTCGGCGACGGCGTGGGCGCGCTCAATGTCAGCGGCCTCGACCATGACCCGCACCAGCGGCTCGGTGCCCGACTTGCGCAGCAGCACCCGCCCCGAGCCGGCCAGCTCCCGCTCGGCGTCGGCGACCGCGGCCGCCACCGTCGGGTCGGTGTCGACCGCGTCCTTGTCGACTCCCCGGACGTTGACGAGGACCTGCGGCAAGCGGGTCATCACCGCGGCGAGGTCGGCGAGCGACTGGTGGGTCTGGGCCACCCGCGAGGCGAGCATGAGCCCGGTGAGCACGCCGTCACCGGTCGTGCCGTGGTCGAGGAAGATCACGTGCCCGGACTGCTCGCCGCCGAGGGAGAATCCGCCGGCCTTCATGTCCTCGAGGACATAGCGGTCGCCGACCGCGGTCTGGCGCACCGTGATCCGCTCGCGCTCCATCGCCTGCAACATGCCGAGATTGCTCATCACCGTGGCGACGACGGTGTCCTCGCGCAGCGTGCCGCGGTCGCGCATGGCCAGGGCGAGGATGCACATGATCTGGTCGCCGTCGACGATGTTGCCGTGACCGTCGACCGCAAGGCACCGGTCGGCATCCCCGTCGTGGGCGATCCCGAGGTTGGCGGCGTTCTCGACGACCGCGCGCTGGAGGCGGGCCAGATGGGTCGAGCCGTAGCCGTCGTTGATGTTGAGCCCGGTCGGGTCGGCCCCGATGACCGTGACATAGGCGCCCGCCTCGCGGAAGGCCCAGGGCGACACCATCGACGACGCGCCGTGCGCCGCGTCGACGACGACGTGCAGCCCCTCGAGCCGATGCGGCAGCACGGTGAGCAGATGGCGGACATAGCGCTGGTCGCCGTCGACGAGCCGGCGGATGCGCCCCACGGCGGCACCGGTCGGGCGCTCCCACGGCTCACGCATGCGGGCCTCGATGGCGTCCTCGATGACGTCGTCGAGCTTGTGCCCGCCGCGGGCGAAGAACTTGATGCCGTTGTCGGGCATCGGGTTGTGCGACGCCGAGAGCATGACGCCGAGGTCGGCTCCCAGGTCGGCGGTGAGGAAGGCGATGGCCGGCGTGGGCAGCACGCCCGCGTCGAAGACGTCGACGCCGGCCGAGGCCAGCCCCGCCATGACGGCCGCCCCGAGGAACTCACCCGATGCCCGCCCGTCCGTGCCGACGACGGCGAAGGGCCGGTGCCCGGCGAACTCCCCCGATTCGGCCAGCACGTGGGCGGCCGCGACCGAGAGGTCCAGAGCCAGCTCAGCGGTGATGTCGTGGTTTGCCAGGCCGCGGACGCCGTCCGTGCCGAAGAGCCGTCCCACGCCTCGTCCTTTCCGCACCCGGTCGTATGCCGTGTGCCGCCGCCGCAGCGGCCTCGCCACTTCTCTGCCACCTCGCGCGGTGCCGTGTCACGGCATACCCCCGAGGGGTCGGTCTGCCCACTGTAAAGACGCGCCGAGGGCGGTCGCGGTTGCCACTCGCAACCGCGACCGCCCTCGCCGTCAGGCCGACCTTGCGCGCAAGATCAGCGCTTGCTGTACTGCGGAGCCTTGCGGGCCTTCTTGAGACCGGCCTTCTTGCGCTCGGGCACGCGAGCGTCCCGGGTGAGGAAGCCGGCCTTCTTCAGCGCCGGACGGTTGAGCTCCTCGTCGACCCCGTTGAGCGCACGGGCGACACCGAGGCGGACCGCGCCGGCCTGACCCGAGGGGCCACCACCGTGGACGCGGACGAGCACGTCATAGGCACCGTCGAGCTCGAGGACCTTGAGCGGCTCGTTGACGAGCTGCTGGTGGACCTTGTTGGGGAAGTAGGAGTCGAGCGTGCGGCCGTTGACCGTCCACTCGCCGGTGCCGGGGACGATGCGCACCCGGGCGATGGCCTGCTTGCGCCGACCGGTGGCGCCACCGGGAGCCGAGGCCGAGGGCTTGCGCGCGGGGGCGCCCGCCGGGGTGGCCGACGTCTCGGTCGTGTACTCGGAGAGCTCCGGCTCGTCGACGTCGAGCTCGAGGTCGAGGGAGTTGTCAGCCATTACTGGGCCACCTGCGTGATCTCGAAGGGCACGGGCTGCTGGGCCGCGTGGGGGTGGGTGTCGCCGACGTAGACCTTGAGCTTGGACAGCTGCTGACGGGCGAGGGAGTTCTTGGGGAGCATGCCGCGCACGGCCTTCTCGATGGCCTGACGCGGGTCCTTGGCGAGCAGGTCGGCATAGGTGATGCTCGACAGACCGCCCGGGAAGCCCGAGTGGCGGTAGGCGCGCTTGTTTTGCGCCTTGGCGCCGGTGAGGGCGACCTTGCCGGCGTTGATGATGATGACGAAGTCACCGGTGTCGACGTGCGGCGCGAAGGTCGGCTTGTGCTTGCCGCGCAGCAGCACGGCGGTCTGGCTCGCCAGTCGACCGAGCACGACATCCGTCGCGTCGATGACATGCCAGGCACGGGTGACCTCGCCCGGCTTGGGGGTGTAGGTGCGCATCTGCGTCACTTTCGTGTTGTCTCGTTGTCTCGGGGCTGGCCCCCGAGTGGTCTCGATCGGGTATGCCGGGCGGCCGGCTGCGTGGCCCCTCGCGAGGCTGCGGGCGGCGCCTGCGCGGCATACGCCTCGCGTGGCACAACAGTCCTCAAGTCTACGGGGCCGCACGGCGGCACCCAAATCACCGGCATATGGCCGTTGACCTGCGCAAACGTCCCGCCGCCGGCAACCGCAACCACCAGTCGCAAAGGTTCTGTGCAAAGATTCTCTGCATGGACGGAGTCACTGAGGACGGCGAGCTGACCCTGACCCCGGCCCAGATCAGGACGCTGGCCCATCCGCTGCGCTCCCGCCTGCACGAGCGGCTGCGGACCCGGGGGCCGGCGACCGCCACGGCGCTGGCGCGGGAGCTCGCCACCAACTCGGGGGCGACGAGCTATCACCTGCGGGCCATGGCCGAGGCCGGGCTGGTGCGCGATGCCGCCGATCCCGACGGCATGAGCCGCGGGCGCGAGCGCCGCTGGGAGGCGACGGCGGCCCGGCATACCGTGTTGCGCGCTCGCGCGGATGGCGAGGGCGGCGCCGATCTCTCGGCGAGCCTCGATTGGCTCGACCGCGACTATCTGCGCCACTTCGCCGACAAGACCGAGGCCTGGCTCGATGCCGCCCCGAGCTGGCCCGATGCGTGGCGGGGCGCCGTCGGCATGCGCGATCACGTGGCGATCCTCACCGCCGACCAAGCAGCCGCCATGACCGCCGAGATCGACGAGGTCATCACTCGCTATCGCCGTGTCGGGCAAGGCAATCCGAGCGCGCGCCGGGTCGCGGTCTATCTGACGACCTATCCGATCGATCTCGACCGTCCGCCGCTGCGCCCGGTCTGACGGCTCAGCGGGCCCGGGCGACCCGGCCCTCGTCCCACACCGGCTCGGTCGACTCGACCACCCGCCCGTCGGCGCGGAAGACGAGGAAGCGGTCGAAGGAGCGCGCGAACCACCGGTCGTGGGTCACCGCGACGACGGTGCCCTCGAAGGCGTCGAGCGCCGTCTCCAGTGCCTCGGCCGAGTCGAGGTCGAGGTTGTCGGTCGGCTCGTCGAGCAGCAGCAAGGTCGCCCCCGACAGCTCGAGCAGCAGGATCTGGAAGCGCGCCTGCTGCCCGCCCGAGAGGCAGTCGAAGGTCTGCTCGGCGGCCTTGGCCAGGCCATAGCGGTCGAGGACCTTGGCCGCCTCCTCACGCCCGCGCCCGGCCCGGTGCTCGTCGCCGCGGTGGAGGATCTCGGCGAGGGTGCGCCCGAGCAGCGCCGGCTGGTGGTGGGTCTGGGCGAACCATCCCGGGCGCACCCGGGCACCCAGCCGCGCCGATCCCGTATGCCGCACCGGCTCGGGCCGCGTGTCGCCGACCGGCTGGTGCTCGATGTCGGGGTCGGAGCCACCGCAGGCGAGCAGCCGCAGGAAGTGTGACTTGCCCGAGCCGTTGGAGCCGAGCACGGCCAGCCGCTCGCCGAACCAGATCTCGGTGTCGAAGGGCTGCATGAGCACGCCCTCGCCCGGCGCCGCCGATCCGGCTGGCTGGGTCGCACCCACCTCGCCTGCCGCGAGTTCGAGCCGCTCGCAGATGATCGCCCGCTTGGCCGTGCGGCCGCCGGTGAGCCGCATCCGCAGCCGCTGGGTGATCGGCACCGCCTCAGGGGGACCGGCTTCGACGAAGCGTCGCAACCGGGTCTCGGCGGCCTGCAGCTTGGGCGCCATGTCGGAGTTGTAGGCCGCCTTGGTGCGATACATGATGACGAGGGCCTTGAGCTTGGCGTGCTCCTCGTCCCACCGCTTGCGCAGCTCCTCGAGCTTGGAGTTGCGCTCGGCCCGCGCCGCGGCATACGTCCCGAAGGGCCCCGGGTGCACCCACAGCGTCGACCCTGCCGCGCCCGGCTCGAGCGTGGCGACCCGCGTCGCGACCCGGGCGAGCAGCTCGCGGTCGTGCGACACGAAGAGCACGGTCTTGGGAGAGGCGATGAGCTGATCCTCGAGCCAGCGCTTGCCGGGGACGTCGAGATAGTTGTCCGGCTCGTCGAGCAGCAGCACCTCGTCGGGGCCGCGCAGCAGCGCCTCCAAGACGACCCTCTTTTGCTCGCCACCCGACAGCGTTGCGACAGAGCGATATTGGGCGCGGTCAAAGGGCACACCCAAGGCGGCGACCGTGCAGGTGTCCCACAGGGTCTCGTAGTCGTAGCCCCCGACATCTCCCCAGTCGACGAGCGCCTGGGCATAGGCGAGCTGGTCGCGCTCGGTGTCGTGCTCCATGACCGCGAGCTCGGTGCGGTCGATCTCGGCAGCGGCCCGCCGAATGGGGTCCGGAGCGACCGAGAGCAATAGATCGCGCACCGTCGACTCGTCACGCACCGAGCCGACGAACTGGCGCATCACCCCGAGCCCGCCCGAGCGGGTGATCGCTCCGGAGTGGGCGGCCAGGTCACCGCTGATGATCCGGCCGAGCGTGGTCTTGCCGGTGCCGTTGGGGCCGACGAGGGCGATGCGCGCGCCCTCGCCGACGCGCAGGCTCACCTCGCGCAGCAGCGGCCTGCCATCGGGCAGGTCGAAGCTCACCTGATTGACGTCGACGTGACCCACAAGGATTCAGTCTCTCGTATGCCGGCTGCCTCGGTCACTCGGATATCTCGCCGTCGCGCCGGGCGCGCGCCTGCTCGGCCCGAGCGGCCAGCTGCTCGTCGGGGGGATATCCGACCTGCTCGAGGGACAGGCCGTGCGCGGGCATGACCTTGACGCCGCTGTCGCGGACGGCGCTCGCCTGGATGTGCGCCGGCCACTCGACCGGGCGGCGCCCGAGGCCGACGGGGACGACCGCCCCGACGAGCGCACGCACCATCGAGTGGCAGAAGGCGTCGGCGACGACCCGGCCCGTGACGACCCCATCCGGCCCCCGCTCCCAGCCGAACTCCAGCAGCGTCCGCACCGTGGTGGCTCCTTCGCGGCGCTTGCAAAACGCGGCAAAGTCCTTGAGCCCCAACAACTGTGCGCTCGCCTCGTGCATGGCCACGACGTCGAGCTCGTCGCCCAGCCACACAGTGTCGCGTCGCCGCAGCGGATCGCGCAGCGCGGGCGCATCGGCCAGCCGATAGGCATAGCGCCGCGAGACCGCCGAGAAGCGTGCGTCGAAACCCGCAGGGGCACGGCATACGTCTTGGACGACCAGGTCGCTCGGCAGCACCCCGCGCAGCCGCGCGAGCAGCGCCGCCTCCGGGGTGCGCTCGCTCCGCCCCACGACGGCCGCGTATGCCGTGCCGTCGACATCCGCGTGCGCGACCTGGCCGCGCGCGTGCACCCCGGCATCGGTGCGCCCGGCCACGGTGAGCCGCACCGGCTCGGGCGCGCGCAGGACGGTCGTCAGCGCACCCGACAACTCCCCCTCGACGGTGCGCCGCCCCGGCTGGGCGGCCCAGCCGGAAAAGTCGGTCCCGTCGTAGCCGAGGTCGATCCGCACGCGCACGTCACCCGCCGCGGAGTAGCGTCGGGGCACGGGCAACTCGGACACGCGCCCCATCATCGCGTATGCCGCCTCGCCCACCCGGCTCGTCCCTGCGCGTGCACTCGAGAGGTGTTCGGATGAACGACTGGATCCTCGGCCTCGGCGACCCAGGGGCGACCCTGGAGACGGCCGGTGGCAAGGGACTCAACCTCGTGCGGCTCACTCGCGCGGGTTTTGCGGTGCCGGCGGGCGTGGTCATCACGACCGACGCCTATCGCCGCTTCGTCGCCGAGCACGGGCTCGAGGCGGCGATCCGAGCGGCCCTTGCTGCGGCCGACCTCGACGACCCTGCCTCAGCCGAGACCGCCTCGGCGGCGATCCGGGTTGCCTTCCGGCAGGCTGAGATTCCCGCCGAGCTGGCAGACCGGATCGACACGGCATACGCCCAGCTGGCGGCTGGCCTCGGGGTCGATGAGGTGCCGGTGGCCGTGCGCTCGTCCGCCACCGCCGAGGACCTGCCCGACCTGTCCTTCGCCGGCCAGCAGGACACCTTCCTCGACGTGCGCGGCCCGCAGCGGGTGCGCAATGCCGTGCGCGAGTGCTGGTCGAGCCTGTGGACGGCTCGGGCCATCGTCTACCGCCGGCGCAACGGCGTGCCTGACGATGCCGCCGCCGTTGCGGTCGTCGTCCAGGCCCTGGTCCCGGCCGAGGTCTCGGGCGTGCTCTTCACCGCCAACCCGCTGACCGGGCATCGCGGCCAGATGGTCATGGACGCGACCTTCGGCCTCGGCGAGGCGCTCGTGTCGGGTCAGGTCGAGCCCGACCACGTGGTGGCCGACGCGGCCACCGGGCGGGTGCTCAGCCGCGCGACGGGCAGTAAGGGCGGGCGCCCCGAGCAGGCGCTCGACGACGCCCAGGTCGCCGCGCTCGTCGCCCTCGGCCGCCGCATCGAGGCCGAGTATGCCGCCCCCCAGGACATCGAATGGGCTTGGCAAGCAGGGAAACTGCACGTCCTGCAGAGCCGCGCCATCACCTCCCTCTACCCGGTCCCCGACCGCGCCGAGCCCGGCTCGACGTGGCTGTCCTTCGGTGCCGTGCAAGGCATGCTCGAGCCGATGACCCCGCTCGGGCGCGATGTCATCCGCTGCGTCATGGCCGGCGGCGGGCGCCTTTTCGGCTCCTCGCCGGACTACACCCACACGCCGCTCATCGGTGAGGCAGCCGAGCGGTTGTGGATCCGAGCCGACCTTGCGTGGCGAAATCCCTTGGGGCACAGGCTGGTCCCCGCCTTCCTGTCCATGGTGGAGCCCAGTGCGGGCGTGGCCATGGGGCAGCTCGAGTCGGAGGGCGCACTCCCGCTGCTCCCCCGCCGCGTCATGCGCCGGGTCGGGCCACGGCTGGCGCGCTTCGTCGGTCGAGCGGCGCACAACATCCCGCGGATCGTCCACAACCCCGAGCCGGTGCGCGAGGACCTCGACCAGGCGGTCACGGCATACCTCGCCGAGACCCGCGAGCGCTTCGCCGTCGCCTCCCGACCGACCGACCCCGCGGCGCGGGCGGCCGCCCAGGCCGCCGCGCTGCGCGAGAGCCTCTACGACGGCTTCCCCACCCTCGTCCCATATGCCGGCGTGATGATCGGCCTGCCGATCTTCGCGCTGCGGATGCTGTCGCGCCGGGTCTACGGCGCCGGCGCGGCCGGTCACGGGGTGTCGCCGGTCGCCCTCGAGCTCACCCGCTCGCTGCCCCACAACGTCACGACGGAGATGGACCTCGGGCTGTGGCAGGTGGCCCAGCGCATCGCCGCCGACGAGCCGTCGCTGGCGCTCTTGCGGTCGACGACGCCGGGCGAGCTCGCCCGGGCGTATGCCGCCGGCACCCTCCCAGCCGTGGCTGCCGACGCGGTCGAGGCCTTCCTCGCGGCATACGGCAGTCGGGGCGTCGGCGAGATCGACTTCGGCCGCCCGCGCTGGCGCGAGGACCCGACCGACCTGTTGGCGACGGTGGTCAGCTATCTCGCCATTCCTGCCGACCAAGCCCCACCGGCCGCCTTCGCCCGCGGTGCGCTCGAGGCGCAGCGGGCGGTCGGACAGATCGCCGCGGACGCGCGTCGCGGCCCCGGGAAGCCAGGCGGCCGATCCCATCGAGCCGACCAACGTCGAGCGGGTGCGACCGACCGTTCCGGACGGTTCACCCGCGCTCCGCGAAACTCCCCGGATCGCGAATGGTTCTCTGGCGCGGAG
>CAZLGB010000079.1:0-14272 GCA_964558825.1 uncultured Intrasporangiaceae bacterium
CGGCACGACGGCCAGCCAGGCCTGGTCGAGCACGGCGGGGCGCGGAGCCACCCGCCTCCCGGCGACGAGCCACGGCTGCTCGACGAGGGCCACCGCCCAGCCACCCGATCGAGCCACGGCCACCGCCGCGGTGAGGTCGACGGTCGTGATGCTCGGCCCCGCCCCGTGGCCGAGGACGAGCACGCCACGCGCCCCGCGCAGCCGGTCGACGTGGGCGCGAGCGGGACCGACGGGGGTGGCGAGCTCGACCTGCACCGTGGCCGATGGGCCGGTCATCCGCCGATCACCTCACCGGTCGTCGGGTCGACGACGCCGCGGAGGGTCTCCAGGGGTGCCGGGTCGAGCAGGTGGGCTCCGTTGCCCGCCGACCCGTTGACCGCAGTCGTCACCGGGTATGCCGCGAAGCGTCCGTCCTGACGAAAGGCCAGCAGCCGCGCGACCGTCTGCTCATCGGTGACGGTCGGGTCCAGCCAGGTGGCCCAGTCCTGCGGCTCGAGCACGAGGGGCTGGCGGTCGTGGATGCGATCGAGCCCGGGCTCGGCGGCCGTCGTGATGATGGTGAAGGTCGTCAGCCACGCCAGCGGGTCGTCGCGATCGGCGACCGCCGGATCACGCCAGAACTCGTAGAGCCCCGCGAACGCGGCGCTCGCCCCGTCGCCACGGTGGATGAAGAAGGGTTGCTTGCGCGGCTTGCCCTTGGCGTCGGTGACGGTCGGCGAAGGCTGCCATTCGTACCACCCGTCGGCGGGCACGAGGGCCCGCCGGCTCAGCGCGGCGCGGGCGAAGGGCCCCTTGCCGAGCACGGTCTCGGCGCGGGCGTTGATGAAGCGCATCCCGACCTTGGCGTCCTTCGCCCAACTGGGGACCAACCCCCATGTCAGGAGCCGCAATTGGCGCACGGCAGGCGGCGGCTCACCCTCGCCGGACTGGCCTCTCGGCGCTCGGGTGAGCACGACGGCCGCCTGCTTGCTCGGGGCGACATTCCAGTCCGGCTCGCCGGCCGGTGGGTCCTGGGGTTTGACGAGCACGCTGCGGGCCGGCTCGTCGGTCGCGATGACGTCGACCTCGAACTCGAGCGCGAGATCGGCCTGATCCTTGGCCGCGGCATACCGTCCGCACACGAGCAGCAGCGTATGCCGTCCACGCGCGCGGCTATCGTGGGGACGCACCGAACCGACGCCCGAAGGACCCCGATGACCTGCCCGCCTGCCCGGCATACCAAGGCTGCGTTGTCGTTCCCCCGGGGGGCGCGCGCGTGACGGGCGCCGGCGACTGGCCCGCACCGACCGCAAGCGGGCCGCTCGATGCGGTGGTGCGGCTGCCGGGCAGCAAGTCGTTGACCAATCGCTACCTCGTGCTCGCGGCGCTCGCCGAGGAGCCATCGATCCTGCGGGCGCCCCTGCGCTCGCGCGACACCCTGCTCATGGCCGCGGCGCTGCGCGAGCTCGGGGCCGGCATCGAGGACGACGATGCCGGTGACTGGCGGGTGACCCCCCGACCGGTGCGCGGTGGCACGCACATCGACTGCGGGCTGGCCGGCACGGTGATGCGCTTTCTGCCGCCGGTGGCGGCGTTGGCCGACGGAGTCGTGCGCTTCGACGGCGATGCGGCCGCCCGGCAACGGCCGATGGGGCCGATCCTCGACGCGCTGCGGGCTCTGGGTGTGGCGCTCGACGACGACGGACGAGGAGTGTTGCCCTTCGCGGTGGTCGGGCGGGGCTCGGTGCGCGGTGGCGAGGTCACTCTCGACGCCTCGCAGTCCTCACAGTTCGTCTCGGCGCTGCTGCTCACCGGCGCGCGCTACGAGCAGGGCGTGACCGTCCACCACGACGGCAAGCCGGTGCCGAGCGAGCCACACATCGCGATGACCGTCGAGACCCTGCGCGACGCCGGGGTCGGCGTCGACGACAGCGAGGCCAACACCTGGCGGGTCAGTCCCGGGCCGATCAGCGGTGTGGACGTCGCGATCGAGCCGGACCTGTCCAACGCCGGGCCCTTCGTCGCGGCCGCGCTCGTCGTCGGCGGGCGGGTGCGCATCCCCGGTTGGCCGCAGCGCACGACCCAGGCCGGCGACGCCCTGCGCGACATCCTCGACGCCATGGGGGCCGAGGTCGCCCTCGATCCCGACGGCCTGACCGTCACCGGCACCGGCACGGTCGAGGGGATCGACATCGACCTGCACGATGCGAGCGAGCTCACCCCGACGGTCGCGGCGCTCGCGGCACTGGCCCGCACGCCGTCGTGGATCCGCGGCGTGGCCCACATCCGCGGCCACGAGACCGACCGCCTCGCCGCTCTCGCGGCAGAGTTGGGGGCCCTCGGGGCCGACGTGACCGAGACCGACGACGGACTACGGATCAGCCCAAAGCCGTTGCACGGCATACGGTTCCGGACCTATCATGATCACCGGATGGCCACGGCCGGGGCTCTCATCGGGCTGCGAGTGCCTGGCGTCGTCGTCGAGGATGTCGCGACCACGGCCAAGACCCTGCCGGATTTCACCCGGCTGTGGAGCGAGCTGCTCGGTCGCCCGGCGGACGGGCCGGCATGAGCTGGCGCGAGCTGGACGAGTCCGACGTCCGGGTGCGGCCCGGGCGCGGCTCGCGGCCCCGCACGAAATCGCGCCCCGCTCACGACGACGCCGTCATCGGCTCGGTCGTCACGGTGGACCGGGGCCGCTATACGACCGTCGTCAGCGAGTCCGGCGCCGAGCGCACCGTGCTGGCCATGAAGGCCCGTGAGCTCGGGCGCACCGCGGTCGTCGTCGGCGACCGCGTGGGGATGGTCGGCGACACCTCGGGTCGCCCCGACACCCTCGCCCGGATCGTGCGCATCGAGCCTCGCCACACGGTGCTGCGGCGCAGCGCCGACGACACCGATCCCGTCGAGCGGGTGCTCGTCGCCAATGCCGACCAGCTCGTCGTCGTCACGTCGCTGGCCAATCCCGAGCCCCGTCCCCGGCTCATCGACCGGTGCCTCGTGGCGGCCTACGACGCCGGGCTCGAGCCGCTGCTCGTCCTGACCAAGGCCGACCTGCTCGACCCCACCGACTTCCTCGCCAGTTATGCGCCGCTCGAGCTGCCCTATGTCGTCACCTCGCGCCGGCCCGATCGCACCCTCGTCGGACTCGACCAGCTGGCCGAGCATCTGCGCGACCGCGTGTCGGTCCTCGTCGGGCACTCCGGGGTCGGCAAGTCCACCCTCGTCAACGGCCTCGTCCCGGGCGCCGACCGCGCCACCGGGCGGGTCAACGACGTGACGGGGCGCGGCCGGCATACCTCCACGTCGGCGCTGGCGCTGCGCCTGCCCGACGAGGACGGCTGGGTCATCGACACACCGGGGGTGCGTTCGTTCGGGCTCGCCCACGTGGATCCGGCCCGCATCGTGTCGCACTTCCCCGACTTGCAGCCCGGCACGGATGACTGCCCGCGTGGGTGCACCCATGACGAAACGGACTGCGCGCTGGACGAATTCGTCGCGTCCGGAGCTGCGGGGCCGGCTGGCGCTGCACGCCTCGACTCACTGCGGCGACTGCTGCGCGCACGTGCCGGAGAGGGCGAAGATGGCTGAGCAGACGACGACACCGGCGCGTGCCCCCAAGCCGGTGGCCCGGACCCTCGGCACCGTGCCCGTGCTGCTCACCTTCGGGCTGCTGCTCGCGGCCGTGCTCACCACGCAGGAGACCTACGAGCAGGTGCAGGACGGCCACGGGGCGGCCGCCTTCGACGAGCCGGTGCACCGCTGGTTCTACGAACACCGCGTCCCGGGCCTCAACGGCGCGGTGACCCTCTTCACCGACCTCGGCGGCAAGATCGGTATGCCGATCATCGCCCTGCTCACCGTGCTCGTGCTGGCCCGGGTGTGGCGCACCCGCACGCCGATCATCGTCATGCTCGTCGCCACCGCGGGCTCGATCGCCCTGACGGTCACGGGCAAGGGGCTCACGGCCCGGGCCCGCCCACCGGCCACCGAGGCGGTGCCACCGTTGGAGACGTCACCGTCCTTCCCGAGCGGGCACACCCTCAACGCCACGGTCGTCGCGGCCATCCTCGGCTACCTCGTGCTGCTCTACGTCGTGCGCCTGCGGGCGCGAGTGCTCGCGCTCGTCGGGCTGGCGGCCTTCGCCGTGCTCATCGGCATCTCCCGGGTCTATCTCGGCCATCACTGGCTCACCGACGTCATCGCCGGCTGGGCTGTCGGTGCCGCGTGGGCGATGGCGGTCATCCTTGGTCATTGGGTCTACGTCCGGCTGCGCACGCGCGACCGCGCCGACACCGTCCGAGAGGTCGCGCAGGCCCATCGCGCAGCGACCTCCGAGTGACCGTCCGGCTCTGACAAGCGGCGACAGGCCGCATGGGAGCCAACTCTCAGCCATTGGTCCTTGTGCCCTCACGGGCCCGCCCCTAGCGTCAGCGGAAGCATGTGCAGTTGGGCAACCGAAGGCCTTGCGGGCGGTCGTCCCGGCGGCGACCGAAGGCATGTCCGTCACCCTGGCGGTCAGGATCGAGGAGTGGTCAATGGGTAAGGGTTTCTGGAGTGGCGCGCGGCGCGCGGGCGTGGTCGTGGCAGCCGCCGCGACGATGCTCACCGCGGCGTGCAGCAGCGGGTCCGGCACGACGTCGAGCAGCGGCACGGCCAGCGGGGGCACGGCTGCAGCGGCGAAGATCAAGGTCGCCTTCGTCTACGTCGGCCCGGTCGGCGATGCCGGCTGGACCAAGAAGCACGACGACGGTCGCAAGGAGCTCGAGGCGGCCATGGGCGACAAGGTCCAGACCACCTTCCTGGAGAGCGTCCCCGAGGGCGCGCAGAGCGAGGCGACCTTCGAGCGCCTCGCGCGTGAGGGCAACAAGGTGATCTTCGGGACGTCCTTCGGCTACATGGACCAGATGCTGGCCGTGGCCAAGAAGTACCCGGACGTCGTCTTCATGCACGCCACCGGTTACAAGACCGACAAGAACATGGGCACCTACTTCGGTGCGGCGGAAGAGGCCCGCTACCTCACGGGCATGGCGGCCGCCAGCGCCACCAAGTCCAAGAAGCTCGGTTATGTCGCGGCCTTCCCGATCCCCGAGGTCATCCGCGGCATCAACGCCTTCACCCTCGGCGCCCAGAAGATCAACCCCGACATCACCGTCGATGTCGTCTGGACCTCGACCTGGTTCAACCCCACCGTGGAGAAGGAAGCGGCCCAGTCGCTGCTCAACAAGGGCATCGACGTCATCGGCCAGCACCAGGACACCCCTGGCCCCGGTGAGGCCGCCCAGGCGGCCAACGCCAAGTGGGTCGGCTACAACGACGACATGTCGCGCTTCGCGCCGCAGGCCTGGCTCACCGCCCCGATGTGGGACTGGGGCCCCTTCTACATCAAGACCGTCCAGGACGTCATGGCGGGGACGTGGAAGAGCGAGCAGTACTACGGCAACATGAAGGACGGGCTGGTCAAGCTCGCCCCGGTCTCGTCCTCGGTGCCCGCGGACATCAAGGCCCAGATGGACGACGCCCAGAAGAAGATCATCTCGGGCGAGTTCGCGCCCTTCACCGGTCCGATCACCAAGCAGGACGGCAGCGTCGCCTATGCGGCCGGCGCCAAGGCCTCGCTCGACGACCTGCTGAAGATGGACTACTTCGTCAAGGGCGTCAACGGCAACGCCAAGGGTCAGTGACCGCTGATGCCTGACCACGCCCCTGCCGGGACGCCGCTCGCGGCGCCCCGGCAGGCGGCGTTGGCCGCCCGCGGGGTGACCAAACGCTTCCCCGGCGTCGTGGCCAATGCCGACGTCGACTTCGAGCTTCTCCCGGGCGAGGTGCACACCCTGCTCGGCGAAAACGGGGCGGGCAAGAGCACTCTCGCCGCCATGCTCTGCGGGCTGTACCAGCCCGACGAGGGCCAGATCCTGCGCTCCGGCCAACCGGTCCGCCTGCGCAGTCCCCGAGAGGGCCTCGCGCACGGCATCGGCATGGTGCATCAGCATTTCCGGCTCATCTCTCGCTTCACCGTGGCCGAGAATGTCGTGCTGGGCGACCCCGCTCAGGCCCGCCTCATGCGTCGCGGCGAGGCCGAGGAACGGGTGGCGGCGATCGGCGAACGGTTCGGATTGCCCGTCGATCCGAGGGCCGTCGTCTCCGATCTCACCGTGGGCCAGCGCCAGCGCGTCGAGATCGTCAAGGTTCTCTATCGCGGCGCCCAGGTGCTGCTGCTCGACGAGCCGACCGCCGTGCTCACCCCCCAAGAGGCCGAGACCCTCTTCCAGACGGTGCGCTCGATGACCGCCGAGGGCAAGTCCGTCGTCTTCATCAGCCACAAGCTCGGCGAGGTCATGGCCGTCAGTGACCGGGTCACGGTCATGCGCGGCGGCCGGGTCACGGGACAGATCGCCACCAAGGACACCAGCGCCCGCCAGCTCGCCGAGCTCATGGTCGGCCGCCCCGTCGAGAGCGTGCAGCGGCGCGCGTCCCACCCGCCCACCGCCGAGCCGGTGCTCGAGGCGCGCGGGGTGCGCCTCGTCGACGGCGACCACGTCGCCCTCGACGGCATCGACCTGCAGGTGCGCGGCGGCGAGATCGTCGGCATCGCCGGCGTGGCCGGCAACGGTCAGCGCGAGCTGGCCACCACCCTGGCCGGCATCACCGCCCCGACCTCGGGCACGGTGCACATCGGCGGAGCCGACATGACCGGCAAGGGCGCCAGGGCCGCCCGGCGAGCCGGGTTGAGCTTCGTGCCCGAGGATCGCCTCGGCACCGGGCTGGTTCCCGGCCTCACCCTCACCGACAACATGCTGCTCACCCGACCGCGGTCCTTCATCGTCGACCGCCGTTCGGCCCGCGCCGAGCTCACCAAGGCGATCACCGAGTTCGAGATCAAGGCCCCGGGCACCGAGGCGGAGGCCCGGGTGCTCTCCGGCGGCAATGCCCAAAAGGTCCTGCTCGCCCGCGAGGTGGAGGCCACCGCTGCCGAGGGGGTCACCCGGGCGCTCATCGTCGCCTCGCCCACCCGTGGCCTGGACATCGGTGCCGCCGAGTTCGTCCGGCAGTTGCTGCACGAGGCGCGCGAGAGCGGCGGCGCGGTGCTCGTCATCAGTGAGGACCTCGACGAGGTGCGCAGCCTCGCCGATCGCATCGTCGTGCTCTATCGGGGTCGGGCGGTGCTCGCCGGGGCCACCGATGATCTGCCCTTGGATCAGATCGGGATGGCCATGGCGGGAGTCAAGGAATGATCCGGTTGCGCCTGGAGCGCCGGCTGCGGCCGCGTTGGTGGTACTCCTACCTCGCCCCGATCGGTGCCGTCATCGCCGCCCTGCTCGTCGGGGCGATCTTCCTGGCGATCCAGGGGTTCGACGCCATGGCCGTCTACCAGGCCCTCTTCGAGGCGAGCTTCACCACGGCATACGGCATCACCGACAGCCTCGCCATCGCGACCCCGCTCATCATGACCGCGCTGGCCGCCGGCGTCGCCTTCCGGATGAACCTGTTCAACATCGGCGCCGAGGGCCAGTTGTATGCCGGTGCCATCGCCGGCAGCTGGGCCGGCATCGCGCTCGCCCCCAACCTGCCACCGATCCTCGCGATCACCGTGACGCTGATCTTCGCCATGCTCGGCGGCCTGCTCTGGGCCCTGCCGATGGCGGTTTTCAAGGCCTACCTCGGCACCAACGAGATCATCACGAGCCTCATGCTGACCTTCGTCGGGCTCTACGCCATGCGCTACCTCATCTACGGCTCCAGCTCCTTCTGGCGCGACCCCACGTCGAAGAACTTCCCGCGGGGCAAGAAGATCGACGCCGCCGCCGAGCTGCCCCTCTTCGGGTCCTACCGCACCGGCTGGGGCCTCGTGCTCGTCATCGCCATCGCCATCGCGATCTGGGCGCTGCTCAAATACACCAAGGTCGGCTACGACATGGCCGTCGTCGGCTCCTCCCCCAACGCGGCGAGGTATGCCGGCATCCCCAGCAAGGCGGTCATCCTCGGGACGCTGCTGCTCTCCGGCGCGCTCGGTGGCATGGCCGGCGGCGTCGAGGTCGCCAGCCGCTCGCACGCCCTCGACCCCAACGGGCTGGCGCTCGGGCTCGGCTTCAGCGGCATCGTCGTCGCGGCGCTGGCGCGCTATCACCCCATCGGGATCATCGTCGTCGCCTTCTTCCTCGGCGGCCTGCGCAATGCCGGCACGGCCCTGCAGAGCCTGCCCGGCCAGCGCGTGCCGGAGGAGGTGTCGCTCATGCTCCAGGGGGCGATCCTGCTCTTCGCCATCGGTGCCGAGATCTTCGTCCGCAACCGGCTCCATCTGGTGCGCCCCACCAAGGCCTCGTCGACGAGCGGCGACAAGGCGGCGACGGCATGAACGACACCGCCTTCGTCCTCATGCTCGCCGCCTCGATGGTCGCGGCCACCCCCATCGCGCTCGCGGCGCTCGGCGAGCTGCTCGCCGAGCGCTCCGGGGTGCTCAACCTCGGCGTCGAAGGCATGATGCTCATCGGCGCCGTCACAGCCTTCCAGGCCGGCGCGAAGACCGACAACCTCTGGATCGCCCTGCTCGTCGGCTGCCTCGCGGGCGCGGCGCTGTCGGCGATCCACGCCTTCCTCACCATCACCCTGCGCGCCAGCCAGATCGTCACCGGGCTGTCGCTGACGATCTTCGGCACCGGCCTGGCGACCTTCGTCGGCAAGTCGATCGAGGGCCAGCCCCTGGCCACCGACTTCCGGCCCACGGCCTGGGGACCGCTGGCCGACATCCCGGTGCTCGGGCCGGTGCTGTTCAAGCAGGACCCCATCGTCTACGCCACCATCGTCCTGGGCGTGCTCATCTCCTTCTACCTGCGCCGCACCCGCGCCGGCCTGTCCTTGCGGGCCGTCGGCGAGTCGCCCGCGACCGCCGACTCGATGGGCATCCCCGTCGTCGCCTTCCGCTATGTCCACGTGCTGCTCGGCGGGGCGTTTGCAGGGGCGGCAGGGGCCTATCTCGTCCTCGGTCAGGTGCCCTCGTGGAGCCAGGACAACACGACGGGCGGGCTCGGCTGGATCGCCCTCGCCCTGGTCGTCTTCGCCTCGTGGCAGCCGATCCGCCTGCTCTTCGGGGCGTTCCTCTTCGGCTTCTCGCGCCAGCTCAACTTCTTCCTCCAAGGGCTGGGCGTCGCCGTGCCGGCCGAGGTCCTGGCGATGCTGCCCTACCTGCTGACCATCGTCGTGCTCGTCGTCTGGGGCAGCCGCGACCTGCGCCGCCGGGTCGGGGCTCCCGAGGCGCTCGGGTTGGCCTACGTCCGCGACGAGCGCTAGCGCCTCTGCCGGGCCGACCGGCATACCCCCTAGCCTGTGACCGTGAGCTACGACGACGACCTGCGCCTTGCCCACGTGCTCGCCGACGCGGCCGAGCGGGTGACGATGGCGCGTTTTCGGGCCGAGGATCTGCACGTCGAGACCAAGCCCGACCTCACCCCGGTGAGCGACGCCGACCGGGCCGCCGAGGAGCTCATCCGCGCCCAACTGGCCCGCACCCGGCCGCGCGATGCCGTCGAGGGCGAGGAGTTCGGCACGACCGGGCACGGGCCGCGCCGGTGGATCCTCGACCCCATCGACGGGACGAAGAACTTCGTCCGTGGCGTGCCGGTCTGGGCGACCCTCATCGCGCTCGTCGACGGCGACGAGCCGGTCGTCGGGCTCGTCTCGGCACCGGCCCTGCAGCGTCGCTGGTGGGCCGCCAAAGGCGCCGGGGCGTATGCCGGGCGCAGCCTCTCGGCGGCCAAGCGGCTGCACGTCTCGGGGGTCTCGACCCTCGCCGACGCCTCGCTGTCCTATGCCTCGCTCGGCGGCTGGCAGGATCTGGACCGCCGCGATGACTTCCTCGAGCTGATGGACGCGTGTTGGCGCACCCGGGCCTATGGCGACTTCTGGTCCTACATGCTGCTGGCCGAGGGGGCCGTCGACATCGCCGCCGAGCCGCAGCTCGCCACCTATGACATGGCCGCGCTCGTGCCGGTCGTCACCGAAGCCGGCGGGACCTTCACCGGGCTCGACGGCCGACCCGGTTGCTGGAGCGGCAACGCCGTCGCCACCAACGGCCTGCTGCACGAGGCTGTCCTCGACCTCATCGGCGACTGACCACGCTCGCTTGCGGCCGACGGCGAGACCGCCGCGCCACTCAGAACAGCTCGAGCTGATCGCGCTCGGTTGCCACTCCCTCGAGGCGCAGCAGCGCCTCCTTGCGCGCGAGCCCACCGGCATACCCGGTGAGCGTGCCGTCGGCACCGATGACCCGGTGGCAGGGCACGACGATGGGGATCGGGTTGGTGGCATTGGCCGAGCCGACGGCGCGCGAGGCCGAGACGGGCAGCCCGAGCCGGGCGGCGATCTGACCGTAGGTCACCGTCGTGCCATAGGGAATGGCCACGAGCTCGCGCCAGACGGCCTGCTGGAAATCTGATCCGCGTGGGCCGAGGGGCAGGTCGAAGGCTTTCAGCGAACCGGCGAAATAGGCCCGCAACTGGTCGGCGCAGGCGTTGAGCACGTCGGGCAGCTCCCCCGCGGCAACGTCCCCCGGTGCTGTCACCCCGTCGAAGCGGATCGCCGACACCCTGGCGCCATCAGCCGACTCCAGGCGCAACGGACCGATGAGGCTCTCGATGACCAGGGCGAGCGGCGCGGGCGGTGCGGCCATGGCACCGACGATAGCCGCGAGCTCAGTTGGCGACGACTCGCAACGCCCCGCGACCCAGCGCCCCCACCCCGTCGGCAAAGGTCGCGGCGTCGCCGACGAGCACGATCGTCCAGGCCCCGTCGACGAAACGGCGGTATGCCGCGCCCAGTCCCTCGGGGTCCATCCGGTCGATCCCGGCGAGGGTGCGGCTGGTGAAATCGGTGCCGAGCCCGTCATAGGACAGCGAGGCGGCCTCGTCGGCGACCGCGTCAGCGGTGGCGAACCGCGACGGCGCGGTGAGGACGAGGAAGTGGGCGGCCTGGCGCGTCTCGGCCTCGGTGAAGCCGTCGCGCGCGCCGTCGAGGACTCCGAGCAACAGCCCGAGCGCGTCGGCCGTCACCTCGGAGCGGACGCTGCCGGCCGTGACGAAGAGCCCGCCCCGACGCCGCGGCCGGAAACTCGAGCGCATGCCGTAGGTGTAGCCGCGGTCCTCGCGCAACAGGGCGTCGATGCGCGAGGTCGGCGACCCGCCGAGGGCGAAGGCGAGCATCGGATAGGGCGCCCACCCGGTGTCGACGTGGCGGTCGGGCCCAGGGCAGCCGACCATGAGCTCGGTCTGCACCGACCCGGGACGGTCGACGATGACCACGCCGATCCGGTCAGGTGCGACCGGGGCCGCCACCCACGGGCCGGGGGCGACCCGGTCCTGGCTCGGGCGCCAGCCGCCGAGCGCGCGCTCGATCGCGGCGAACGGGTCCAGCGCGGACAGGTCGCCAGAGATGACGACGGTGGCCCCCTCGGGGCCGACGTGCCGGGCATGGAAGCCGGCCACGTCGTCGTGCGTCAGCCCGGCGACGGTCTCGGCGCTTCCACCGACGGGGCGCGACGCGCGCGTCGCCGGGTCGAAGTAGGTGGCGGCGAACTGGCTCGCGGCCCGGTGCGCGGCCATCGAGCGCTCCTGCTCGACCTCGGCCAGCCGAGTGGAGACATGACGACCGACCTCCTCGGCGGGGAAGGCCGGCTCGGTCAGCGTCTGGCTCAGCAGATCGAGGGCATAGTCGAGATGCCCCTTGGCGACGTCGACCTCGACCGACAACCCGGAGTCGCCGGCGCCGGCACCATAGGCCACCCCGCGGCGCTCGAGCAGCCGCGCGAACTCCGTGGCCGTATGCCGGCCGGTGCCCTCGTCGAGGGTGCGCGCCATGATCGTCGCGACGCCCTCCGACTCGCGTGGCTCGACCCGCAACGGCAGCGGCATGGCCAGCCGGATCGAGTGGACGTATTGACCGGGCAGGTCGTAGGCCAGCACGGTGAGGCCGTTGTCGAGCGTGCGGCGCGCCGGCTCCGGCACGGCATACGGATCGGCGGGGGCGACCGCGGGGCGAGGCAGCGCCTCGGGGACGGCGGGACGAAGGTCGCTCATGGGGTGGGCTCCGTGGTCGGCGCCGAATCTGCTGGCGCGGCAACGCGATAGATGACGACTGCCCGTGCCTGTGGGCGCAGCCAGGTGGCCGCCGCACGGCGGACCTCCTCGGCGGTCAGCGCGGCGATGCGGTCGAGGAAGGTGTTGACATAGCCGGGGTCGTCATGCAGGGCCGCGTAGTGGGAGATGTGGTCGGCCCGCTCGTCCTGGGCGGCGAGGGCCGAGAGCCAGGCCCGCTCGGTCTCGGCGAGGGTCGCCTCGAGCTCCTCGGCGGTCGGTCCTTCGACCGCAAACCGTTCGAGCTCGGCGCAGATTGCGGCCTCGATGGCCTCCGGCTCGAAGCCCGCCGCGACATCCGCCGAGATCAGCCCGAGCGACACTCCGCCGGACAGCCCCATCGGGTGGGCCGAGAGGCCGGTGGCCGCCTGCTCGGCCCGCACGAGCCGCTCCACCAGGCGCGAGGAGGACAGCCCGCCGAGCACGTCCAGCGCCACGGCGCAGGCGTGGAAGTCGTCGGTCGCGTCGGCCGGCAGGCGCAGCCCGACGTAGATGCGGTCGTTGGGCACCTGCTCGTGTCGCTCGAAGCGCACCGGTGCGGGCAGCGACGGCAGCGGGGGGATGAGCCCGTCGACCCGCGGGGTGGCCGACGCCGGCAGCGGCCCGAAGTAGCGCTCGGCCGCGGCGAAGCCCTCGTCGGGGGTCACGTCCCCGACGAGGGTGAGCACGGTGTTGTTGGGCCCGTAGTGCGTCGCGTAGAACTCGTGGACGTCGGCGAGGGTCGCCGCCTCGAGGTCGGCCATCGACCCGATGGTCGGGTGGTGATAGGGGTGGCCCTCGGGGAAGACCGTCGCGTAGACGTCACGCAAGGCGTTGCCATAGGGCGCGTTGTCGTAGCGCTGACGCTTTTCCTCCTTGACGACATCGCGCTGGTTGTCGAGGTTTTCCTGGGTCACGGCATCGAGCAGGCGCCCGTGGCGGTCGGCCTCGAGCCAGAGGGCGAGCTCGAGCGCGCCGCGCGGGATCGTCTCGAAGTAGTTGGTGCGGTCGAACCACGTCGTCGCGTTGAGCCGGCCACCGACGTCGTAGAGCGCCGAGAAGTGCTCGTTGGCCCCGACATTGCGCGATCCCTGGAACATCAGGTGCTCGAAGAGGTGCGCGAAACCGGTGCGCCCGGGCACCTCGTCACGCGAGCCGACACGCACCCAGATGTTGACCGTCACGGTCGGCACGCTGTGGTCCTCGGAGACGATCACACGCAGCCCGTTGGCCAGCGTGCGTTCGGCGAGTGGATAGGAGATGGCGACCACTTGCGCACCCTACATGTCGCGTCGGCGGGCCGCGCGGCGCGCTCGGCCCAGCGGGCTCGGGGCGTCGCGCGTGG
This sequence comes from uncultured Intrasporangiaceae bacterium, assembly GCA_964558825.1. Taxonomy (GTDB): domain Bacteria; phylum Actinomycetota; class Actinomycetes; order Actinomycetales; family Dermatophilaceae; genus Phosphoribacter. The sequence continues at coordinate 13,429 of CAZLGB010000079.1, forward strand.
CCTCCCCGCGCCGACTCAGCCGCGAGCACGCAGCCCGGGCGGCGGCCCGAGGTATGCCGTGAGCGCTCCCCTCACGGTGTCGTCAAGGGCCCAGGGCGCCCCGGCGTCGAGGTCGACCAGGACGATCGTCGTGACGACCCGAGCAGCCACCGGAGCCTGCGGATCCTGGCGGATCTCGCAGGCGAGGTCGAAGGACGAGCCGCCGAGCCGGCATACCCACAGCTGGGACTGCAACGGCTCGGTCGGCGAGTACCACAACTCGCGCAGATAATCGGCTCGGTGCGCGGCGACGAGCGAGACCACCCGACGCGGCGCCTGGTCGAGCAGCCCCGGGGTGATCGTTGCGCCCGAAGGCTCGCGCATCCCCAGCAACTGGAAACGCGTCTCGTCGGCGACGCGCAGAATGTGCAGATTGTCCAGATGCCCACCGGGGTTGAGATCGGACACCCGGGCCGGATAGCGCCAGCTGAGCCGGGGGTGGTCGGGGTCACCGGGGGTGCTCGCCATGGGCGCCAATCTAGGCCCTAACCTGTTGGCATGATCGGGCCGGTCGGCGGTGGCGTGCGTGCCCTGCGCACCGTGCTGCTGACCCTGGTCACCCTCGGCTTGGCTGCCGCTGCCCACCGGGTCGGCGGCGGCGAGCTGCCGGCCGCGTGGGTCGTGCTCGGCATCGGGGCTGCCCTGCTCGGGCCGACCGCGGCCCTCACCGCTCGGCGGCTCACCGCCCCGACGTTGGTGGTCTGGCTCGGCCTGCTCGAGTGGGGGCTGCATCACGCGCTCGCCGCCCTCACCATGCCCGTGACGAGCGCCGCAGGCGCCGCCACGTCGGCCTCCGGGCACGTCC
>CAZLGB010000080.1:0-14250 GCA_964558825.1 uncultured Intrasporangiaceae bacterium
CTCGGCCCGCACCCGCCCGATCCGTACGAGGTGCTCGAGGGCGGCATCGACGACGTCGGGTGACAGCCCGGTCGCGCGAGCGAGGTCGGCGCGCGTATGCCGCCCCTGCCCCAGCGCGTCGAGGACGGCGCGCAGCGGCCCGACCGGCGCGCCACCCGAGGAGGCGGTGACTCCGTCCGGCCGTGGCTCGGCGCCCGCCTGCACGCTCATCCCACCAATCTAGCGACCTGGAAGACCAGGACCGCCAGGGTCCAGGCGATCGCCAGCTGCACCGCGACGCCGAAGGCACTCCATCGCCAGCCGATCTCGCGGGCCTGGGCTGCGAGGGTGGCCACACACGGGGTATAGGCGAGCAGGAAGACCATGAAGGCGAGCACGGCGGCCGTCCCGTGTCCTCCGGAGGAGGCCTCCATATCGGCCCGGATGGCCGACCCCAGGGCACTGGTCGCCGGGTCGCCCGACGCGCCCGCGGCGGTCGGGTCCTCGACGGCATACGTCTGCGCCCATGAGGAGATCACCGCCTCCTTGGCGACGAATCCGGTGAGCAGGGCGCCGGTCGCCTCCCAGTGGCCGAAGCCGGCCGGTCCGAAGACGGGCGTCACCGCGTCTGCGACGGCGGCGTAAACGCTGTCCTGGGGCGGCGTCGCGCCGAGCTCGTGGCTGCCACGCACGGGGATCGCTTGCAACAGCCACACGGCGCAGACGGTCACGAGGATGATCCCGGCGGCGGTGCGCAGGAAGCCGCGCAAGCGCACCCAGGTCACGCCCCACACGACCCGGATCGTCGGCCGTTGATAGGGCGGCAGGTCGAGCAGCAGCGGCTCGGCACCCATGCGCCGCCACAGGGTGGAGCGCAGGCCGAGCCCGACGAGCATGACGAGCAGGATCGACAGCAGATACATCGCGAAGACGACGGTGCCGGCATACCGGCCGAAGAAGGTCGTCGCGAGCAGGACGTAGACGGTGAGGCGGGCCGAGCAGGACGTGAGGGGCACGAGCAGGGCGGTGAGCACGCGTTGGCGGGCCCCCCCGAGGACTCGCGTCGCCGCGACAGCCGGGACATTGCACCCGAAGCCGACGATGAGCGGGAGGAAGGCCCGGCCCGGCAGGCCGAGCCGGCGCATCGACCGGTCGGCGACCACGGCCGCGCGCGCGAGATAGCCGGAGTCCTCGAGCAGGGCGAGCAGGGCGAACATGATCGTCATCAGCGGCACGAAGGTCAGCAGCATCCCGACGCCGGCGATGAGACCGTCGACGAGCAGTCCCCTGGCCAAGGGGTGGTCGACGTGCAGGGTCGCCAGCAGGGAGCGCACCCCGTCGCTCAGCGGGCCGGCGAACAGGCCCGCCAGCGCGTCCTGCAGCGGCGCGGCGATCGTCGTGGTGACCTGGAAGACCGCCCACATGACGGTGAGGAAGACGAGCGGCCCCCCGAGCCGGCTGAGCACGACCCGGTCGATGCGGTCGGTCCAGGTCTGGCGTGCGGCGGCTGAGCGCGCGATGGCCCGGTGGGTGGCGGCGTCGATCCAGCCGAAACGCTCGTCGGCGAGCTCGAGCTCGTCGCCGGCGACGGGGTGTGCGCGCGGGGCCGGTGCCGGGCTGCGCAGCTGCTCGGCCACGCACGTCGCCAGCTCGTCGAGCCCGGTGCGCCGGCGCGGGTCGAGGGCCACGACCGGGACACCCAGCGCGTCGCGCAGGGCTGCCGGGTCGACGGTGACCCCGCGGCGCCGGGCGATGTCGACCATCGTCAGCGCCACGACAACCCGCACGCCCTCGCGCTCGCGCAGCTGGGTGACGAGATAGAGGCTGCGCGCCAAGTGGGCCGCGTCGCAGGCGACGACGACGAGCGCGGGGCGCTGCGGCTCGGGCGTGTCGACGAGCAGGTCACGGGTCAGCGCCTCGTCCGGCGAGACCGGGTCGAGGGAATAGGCCCCGGGCAGATCGACGAGGTCGTATGCCGTGCTCGCACCGCCCGTGCTCCCCGCGGCGCCCGTGCCTCCGAGGGCGGTGCCGAGCGCGGAGCCGCGCCCCGGTCGCCAGGCGCCACGACCCACCTCGACGGTCGTGCCGGGCCAGTTGCCCATCGTTCGGCGGGCTCCGGTGAGGGCGTTGAAGAGGGTCGACTTACCGACATTGGGGGCGCCGGCGAGGGCGATGACTGGCGCGCCCTCGGGTGCCGGGGTCGTCGCCGGCTCGTGGCAGGAGGGGGTGACCGTCGCTGGTGCCGGCGTGATCGGGCGCACCACCCTTGGCTCGGCGCTCATGGTCGTGACTCTGGCGCGGGGTGCCCGGGCTCGCTGACGAGGATCGAGCGGGCGGTGGCCCGGTCGACGGCCACCCGCAGCTCACCGGACGCCAGCACCACTCCGGCCCCGGCGGTGTGAAGGATGGGGGTGAGGACGCTGCCGCGCCGCAGTCCGAGATGGGCCAGCCGGGTGGTGACGGCCGCGCCCGCGGTCGGGTCGCCGGCCACTTCGTCGTCGGTCCCGACGAGCACGGCCTCGCGCCCGACGGGCCAGTCGGCGAGGCGGTGCGAGAAGGCGGGCACGGCCGAAGCCTAGCGGCGGAGGTTAGGTCTGCCTAACCAATCCGGCCGCTTGGCCCGGTGGGCTTGCTCACCGTCGCCTCAGGCGCGGTGAGCGGTCGGGGCCGGCGCGGTGCCGTCGGCTTCAGGCGGTGAGTGGTCTGGGCCGGCGTCAGGTCAGCGCGTCGCCGCCGTCATCTGACGCAGCTCGCGCTTGAGCTCGGACACCTCGTCACGCAGCCGAGCAGCCAACTCGAAGTGCAACTCCCCTGCCGCCGTGTGCATCTGCTCGGTGAGCTCCTGGATGAGCCCGGCCAGGTCGGAGCTGGGCAGCCCTTCGACCCGCCGGCCGGCAGCCACGCCGGCGTCGGCGGCCGCCGCTCCCCGGCCGCCGCGCGGGTCACGACCACCCGGCATACCCGAGCTCTTGCCGCGTGAGCGGGAGCGGCCCGAGCCGAGCAACTCCTCGGTGTCGGCGGCCTCGCGGCCAAGCAGATCGGTGATGTCGGCGATGCGCTTGCGCAGGGGCTGCGGGTCGATGCCGCGCTCGGTGTTGTAGGCGACCTGCTTGGCCCGGCGCCGGTTGGTCTCCTCGATGGCGTCGGCCATCGAGGGGGTGAGCTTGTCGGCATACATGTGCACCTGGCCGCTCACGTGCCGAGCCGCGCGCCCGATCGTCTGGATGAGCGAGCGGGTCGAGCGCAGGAAGCCCTCCTTGTCGGCATCGAGGATCGACACGAGCGACACCTCGGGCAGGTCGAGGCCCTCGCGGAGCAGGTTGATGCCGACGAGGACGTCGTATTCGCCGAGGCGCAGCTCGCGCAGCAGCTCGATCCGGCGCAGCGTGTCGACCTCGGAGTGCAGATAGCGGACCCGGATGCCCTTGTCGAGCAGATAGTCGGTGAGATCCTCGGCCATCTTCTTGGTCAGCGTCGTGACGAGCACCCGCTCGTCGCGGGCGGTGCGCAGCCCGATCTCGTGAATGAGGTCGTCGATCTGCCCCTGGGTCGGCTTGAGGACGATCTCGGGATCGACCAGTCCGGTCGGGCGGATGATCTGCTCGACCGGCGGACCGGAGCGGGCCGACTTGGACAGCTCGTAGTCGCCCGGCGTCGCCGACAGATAGACCGTCTGGCCGATGCGCTCGAGGAACTCCTCCCACTTGAGCGGCCGGTTGTCCATCGCCGAGGGCAGCCGGAATCCGTGGTCGACGAGCATCCGCTTGCGCGACATGTCGCCTTCGTACATCGCGCCGATCTGCGGCACGGTCTGGTGCGACTCGTCGATGACGAGCAGGAAGTCCTCGGGGAAGTAGTCGAGCAGGCAGTTGGGAGCCGACCCGGCCTCCCGTCCGTCGATGTGGCGCGAATAGTTTTCGATGCCATTGCAGAAGCCGAGGGTGCGCATCATCTCGATGTCGTATGCCGTGCGCATCCGCAGCCGCTGCGCCTCCAGCAGCTTGCCCTGGCGCTCAAGCTCGGCCAGCCGCCCCTCGAGCTCGGCCTCGATGCCGCCGATGGCGCGCTCCATGCGCTCGGGGCCGGCGACATAGTGCGAGGCCGGGAAGACATACATCTCCTGCTCCTCGCGGACCACCTCGCCGGTCAGCGGGTGCAGGGTGTAAAGGCGCTCGATCTCGTCGCCGAAGAACTCGATGCGCACGGCGAGCTCTTCATACATGGGGATGATCTCGACGGTGTCGCCGCGCACTCGGAAGGTGCCGCGGGTGAAGGCCAGGTCATTGCGGGTGTATTGCATGCCGACGAATTGGCGCAGCAGCGACTCGCGCGGGATCTCCTGCCCGACCCGCAACGGCACCATCCGGTCGACATACTCCTGGGGCGTGCCGAGGCCGTAGATGCACGACACCGAGGCGACGACGATGACATCGCGTCGGGTCAGCAGCGAGTTGGTCGCCGAGTGGCGCAGCCGCTCGACCTCCTCGTTGATCGAGGAGTCCTTCTCGATGTAGGTGTCGGTCTGCGGGATGTAGGCCTCGGGTTGGTAGTAGTCGTAGTAGCTGACGAAGTATTCGACGGCATTGCCGGGCAGCAGCTCGCGGAACTCGTTGGCCAGCTGGGCGGCGAGAGTCTTGTTGGGGGCGAGCACGAGCGTCGGGCGCTGGACCGCCTCGATGAGCCAGGCGGTGGTCGCCGACTTGCCGGTGCCGGTGGCGCCGAGCAGCACCGTGTCGGCCGCCCCGGCGTTGATCCGCCGGGCGAGCTCGGCGATGGCCTCGGGCTGGTCGCCGCTCGGCTGGAACTCGGAGACCACCTCGAAGGGGGCCACCCGCCGCTGCAGGTCGGTCGTCGGACGCATGGACAGCAGGGTATGCCGCCCCACCGACAGTGCCGTTCCTTCGGCTCCGCCTGCAGGACCTGACAGCGCCGCATCCCCCGCGTCGCGGCTCGAGTTTGACCGCCAAAGTGCCTGAGGGGCGGGTCCGGAGGGGCGGGTCCGGACTAGGGTGGGCGCGCGCACGACGGGGTGCGCGGCATACTCAGCTCTCGTGCGCGTCGTGTTCCTCCATGGCACCGGGACAGCCGGTCCCCGCGCGTGGCCCCGCCAGGTCGAGGCCCTCGGCGACGAAGCCCACTTCGTCGCCCGGGTGCACGACGGCGACCACCCCGAGCATGTGATCCCGGCGGTCGCCGAGGCGCTGCGCCCCGGCGGGCATCTCGTCGCCCACTCCTACGGCTGCGTCAGCGCGATCCTCACGGCCGCGGCATACCCATCGCTCGTGGCGAGCCTCGTGCTCTGCGAGCCGCCCTTCGTCGCCCTCACCGCCGGCCAGCCACTCACCGACGAGCATGTCGCGGGGTTGCGGCCGATCTTCGACCGGCGCGACGGCGAGGGGGTCACCGACCACGAGCTCGCGGCGGGCTTTGCCGAGGCGGTGGGTATGCCGGTCCCCGACTTCACCCCCGACCAGCTGGCCCGGGCGGCCGCTCGGCTGCGGGCCTTCACGCCGGCCTGGCGCTTCCCGGTCGACCCCACGGTGGTCGAGCGGGTGCCGACCCTCGTCGTGACGAGCGGCACCGCTGACTTCTACGACGAGGTCGCCGCCGAGCTGGCCCGGCATGGCGCCGAGCGGCTCGTGCTCGCCGGGTGTGGACATCGAGTCCAGGACCACCCCGACGCGACGGCGGCGATGCAACGCTTCTGGGCACGAGTCGCCCCGCTCCCCTGAGCGCGGCTCAGCGGTGGCCGTCGCCCGCCCAGGCCATCGCCCGGTCGTATGCCGTGACGAACCACGGCTCCTTGGCCTCGCTGTAGGCGCAGGTCGTCGCGTTGGACGCCGCGAGCCGGCTCTTGAGGGCGGCATACTCCTCGCGCACGGATGGCTCGGCGCGCAGCCAGTCGCGGAACACCACCGCGAATCTCGCTCCAGCAGAGCCGGATTCGCGCACGTGGACGTGGACGACTCGCCCCGGGTCGCAGCCCCCGTAGAAGCGCTTGGTCCACTCCCCCGGCGCGGCGCCGGCGGGATGCGGATGATCCTGGACATTGCCCGGCACGAGCACGTAGCCCGCGCGCCCCATCGCCGCGACGAAACCCGGATCGTCGGCCGCCGCGAGCCGGTGCACGGAGACCTGGACGTCGACGACATCCTTGGCCAGCAGCCCCGGCACGCTCGTCGAGCCGACGTGCTCGACTTCGGCGCCGCGCCCGGCGAGTGCGGCGGCAATGCGGGCGACCACGCGAGCACCCGCCGCCGCCCAGCCGGGATCGGGACCGCTCAAGGTCGGCACATCCGGTCGCCGCGCTCGTATGCCGTGCCGCAGGTTGGCGTCGAAGGGCGCCAGCCGCCGCTGCCAGAGCTCGCGGATCTGCGCCTCGGTCTCGACCTGGCTGCCGCCGTTGTCGATCCAGGCGTCGGCCACCTCGTGGCGCTGGGCGTCGGTCGCCTGCCGGGCGATCCGAGCTCGGGCATCGCTCTCGGCGAGCCCACGCTGACCGACCAGGCGCTGCAGGCGCACCTGCTCGGGGGCGCCGACGACGACGCAGAGGTGCTCGTGCACCCACAGGCCCTGCTCGACGAGCAGCGGCATGTCGTAGGCGTCGACCCGATCCGCGGGGACGGCAGCACGCAAGGCCGCGACCCGCGCCGCGATGGCCGGCCCGGTGATCGCCTCGAGAGCCCGCAGCGCGGCCGGATCGGGGAAGACGACGGCCGCCAGCCCCGCTCGGTCGAGGCTGCCGTCGGGGCGGATCACGTTGGGGCCGAAGCGTTCTCGAATCGCAGCGAGGGCCGGCATGCCGGGCTCGACGACCTCTCGTGCCACCGCATCGGCGTCGGTGACGACCGCACCCAGCCCGCGCAGCATCGCCGCGACCGTGGACTTGCCCGACCCGATGCCCCCAGTGAGTCCGACGCGCAGCATGGCGTCAGCCTAGGGCCGTGCCGCGACGGCCGGCTGCCGTGGCGTGCCCCTCGGCCGCCCGTCCCTGGTCAGCGGCTCAGTGCTCGCCCGCCCGCTTACGCGCCTCCAGCAGCTCCTGGTCCTCGTCCTCGGCCTGGTCGGGGTCGATGTCGGCGGTGCACCACTTGCACTTGAGGGCGTCGACAGCGACGAACTCCTTGCAATAGGGGCACTCGCGCTGACCCTGGGCGCGGAAGTTGCCCATGCCGGCCTTCTTGAGCAGCTTGACGATGCCGAAGAGCACGAGCGCCATGAGCAGGAAGCCAACGAGATCGGTGAGGAATGCCCCATAGGAGATCTCGGTGTCACGGATGGTGAGGGTCAGCTCACTGAAGTCGGGCTTGCCGAAGATCGCCGCGACGAGCTGCATGAGGATGTTCTTGGCCAGGCTCTCGACGAGCGCGGCGAAGGCCGCCCCGATGATGAACCCCAAGGCCAGGTCCATCATGTTGCCGCCCATGGCGAAGGCCTTGAATTCTTTCCACGCGTTCTTCATGAGCGCACAGTGTGGCGATTGTCAGTGAGCTGCACCACACGACGCGCCCAATCCCACCCAGCTGCCGGCGCTCGGGCCTACCACCACCCCTGCTTCTTGGCCCAGCGCAGCAACCACAGCGACATGACGACCATGACGGTGAGCAGGATCCCGAGAAACCACGGGTCGCTCTCGGCGTTGACGATGACGTTCATCCCCATGACCGAGGAGATGGCCGTGATCGGCAGCGTGATGGCGGCGATCACCGCGAGCCGCTCGGCCGCGATGGTCATCTTCGTGTCGGTGCGGGTGCGGTAGTAGTCGGTGACCCCCTGGAGGAAGTCGAGCTGGCTCTGGGTGATCCGTGACAGCCGCTGATACTGGTCCTTGAGGTCGCCCAGCAGCCGCACGTCGGCCTTGGATGCGCCCTCCATGAGGCGCACCGCCCGGGCATAGATCTCCATGCTCTGGCTCGCCATCGTGTGCATGGTCAGCAAGGTGTGCCGGACCCCGAAGAGCTCCTCGAGGAAGCGCTCGGGGTGGGCGTCGTCCGCCTGCAGCATGACCCGCTGCTCGAGCCCGCCGACGTGCCGAGCGACGTCGTTGACCGTGCGCTCGTCATCATTCGTCAACGCCGAGACCACGGCATACGACAGAGCGAGCGGCGAGCGGGGCGCGAAGCGCCCGGCGCGCAGCCGTCGCTCGACCTCGCGGGTCTCGGTGAGCAGGGCCTCCAACGGGACCACGGGATTGCGCGGACCATGGCTCGTGACAAGGAAATTGGGCCCGACAAACTGATCGAGCTCGAGGTAGTGGACGTGCCCGTGCGCGCCGGGCAGGGGTTTGTGAATGACGAGGAAGAGGGAGTCCCGGTAGTGGTGCAGCCGGGAGACATGGTTGCGCTCGAGGCAATCCGCCACGGCCAGCGGGTGACAGCCGAAGACCTCACGGAGCATCACCCCGTCGGCCGCATCGGGCTCGGGCAGGTCGACCCAGACGAATCCGCCTGTCTGCGTGAGCAATTCGGGCAGATCTTCGACACCGACGTCGCGCACCGTGCCGGTCGAGGCCTCGATCCACAGGGCTGATCCGACCGGCATGCGCAAGCTCCTTAGGGTGCGGGCCGTTCGAGCGGGGTGAGCACGGACACGGCGACGTCGGGCACGTCGGTGACGAGACTGTCGACCCCGAGGTCGCGCAGTCGCACGAGATCGGCGGGCTCGTTGACCGTCCACGCCATGACCCCGACACCGAGCTCGTGAGCGCGGGTCACCAGTGCCTCGTCGACCGAGGAATGGTGCGGGGCCACGACGACCGCACCGGTCGACGCCGCGGCCCCGGCGAGGTCGTCGGCGAAGTCCTCGTAGCGCACGCTGCCCAGCCACTCGCTGCCGGGCGCGTAGGTGCCACCCACGACGGCGAGCGCCGAGCGCAGCAGCGCAGGGTCGAGCTCGCGGGCGAGATCCAGGCAGGCCCAGTCGAAGGAGTGGACGAAGGAGCGCCCGGCGATGCCGGCACCGTGGATGGCGGCGATGACCGCCTCGACGAGGGTATGCCGGGTGGCCACCTCGCGCGCCGAGGTCGCATCGACCTTGACCTCGATGGTCCACCACAGGTCGCTCGCATCGGAGCACTCGGCCAGCAGCTCGGGCAGGGTGAGGATCCGGGTGCGCGGGACGGCGCGCTGGCGGGGATAGGCCGCCAGCGTCTGACGCCCGACATCGAGGGTGCGCAGCTGCGCCAGGGTCAGGTCCCCCACCCACGCGCCGATGAGATCGCGCTCCTCGCACACGCACTTGTCGGCCGCGAGGATCGGGTCGTGCCAGACGATCACCTCGCCGTCGGCGGTGAGCTGCACGTCGAGCTCGACCCCGCTCACCCCCGCGTCGATCGCCGCCCGGAAGCTCGGCAGGGTGTTTTCCGGCACCAGGCCCCGGGCTCCCCGGTGGCCCTCGATGTCGAGGCGGCCACCGGCCCACGGACCCGGCCGCCCGGCATACCCATCAGTCACGGAGTGACCGTCCCGTCTGTGCGTCGAAGAGGTGGACGATCTCGTCGGTCGGCCGCACGTGCACGCGATCGCCGAGGTCGAGGGTGCTGCGGCCGAGCACCTTGACGGTGATCCGTTCGCTCTCGCTGGCACCCCACGGATGACCGTAGACGAAAGACTCCGACCCAAGCACCTCCACGAGATCGACGACGAGCTCGAGCGTCCATGCTCGTCACCGTAGCGCGCGACTCCCGACCCGGCGCGTCGAGCGAGCCGGGCAGTTTCGCCGCAGGTCCTATTGTTCGACGGTATGGCAGACCTGTTCGACTCCTACCCCTACCGCGATCGGTATTCCGTGTCGCGGCGGCTGCCCGAGGCCGGGCGCCCGCACGAGCAGGTCCTCGCCGAGCTGCGCGAGCTCGCGGCGGCCGAGGACTCGACATGGGAGTCGGGGCAGTGCTCCGGCACGATCTACCACGGCGACCACGAGCACTACGGCGTGCTCGCCGACGCCTTCGCTCTCTTCAGCCACAGCAATGCCCTGCAACGCGACATGTGCCCGAGCGCGACGAAGTTCGAGGGCGAGATCCTCGCGATGGCGCTGGATCTCTTCCACGCCGACGCGGTGACCGACACGACCCCCGCGGGGCTGCTCACCGGGGGCGGCACCGACAGCATCCTCCACGCGATCCTCTGCTACCGCGAAGCGGCATACGCGCGAGGCATCGAGCGGCCGGTCATCGTCAAACCGGAGACCGCGCACCCGGCCTTCGCCAAGGCGGCACACCTTTTCGGGATGGAGGTGCGGGTCGTCTCGGTCGATCCCGCAACGACAGTGGTCGACCCCTCCGCGGTGGCCGCGGCCGTCGACGAGCGCACTGCGGTCATCGTCGGCTCGGCGGGCAACTACCCCTACGGCACGCTCGACCCGATCCCCGCGCTCGGCGCCCTCGCGCTCGAGCGCGGCGTCGGGCTGCATGTCGACGCCTGCCTCGGGGGCTATCTGCTGGCCTTCGCCGAGGAGCTCGGTCGCGCGGTGACCCCCTTCGACTTCCGGGTGCCCGGAGTCACGAGCATCTCCGCCGACACCCACAAATACGGCTACGGGCTCAAGGGCACCTCGACCGTGCTCTTCCGGGATAGCGCCGTGCGCAACCGCTCCTACTTCTTCGACTCCAGCTGGTCGGGGGGCAAATACGCCTCTCCGGGGATGGCCGGCTCACGGTCGGTCGGCCTGCTGGCCGCGACATGGACCGCGATGGTCACGCTCGGGCGGACCGGCTACCGGGAGCGGGCCGAGGCGATCTTCGCGGCTGCCGCCGCGCTGCGCGACGTGGTGTCGGCGCAGCCGGCCCTGCGCCTGGTCGGCGACTCCCCCTTCGTCGTCGCCTTCACCTCCGACGAGGTCAACATCTATCTCGTCAACGACGCGTTGCGCGCGAAGGGCTGGCGGATGAACGGCCTGCAATACCCCGACGCCTTGCACCTGGCAGTCACGGGTCCCCAACTGCAGCAAGGGATTCCGGCTCGGTTCGCCGCAGACCTCGCCGAGGCCGTCTCGTATGCCGTGGCGCATGCGGGTCAGCCGGCGGCCTCGGGGGCGGTCTACGGAGGTGTGCCAGGTGGGCCGACGCCTGCAGCCGACCTGTTCATCACCGCCGTCATGGCGGGCATGCTCGACGCCCACCTCGGCGTGCCGAGCGCGCCGTGACGAGCAGGCCCGAGAGCGCTCCGAGCGAGCGGCACGCGCTCGTCGTCGACCTCGGGACCGGTGGCCCGAAGGTCGGGTTGATCACCCTCGACGGGCGGCTGCGCTGGTCGGCCAATCGGCTCGTGTCGACCCACCGCGCACCAGACGGCACCGCCACCCAGGACGCCGAGCAGTGGTGGAGTGCCGTCGTCGAGCTGGCTCGAGCGGGGTTGTCCGCCGGAGTGCTCGATCCGGCGTCGGTCACCGCCGTCGCGGTCACCGGGCAGTGGGGCTCGACGGTCCCCGTCGACGCGCAGGGTATGCCGGTCGGCCCCTGCCGGCTCTACCTCGACACCCGAGGGGCCCGGCATACGAGAGCGATCGTCGGCGGCCCGGTGATGGGCTATCACCCCACCCGAGTGGGGAATTGGGTGCGCAAGACGGGAGGCGCCCCGACACCGGAGGGTGGCGACCCGGTCTCGCACATCCTCGGCTTCCAGCGCGACGAGCCCGACCTCGCCGCGGCGGCCAGGTGGTTTCTCGAGCCGGTCGACTACCTGACGATGCGCTTCACCGGGCGCGCCGCGGCGTCTCCCAATTCGATGACCCTCGCCTGGCTCACCGACAACCGGCACGAGGAGCGCCTGCGCTACGACCCCGACCTCGTGCAGCTGGCCGGCGTGGACGCGACGAAGCTGGCGCCGCTGCAGCCGACCGGCACGATCGTCGGCACCGTCGCGCCCTCCGTCGCGCAGGCGCTGGGGCTGGGGCCGGACGTCCAGGTCGTCACGGGGGTCACCGACCTGCTGGCCGCCACCATCGGATCCGGCGCGACCGCGGACTACCAGGCGCACTTCGCCGTCTCGTCGACCGGCTGGATCAGCGCTCCCATGCCGCGCAAGAAGACCGACGTGCTCCACTCCATCGCGACGGTCCCCGGGTTGCGTCCCGGGCACCGACTGATCGCCAACAGTCACGAGACCGCGGGTGCCTGCTTGGCCTGGGCGCGAGATGCCCTGGGCGGCAGCGACTTTGATGAGCTGACGGCACTGGCGGCGACCGTGCCGCCAGGTGCCGGAGGGGTGCTCTTCACACCGTGGTTGTCGGGGCTGCGCTCCCCCGTCGACGACCGACGCGCCCGGGGCGGGTGGCACCACGTCTCGCTGGCGACCGGCCGAGCCGAGCTCGTCCGCGCGGTTCTTGAGGGGGTCGCCTTCCACACCCGCTGGTTGCACGAGCAGGTCGAGCGATTCGTCGGTCGGCGCCTCGACCCGGTGCGGATGCTCGGCGGCGGCGCCCAGTCAGACCTCTGGTGCCAGCTGCACGCCGACATCATGGACCGGCGCATCGAGCGGGTTTCCGACCCGGTGACCGCCCAATTGCGTGGCGCCGGGTTGCTCGCCGGCATCGCCCTCGGCGCGCTCACCGAGGCCGACGCCGCAGCGGCCGTAGCGGTCGACCGGGTCTTCGTGCCCGACCCGGCGGCGCATGCGGCATACGCCCCGCACTATGGGCAGTTCCGCAAGCAATACGCCCGGCAGAAGGGCCTCGCTGCCGCGCTCGGGGGCTGATCGCCCGGCCCAGCACACGACAGAGGGGGTATGCCGCGGGTGCGGCATACCCCCTCGTCAGTGACGTGAGGTGTGGACCTCGGTCAGTTGCCGGTGAGCTTCTCGCGCAGTGCGGCCAGTGCCTCGTCGGAGGCCAGCGTGCCGGTCGCCGCGGGGGCGTCGGCGCCGCTGGAGTAGGACGAGGGGACCTCGCCCGCAGCGACCGCGGCCTCGGAGTCGGCCTTGGCAGCCGCCTCGACCTGGGTCTTGTGCGCCTCCCAACGAGCGTGGGCGTCGGCGTACTGCTTCTCCCACTTCTCGCGCTGAGCCTCGAAGCCCGGCAGCCACTCGCCCGACTCGGGGTCGAAGCCCTCGGGGTACTTGTAGTTGCCGGCCTCGTCGTATTCCGCGGCCATGCCGTAGAGCGTCGGGTCGAACTCGCTGTTGGCCACCGCAGAGTCGTTGGCCTGCTTGAGCGACAACGAGATCCGCCGGCGCTCGAGGTCGATGTCGATGACCTTGACGAAGAGGTCCTCACCGACGGTGACGACCTGCTCGGGCAGCTCGACGTGACGCTCGGCCAGCTCGGAGATGTGCACGAGGCCCTCGATGCCGTCCTCGACGCGCACGAACGCACCGAAGGGCACGAGCTTGGTGACCTTGCCCGGCACGACCTGACCGATCGCGTGGGTCCGGGCGAAGTGCTGCCACGGGTCCTCCTGCGTCGCCTTCAGCGACAGCGAGACGCGCTCGCGGTCCATGTCGACGTCGAGCACCTCGACGGTGACCTCCATGCCGACCTCGACGACCTCACCCGGGTGGTCGATGTGCTTCCACGACAGCTCCGACACGTGGACCAGACCGTCGACCCCACCGAGGTCGACGAAGGCGCCGAAGTTGACGATGCTGGACACGACACCGGAGCGGACCTGGCCCTTCTGCAGCTCGCGCAGGAAGGTCGTGCGGACCTCGGACTGGGTCTGCTCGAGCCAGGCGCGGCGGGAGAGGACCACGTTGTTGCGGTTCTTGTCCAGCTCGATGATCTTGGCCTCGATCTGCTTGCCGACATAAGGCTGCAGGTCGCGGACGCGACGCATCTCGACGAGGGAGGCGGGAAGGAAGCCGCGCAGGCCGATGTCGAGGATGAGGCCGCCCTTGACGACCTCGATGACGGTGCCGGTGACGACGCCGTCCTCCTCCTTGACCTTCTCGATCGTGCCCCAGGCGCGCTCGTACTGGGCGCGCTTCTTGGACAGGATCAGCCGGCCCTCCTTGTCCTCCTTCTGCAGGACCAGGGCCTCGACCTCGTCGCCGACCTTGACGACCTCGCTCGGGTCGACGTCGTGCTTGATGGACAGCTCACGCGAGGGGATGACGCCCTCGGTCTTGTAGCCGATGTCGAGCAGGACCTCGTCCCGGTCGACCTTGACGATGCGACCTTCGACAATGTCGCCGTCGTTGAAATCCTTGATCGTCGCGTCGATCGCGGCGAGCAGGTCTTCCTCAGAGCCGATGTCGTTGACGGCAACCTGAGGGGCGGTCTTGGTGACCGTGCTGATGCTCATGTAGTGGGAACTCCGATGGTGGACAGGATGTATGC
>CAZLGB010000081.1:0-13910 GCA_964558825.1 uncultured Intrasporangiaceae bacterium
TGACTCCCCTTCAGGACTGACTCAACTGTCCTGCCACAAAGTCTGACGCGCGACAGGAGTACGCGCTGATCGCGAGTCTCATCGCCGTGGTGATCGCCGGTGCGGTGGCGGCCTTCGGTCAGCAGGTTGCTTGGATGTTTGGACAGGTCGCTGCCGGCCTGTAAGAGGCGTTAGCCCTGAGGAAGGGACGTTGGCCATGCGAGTGGGGGGACGGCGCGAGCGGGGCGCCGCCGCAGTTGAGATGGCATTGTTGCTGCCTGTTCTCCTGCTGGTGGTGGGCGGCATCATTGACTTCGGGCGAGCTTTCGCGGCGCAGATGAGCATCACCCAGGCCTCCCGCGAGGGTGCGCGGATGTTGGCGATGGGTTACACGGTCAACCAGGCTCAGGCGCGCGCAACGGGCGCCGCGCCCGGGATCACGATCTCTGGCTTCTCCCAGACGACCTGCCCGGCGACGCCCCCCGTGGGCGCCGCGTCGTCGTTCACGGTGGAAACTAAATTCACTTATCTGATGCTTGACGGCTTGTCAGGTCTTTTTGGCGGAGCAATCCCAGCCACACAAACCGGCTCATCCCAATCGAGGGTGGGTTCTGAAGCCGCCGGTTTCGAGTAGGCTTCGGGCGATGTAGTTGGTGAGGTTGCGGAAGCCGAGGGCGGAGCCGCGGAGGTGTTCGAGGCGGCCGTTGAGGGCTTCGGTGGGGCCGTTGCTGGTGCCGGGCCGGTCGAAGTAGGCCAGGACGTCGGCGGCGCGCTGGTTGAGGGTGCGGCCGAGGCGTCGCAGCTCGACCAGCGCCGCGGGGACGCCGTCGCGGAGCGCGTCGATCACGGCAGCCATCGCTGCGCGCCCGGAGGTGCGGTCGGGGTGGCGGTAGGCGGCGATCATCCGCTGCAGGATCCCCCAGGTCGCTTCGACCTGGACATGGTCGGGTTCGGTGAAGAGCCTGAGCAGGCGTTCGCGCTGGCGGTCGGTGAGCAGGTCTTCGCCGGTGTGCAGGGTCCGCCGCGCTCGGTACAGCGGGTCGCCCTTGAAGCCGCGGTGGCCGTGGAGGTCGTGTTGGACGCGGCGTCGGCACCGGTCCAGAGCGTCTGCGGCGAGCCGGACGACATGGAAGGGGTCCATGACCGCGACCGCCCTGGGAGCTCTTCGGCGGCGGCGGTCTTGAACCCGGTGAACCCGTCCATTGCGACCACCTCCACGGCGTCGCGCCACGCCTGTGGCCGTTCGGTGAGCCAGGTCTTGAACGCGGCCTTGGAGCGGCCCTCGACCATGTCCAGCAGGCGGGCCGGGCCGGTCCGGTCGCGGATCGGGGTGAGGTCGATGATGACGGTGACGTACTTGTCGCCCTTGCGGGTGTGGCGCCACACGTGCTCATCAACCCCGATCACCGCGACACCGTCGAACCGCGCGGGGTCGCCGATCAGGACCCGCTTGCCTTCGGCCAGGACGGCGTCGTTCGCGGTGTCCCACGCCACGGCCAGCCCCTGGGCGATCCTGGCCACGGTCAGGTGCTGCACGACCAGGGCGAGCAGAGCCCAGGACAGCCCGGCCCGGGAGATCTTCGCCCGCGGTTCCGCTGCCGGGGTCGTGTCCTGCCGCCACACATGCCCGCAGCCGGTGCAGCGATACCGGCGGACGTCGATCAGCAGCGTGGTCGGTCTCCAGCCGAAGGGTTCGTGCGCCAACCTGCGGGTGACCACGTCATGCACGACGCCCTCACAGCCACACCGTCGGCACCACCGGTCCTCCTCCACGACCCGGCACGCCAGAACCGCACGGTCAGGCTCGAGGCGTTGCCCGGTCACCACCAACCCCAGCCCGTCCAGCCGGCAGAACGTGGTCAGATCAGGCGCGGCGAAGGTACCGTCAGGCATGTCGAGGTCTTCCAGATGGGGAGCGTCAGAACTCCCATCATGCGAAGACCTCGACGCCCACCCAGGGACCGCCGCGCCACCCTCGACCCACCCTCAATTGGGATGAGCCGGTTTCGGTCGATGACGGCGCCACGACTGCGACGTGTCGCGAAGCCGGCCGAGAGTGGAGAATTTGCTCGTGATCGCAAGCTCCTGATTGTGGCGATTGTGTTATTCGCCCTTTGCGCGGCGCTGCTTTTGCTGTCTTGGGTGCATGCACTGACAGCGCAGGGCTGACACCGCTACCGTTTCGGCGCGCTGATGAGCCCGAGCCGGATGGCAGCCATCATCGCCGACGCCCGGTTGTTGGCGCCGAGCTTGTCGTAGAGCTTGGCGATGTGCGTCTTGACCGTCGACTCGCTCATGAAGAGCGCCTTGGCCGCCTGAGCGACCGACGACCCGCCGGCGAGCGCCTGCAGGACCTCGAGCTCGCGCGCGGTGAGCTGCACCCGCGGCGCCGAATTGCGCCGCCGGATCGCCTCGGCCAAGCCCACCGCGGAGAAGCCTCCCGGATTGGCATGCGCCTGGCGGACGGTGGCCATGACCTCCTCGGCCGACTGGCTCTTGTGCATGAGCGCCGACGCGCCGGCGTCGAGCGCGCCGAGCAGGGTGTCGTCGTCACGGTGCATGGTGAGCACGACGATGCCCATGCCAGGGTGCCGGGCGCGCAGGTCGCTCACGACGTCGAGGCCCGAGCCGTCACCGAGCGAGACGTCGACGATCGCGACATCGGCGGCCACCGAGCGAGCCAGGGCCAGCCCCTCGGCGACCGATGCCGCCTGCCCGACGACGGAGATCTGCGGGTCGATGGTCAGCAGCGACGCGACCCCCTGGCGGACGAGGTCGTGGTCATCGACGAGCATGACCTTGATGCTCGCCCTGCCGCCCCAGGCGTATGCCGGGTGGCCGCCGCGCGTCCCTGCGAGGTTGTGCTCACGAGGCCACCGGCATCCCCGAGAGCGGGCCCTCGCGCCGCTGGCCACCGGCCGGGCCGGCCGGCATACCCTGCGGGGCGTCGGAGGAGGCCAGCGCGGCGAGATCCCCGGGCGAGCCTCCGCGAGTCGCCGGGGTCATCCGGGCGCGGACGGACGTCGTCGACGGTCCGCCCGGTCCTTCGGTGAGCTCGACGACGGTGTCGGGGGCGGTCAATCGGCTGCGGAGCTTGTCGAGGGCGAGCCCGGTCGCGGCGTCGTGGCTGATCGTCACGTCGAAGTGCGGGGCGGCGACGACGAGCGACACGTCGACCGAGTGCGCATGCTGGCGCTGGGCGTCGGCGAGCACGTCGAGCAGCAGCCGATAGATCGCCACCTCGGTGCTCGCCGGCAAACGGAAACCGCTCTCGCGCAACGAGACGGCCACGGCGCACCCCGTCGCCGTCCCGAACTGCTGCAGTCGGGTCGACACCGTCGCCCCGAGCCCGTCCTGGGGGCGCAGCCCGATGCGCAGGTCGGTGATGTCGGTGCGCAGATCGGCCAGCACCCGTGCGAACTCTCCGCGCAGGGCAGCGAGATCGCTGGCTGTTGCGTCGCCGGCCTGCTGGGCGGCATACCTGATCATGTCGAGTTGGAAGCCGAGGGCGGCGACCTCCTGAGCGATGCCGTCGTGCATGCTCTTGGCGATCTGGCGGCGCTCGTCGACGCTCGCCTGGTCACGCAGGGCCATATACGACAAGGCGACGGCGAGCCCGGTGCCGTGCTGCTTGGTGGTGGCGATGACCGCCTCGACGCCCTCGGCGTCGTCGGCCGTGCCCGCCCAGTCGCACGCGAGCACGCCGACCTGCTCGTCATGGGTGTCGATGAGTGGCACGGCCACCATGGTCCGCTCGCCGACGACGGCGTGAGCGGAGCTGCCCTCGGCCCAGGCGGTGCCGAGCGGGGTCGTGTCGTCGAGCTGCGGCTCGGCCCACGGCACTCGGGCGGCCCCGCGCAGCGCGAGTGGCACAACGGTGCCGCCCGCCGGGCCGGTCAGCACGGCGGCCCGCAAGCGGGGGCGGGGCGGGAGGTCGTCAAGCATCCGCGCCGCCAGGGTCGCGGGGTCGAGCCCGCCTTCGAGGCTGTCGCTGAGGGCGCGCAGGCGGGTCAGGAGCACGGCCGCCTCGTCGGTGACCGGGTCGTGTCCGGCCGGCAGCGGCGTAATCCGCTCCTCCCAGGACGCGAGCACACCGAGGCCCGCCGCGAGGGCAACCCAGATGAAGACTTGTCCGGGGGAGAGGCGCGACCCGGGGCCTAGCAGCAGCCCGCCGAGCACCGCTCCAGCGGCCAGGGCGAGGCTGGTGGAGCCGACGACCCGACGGCCGAGCTTCTCGCCGGCCCGGAAGAGCGGGATGACGAAAAGCGGCAGCGCGCCGACGCCGGTGAGCGTCGACAGTCCGGCCGACACGGCGCCCGCCATGGTGGCCGCAGCCGCTGCCTGACGCGACCGATGGGGCAGCAGGACATCCTGATTGGCCAGCAGGAAGCCGGCGATGACGTCGCACGTGACGACCAAGAGCGCCCACGGCAAGACCGCGGCGCTCCCCCCTTGTACTGCATTGACCAACACGACCACGGCGGCGATCGCCATACGCAGTCGGGTGGCCGTCGAGAACACGCCCGACAACCCAATCCCCGTCTCTCCCCCGAGAGAACTCAGACCCGCAGGACATATCGTGCCATCCCGGGGAGTGGGTCGTTGCATTTTCTCAGAAATCACAGGAAGGCGACGAAGGATCGCATTCTCGACGAACCGGACCGCTCGTCCCCAACCCCTGGGCCGCTCGTCCCATCGTCCACAGCAAGCGGTCGGCGCCGCCGCCGGTGACCCGGTCGGGACCAGGGTGGGGCATGCCCGCATGGAGTCACCTGTGGCGTGAGGCGTCTGCCGCCGCCGCGAGCCTCGCCGAGCTCGTCCTGCCGCCCGACTGCGGTGGGTGCGGCGCGGCCGAGTCTCGATGGTGTCCCGAGTGCGCCGATGACCTGCGTCGTCGCACGTATGCCGTGCCCCGGCACGCGCAGCCCACCCCGTGCCCGGCTGGTCTGCCTCCCGTCGTCGCGGCGGGGGACTATGACGGCTCGCTGCGCTCGCTCGTCGTCGCGGTCAAGGACGGGGGACGCCACGACCTGGCTCGGCTGCTCGTCCCGCTACTGCGCGCCGGTCTGGCCGGCCGCGTGGGGGTGGGTGACGTGCTCGTCGTGCCGATGCCCTCCGCTCCCGCGGCCATCAGGCGCCGAGGCGCCGACACCCTCACCGAGCTGACGCGGGCGGCGCTGCAGGGACATCCGGCCGGGCCGATCGAGGTCCGCTCGGTGCTGCGCGCGACCCGCC
Organism: uncultured Intrasporangiaceae bacterium; assembly: GCA_964558825.1. GTDB lineage: Bacteria > Actinomycetota > Actinomycetes > Actinomycetales > Dermatophilaceae > Phosphoribacter. The sequence continues at coordinate 5,215 of CAZLGB010000081.1, forward strand.
GGGTCGCCGACCAGTCGCGTCTTGACAGCCGGGCGCGCGCGGCCAATCTCGCTGGGGCGTATGCCGTGCCGGCCCGGCATACCTCGCGCGTCGCGGGCCGGCGGGTGCTGCTCGTCGACGATGTCCTCACCACCGGAGCGACCCTGACCGAGGGCGCCCGGGCGCTGCAGGAGGCCGGCGGCGAGGTCCTCGGCGCCGTCGTGATCGCCGCCACGCGACGGCGCCACCCCGGAGGGTCGGCCTCGGTGGCCCCGCCGCGACGGGACGGCTACGGTTGAGGTGTGCCGCTCGTGGCGCTCGGGAGGTGATGACGAGGTCTGCGGGGTCTGCCCGGCCCGCCACCCTGTCAATCGTGCGTCAAGGAGGAGCAGTGGACATCGTCGTCACCGGCCGTCATGTGCAGGTCTCGGACAGGTTCCGAGCACACCTGGAGGACAGGCTGACCAAGGTCGCCCAGATCGCGCCGAAGGTCACCCGGGTCGACGTCGTGGTCACCCACGAGGGGGCCGCCCGGGTGTCGGAATTCGTCGAGCTCACCTGCCGTGATCGCGGCTCGGTCGTGCGCGCCGAGGCGGCCAACGAGGACAAGTACGTCGCCCTCGATGCGGCGGTCGAGAAGCTCGTCGAGCGCTTGCGCCGAGCCAGTGGCCGGCGTCGGGCCATCGTGCGCTCGAGTCGTGGCGAGGTCGTCGCCGCCTCCCAGCCTCCCGCGCCGGTCGCCGCGGCGGCGCCCGACCACGACGAGGCCGCGGCAAGCGGCCCCTTCGGAGCCGTCGGCGACTCCCCGATCGAGGTCCGCGAGAAGGTCCACCCCAGCGAGCCGATGAGCCTGGCCGAGGCGGTCAACCGGATGGAGCTCGTCGGCCACGATTTCTATCTCTTCAATGACATCGACACCGGCCGTGCGAGCGTGGTCTATCGGCGCCGGGGGTGGAGCTACGGCGTCATCCACCTCGAGCCGATGGCGGCGGCGACGAACGGCTGATGGCCGATCGACGCTGCTCGAGGATCGTCACGGGCCCGGTGACTTACCAGGTGGCCGTGCTCACCGCGGGTGGTTGCTCACGTGGGAGTATTCCCTCGTGAGCCAGCCGCCGGTCCGCGACATCCAGCCGATCCGGGTGCTCATCGCCGACGATCACGCCCTCTTCCGGCGAGGCTTGCGCACGGTGCTCGAGCTCGACGGCGACATCACCGTCGTCGACGAGGCCGACGACGGGATCGTCGCGGTCGAGAAGGCCGAGACGCTCGTGCCCGATGTCGTGCTCATGGACGTGCGGATGCCGCGCTGTGGCGGGATCGAGGCCTGCCAGGCCATCAAGGAGCGGGTGCCCTCCGCGCGCATTGTCATGTTGACGATGTCCGACGAGGAATCCGACCTTTTCGAGGCCGTGCGCGCCGGCGCAAATGGCTATGTCCTCAAGGACGTGCCGGGCGACGAGATTGCCGCCGGCATTCGTGCGGTGCAGGGCGGCGATTCGTTGATCTCGCCGTCGATGGCATCGAAGCTGCTCGCCGAATTCGCCCAAATGCGTCGGCGCGACACCGAGGTCGTCGGCTCGCACCTGCCCAAGCTCACCGAGCGCGAGGTCGAGGTGCTCGGCCTCGTCGCTCGCGGCCTGGGCAACCGTGAGATCGGCCGCGAGCTCTACATCTCGGAGAACACCGTCAAGAACCACGTGCGCAACATCCTCGAGAAGCTCCAGTTGCACACGCGGATGGAGGCGGCGATGTATGCCGTGCGCCAGAACCTCATCCACCCGCCGGCCACCGCGGCCGCTGGCACGAGCGGGCTCGGGTCGGGGAGCCACGGGTCGCCGCTCGCGTGACCCGCACCCTCACGCTGGCGCAGGCACGCCGGATCGCCCTCGCGGCCCAAGGCTTCGCCCGCCCGCGCCCCACCGCGGGGACCGTCGACGTCCGCGCCCTCGGCGGCGTCGTCGCCCGGGTCGGTGCCGTGCAGATCGACAGCGTCAACGTGCTCACCCGAAGCCACTACCTGCCCTTCTTCTCCCGGCTCGGTAGCTACGATCGCGCGCTGCTCGACCGGATGCGCGACACCGGCCCGCGCCGGCTCGTCGAGTACTGGGCCCACGAGGCCGCTCTCGTCGCACCGCCCACCTGGCCGCTTTTCGGCTGGCGGATGCGCGAGGCCCACGAGCAGGCGTGGGGCGGGATGCGCCGAGTCGTCGCCGAGCACCCGGGTCTGGTCGAGGCGGTCCACGCCGAGGTCCTGCGCCGCGGCCCGTCCACCTCGCGCGAGGTGGAGGCGGCACTCGCCCACGACCTGCCGCGCTCCCGCGACTCGTGGGGGTGGAACTGGTCGCTGGTCAAACGGGCGCTCGAATGGCTCTTCTGGTCCGGTCGGGTGAGCAGCGCCGGGCGCACGACCTCCTTCGAGCGTCGGTATGCCGGCCTCGACCGGGTCGCTCCGGTCGCCCTGCGCCCGGCCTGGTCGGGGGCACTCGACGGCTCGCTCGCGGAGGCGACCCGGGCGCTCGTGCTGCAGGCAGCCCGCGCGTGCGGTGTCGCCACCGAGTCGACCCTTGCCGACTACTTCCGGATGAGCCGCGAGCAGGTCCGCCCGGCGATCGACCGCCTGCTCGCCGAGGGGGCCCTCGAGCCGGTGACGGTCGCGGGGTGGCGGGGCACGGCATACCTCGACGTCACGGCGGCACGACCCCGAGGCCTGCACGTCGCGGCCCTGGTGAGCCCCTTCGACTCGATCGTCTGGCACCGCGAGCGCACCGAGGCGCTCTTCGGCGTGCGCTACCGCCTCGAGATCTATACGCCTGCAGCGCAACGGATTCACGGCTACTACGTGTTGCCCTTCTTCTACGGCGACACCATCGTCGCCCGGGTCGACCTCAAGGCGGAGCGGGCGACCGGCCGGCTGCTCGTCCAACGGCTCACCTGGGAGCCCGGCGCTCCGCCGGCGGCGCGCGCGGCGCTGCGCGCCGAGCTGGAGACGATGGCCGGCTGGCTCGGGCTCGATGAGGTCATCGACCCACCGACCCGCTGAGCGCGGACCGGTCACCCGATGTCAAAGGTCCACGTGGGCCAGGACTTGAGGGGCAGATCGGTGGCGCTGTGCAGTGACCAGTCGTGATAGCTCGAGGCCGACGACAGCGTGTGCACCTCGACGAAGCCGCTGCCGCTGCTCGTGGGGAGCACGACGGAGAGCTCGGCGAGGGGCTTGCCGTAGTCGGCCAGCAGCCACTGCACGTCGGCGTCCTTGGTGAAGGCGATCGGCAGCGCCGAGTGCACCGTCCACGTCTGGTAGTCGCTCGCCGACGAGAGCACGTGCACCTCGCTGCGCCCCGAGCCGGTCTTGCCGCCGTGGAGGATGAGGTAGAGGTCGCCGGTGCGGTCCTGCACGAGGAAGCGCTCGAGCGCGGTGCGCGCCAGCCCCAGGGGCACGGCCGTCGCCGCATGACGGACCCACTCGGTGTAGTCACTCGCGCCGGACAGGGTGTGGACCTCGACCATCCCGCTGCCGGTGTCGGCCGTCATGATGATCGACAGATCCCCGCCGCCGGTGCCGCCCATGGCCAGCTGGACGGTGGTGTCGGGATCGAAGGGGACCATCGGCGTGGTGGCGGTGTAGACGGTCTGATAGCCGCTGTCCCACGTGAGCATCGACACCTCGACCTTGCCCGACGTCGTATTGCGCGTGTGGACGGCCACCAGGTCGGGGCGGGTGTCGTAGGAACCGGGCCCGATGAAGACCCGCCACTCCGCGGGGTCGAGCTCGGGCAGCGTCGTCGCCCGGTCGTAGACGCGCTGGGCGTAATTGGACGAGGCCGACTGGTTGTGCACCTCGACCACCCCCGCGCCAGTCGTCAGCACGCCGATGAGGTCGTGGTCCGGGGTGGTGTTGGCCACGGCATACCGCGCCGCGATGGTGCGCAGCGTCGGGAGCTGGGCGTAGAGCTGATCGCCGGGGCAGCCGGTGAAGTTGGCATCGCGGTGCCCGGACACGACCCGGAAGCCCGCCTCCACGCCGGCGGCATACGGGCTCGCGTCGAAGCCGGCCGAGATGAGGCTGGTGTTGCCCTGCGGGTCGCGCGCGTGCAGCCCGAGCTTCCAGCCCAGGACGGCGCCGATCGAGTTGAGCATGACCGTGGGCGGGGCTGCCGTGGTGAAGTCGCCCATCGCGGCGACGCCGAAGCTCTTGTAGTTGAAGCCGCCCGTGTGGGCGCCGATCACCGCGAGATCCATTCCGCCGGAACGGCCTTCGAAGATCTGCCCATAGCGGTCGACGAGGAAGTTGTAGCCGATGTCGCACCAGCCGCGGCCGCTGATGTGATAGGCCATGATGCCCCGGACCAACGCCGCGGACTGACTGGGCGTGTAGGTGTTGGTGCCCGCCGTGTGGTGGACGAAGCCCGCCTTGATCGTCGGGCTCCACCCCATCGAGCACGTCACCGTCGACTCGTCCGCGCCCCATGCGGCCCGGGGGATGATGCTCGGGCGCAGGGTCGCGGCCCGTGCCGTCGCGGTCGTCGGGCCACCGAGCGTGGCGTCCGCCGGCGAGCTGCCGGGGTCGATCGCGACGATGGTGGCGGTCGTCGGGATCGTCTTGGTCGCACCGGGCACGCCGTCGATGCGGATCTGGGCGGCGGTCGCCGTCCCGGAGATGAGCGGCTCGGTCGAGCGCCGGTTGCCGGCGTGGGTGGCCTCGGCGGTGCCCGGATCGGGGGCGCCGTCGGCGGTGGGCAGCGTCTGCCAGGGCGTCCAGCCGCCCTGCTCCTCGCGGACTCGCACCTGCACGATCGGGTCGGCCCCGCTCGGGCCGGCGCTTCCCGCCGCAGGGGTATGCCGGGACGCGTCCGTCCACGTCACTCCGAGGACGCTGAACGCCGGCAGCGCCACCTCGGCACTCAGCACGGTCGGCGACCCGGGCGCCAGCCCAGCCGGCCGGTCGGCCGCGCTGGGCGCGACGGCCGGGTCGACGCCCGTGACGACCTTCGAGGTGACCCGGGGCTTGACCGGATGTGGGGCGGCGACGGCGAGGTCGATGACCGGCAGGGCCGACAGGGCGAGCGCCAGTGCCAGCGCAGACCCGGCTCGTCTGGTGATGACGGACACGGAAACCCCCTGGTATTCCGGAAGAGGAGGACGTGTCAGTCTAAATCACTCGTGTCCCATCCGTCCCTCTCGTCACAGGGCGATTCTCGGCCGTCGATTCCGCTTCCGGGCCTCTGGCGATTACGGTCATGCTCCATGGTCGAGATCCGTCGAGCGCGCGTGCATCGTGCCTGGTGGGTGGCGCTCGTCGTGCTGCTCTGCCTGGTCTCGGCGGCGGGCTTCCGCTCGTCGACGGGCGCGCTGATGGAGCCGCTGGAGGCGGAATTCGGATGGTCCCGGACGATCACCTCGTCGGCCGTGAGCATCAACCTCGTCGTCTTCGGGCTCACGGCTCCCTTCGCAGCCGCACTCATGGAGCGCTTCGGACTGCGGCGGGTGTTGACGATCGCGCTCGTGCTCGTCAGCCTCGGCAGCGGGCTCACCGTCCTCATGCGCGCCCCCTGGCAGCTCATGGTGCTCTGGGGGCTGGCCGTCGGCTTCGGGACGGGCGCGATGGCCCTCGTGCTGGGCGCCTTCGTCGCCACGCGCTGGTTCGCCGCCCGCCGGGGTCTGGTCACCGGCATCTTCTCGGCGGCCTCCTCGACCGGACAGCTGATCTTCCTGCCCTCGATCGCGGCTCTCGCGGCCGGGCCGGGCTGGAGGTATGCCGCGCTGCTCACCGCCGGGGCGGCGCTGGCGCTCGTCCCGCTCGTGCGCCTCGTCGTCGCCGACCATCCGGCGGACGTCGGCACCCGGCCCTGGGGAGCCGAGCGTCCCGACGCGGTGCCGACGGTCGAGCCCGAGGGGGAGCCCGCGCACCGCGGCGCCGGCCTGGCCGTGGCTCGGCGGGCGCTCAGTGTGCTCGGCGATGCCCGCCGCTCGGGGGCCTTCTGGGTGTTGGCGGGCACCTTCTTCGTCTGTGGCTGGTCGACCAACGGGCTCATCGGCACCCACTTCATCCCGGCCGCCCACGACCACGGCATGCCCGCGACGACGGCGGCGGGCCTGCTGGCGCTCATCGGGGTCTTCGACATCGTCGGCACCATCGCGTCCGGCTGGCTCACCGACCGGGTCGACCCGCGGCTGCTGCTGCTCGCCTATTACGGCCTGCGCGGCCTCTCGCTGCTGCTCGTGCCGGCGGTGCTGGGTCCGGAGGTCGAGCCCAACCTCTTCCTCTTCATCGTCTTCTACGGCCTCGACTGGGTCGCCACGGTGCCGCCGACGATCGCCTTGTGCCAGAACCATTTCGGCTCGCAGCGTGCGGCCATCGTCTTCGGCTGGGTCTTCGCCTCGCACATGGTCGGCGCCGGCATCGCCGCCTCGTATGCCGGGTGGGTCCGCCATTCGTCAGGTGACTACCTCATGGCGTGGATCACCGCCGGGGCCCTGTGCCTCGTCGCGGCGTTTGCCTGCCTGGCCATGCCCCGCCGGGCCACGGCCGCCACCACCCAACCCCCGGGATCGGCCGGCCCGGCATCGGCCGGGGCCGAGCCTCAGCGCGCATCGGTGCGCAGCAACTCCCAGTAGCTCCCATCGGCGAGCGAGCCGTCCTGGCGCTCCCACGCCTGCCGGTCGCGCCCCCACTCACGCATCCCCAGCCGAGCCAGCACGCCCGTGGACGCCACGTTGTCGAGATCGGCACCGGCATGCAGGCGGGTGACCTCCAGCCCGCCGTCGGCCCGCGGCCGGAAGGCATGCTCGCGCACGTGGGGGAGCGCCTCGGCGAGATAACCATGCCCCCGCGCGGTCGGCACGAGCCAATAGCCCAGCTCGGCGTCGAAGCCGATCGGCGCGTCGCCGCGGGTGAAGAGGGTGACATAGCCGAGCATCCGGTCGGTCTGCCGATCGGCCACGCACCAGTCGACGGTCTGCCCGCCGGCAGCGCACTGGCGGCGGCGCAGCAGCCAGGCGTCGAAGGTCTGCGCGCTCGGTTGGGCGTGCACCGGCAGGAAGCGCCGCGCCGCATCGTCGGGGCCGTCGTCCGGCCCCGGCCGGTCGCTGTCGCGCCAGGGACGCAGCCGCAGCCGCGCGGTCTCGATGACCGGCACCGGCCACGGCCGGATCCGTTGGGTCGCCCGGTCGTCGGTGGCCAGCACGTCGAAGACCCATGCGTCGTTGGCCGGTCGATCCGGCTGCGGGTATGCCGCTCGCTCGACTCCGCTGTGGCGCAGCCCGGACCCGAAGAGGGTGCGGATCGACGGGAGGTTCTCGACGTCGGCGCGCGCGCGGACGCCATCCAGACCGAGCCCGCCCGCAGCCACCGGCCCGAGCGCGTGCTCGATGACGAGGTCGAGCGCCGCGCCGGCAAGCCCGAGCCCGCGGTGCGGCGCCAGCAGCCAATAGCCGACGAGGGCCACCCGCGCGGCCGACGGCTCGGGGAGAGGCACGATCATGGCGATCCCGCCGGCCGGCTCGCCGGTGTCGCGCCGGACGATGGCCCATTGCATCCCGCGGCCGCTGGCGGCGAGCTCGCGCCGATCCTCCAGCCACGCGGCATACGTCGAGCGGGTCGGCACCATCGGCGCCATGAAGCGCGCAGTGACCGGGTCCTGCGCGTCAGGCAGAGCGTCGCCGTCGGCCGCGGCGAACTCGCGCAACACCACTCGCGCATCGGCCAGCATCGGCGGCACCAGCCACGGGATCACCGGCCCATCCGGGTCGCCGCGCCGCCACACCGCGTGCCAGGCATCCCGCGGGGTGCCGTCGTGGTCGTGGCCACTGGCCGCCACGTGGGTCGGCAGGCCGAAGCCGCACCCCCAGGCGACCCGCCGCGAGGCCCAGTTGCCCACGGCCGCCCTCCAGCGGACGACCTCGACGCCGTGCTCGAGGGCCCACGCGCGAGCCAGGCGCACGGCCCGCACCATGACCCCGTGCCCGCGGGCATCCGGATGCAGCATGAACCCCAGCTCACAGGCCACAGCGCTGCGGTCGAAGACGCCGATGCTGCCGAGATAGCGGCCGTCGGCGTCGCTGATCGCCCACTCGCGCCGTCCGTCCGGGTCCTCCCAGCCAGCCCGCACGCCGCCGAGATAGTCGTCGGCCTGCTCCAGGCCGTAGGGGCGCGGCAGCGGCAGCCAGCGCATCGATTCCGGATCGGTGCACTGCTCGACGATGCGGGGGGCGTCGTCCTCCCGGTGCGCGCGCAGGGTCACCACCCCGTCGGTGAGCTCCGGCACGCACTCTGGGAAGGGCTGCTCGGTCGGCATACGCCAGAGCCTGGCAAGGCGGTATGCCGTGCGGCAAGCCAGTTTGCCGCACGGCGCACCGCGCGGGCGCGCCGCGCGTCGCATAGGTGCGGCACAGTCACCTCGGCGACAATGGGCGCCATGTCGCCGGCGCCCAGAGAGCAACGCCCGGGACGCCACCGCATGACCCCCGACCAGCGCCGAGCGGCCGCCGCTGCTGCCGCGCGCAGGGATCCTGCGTGGGTGACCCGGCGCTCGGCCATGGCGCTCTTCGGGGGTGCTGCCCTCGGGGCAGTCATCGAGCTGGGCACTGACCGCACGCCGGCGGCCGAACCGGTCTCGATGACCGCACCGGCCCCGACGGCGAGCGCGACCACGACGAGTGTCCGGGCCACCGCCCCCGCCCCGGCGCCGACCGCCACGCCCACACCGACACCGACA
>CAZLGB010000082.1:0-13889 GCA_964558825.1 uncultured Intrasporangiaceae bacterium
CGCGTCTACCAGATCAACTACCTGCGCTGCATCTTCTGCGGGTTGTGCATCGAGGCCTGCCCGACGCGCGCGCTGACGATGACCAACTTCTACGAGTTGGCCGACAACAACCGCGCCGACCTCATCTTCACCAAGGAGCAGTTGCTCGCGCCGCTGCAGGAGGGCATGGTCGCCCCGCCGCACCCGATGGTCTCGGGGCTGGAGGAGCGCGACTACTACCTCGGCAAGGTCGCCCAAGCCACCGGCGAGCAGCGTGAGTATGCCGCGCAGCAGACGGCCCAGGACGCCACCGCCGAAGCCGCCGACGACATGACCGCCGAAGGAGGTGCGCAGCGATGACCGGCACCGGAGAAGCCGTCCTCTTCTGGATCCTCGCCCCGCTCATGGTGCTTTCCGCACTCGGGCTGCTCTTCGCCCGCAAGGCCGTGCATGCCGCCCTGGCCATGGCCTTCGTCATGGTCAACCTCGGCGTCCTCTATCTCGCCTCGCAGGCGGAGTTCCTCGGCATCGTCCAGATCTTCGTCTACACCGGCGCGGTGATGATGCTCTTCCTCTTCGTGCTCATGCTCATCGGTGTCGACTCCTCCGACTCGCTCGTCGAGACGATCCGCGGGCACAAGGTGGCCGCGCTGCTCATCGCCTTCGGCCTGGCCGCCGTGATGTTCCTCGCGGTCGGCTCGCTCGTGCTGCCCGAGCCGGTCGGCCTCGACACGATCAACGCCGGCGACGCCCAGGGATCTGGCAACGTCAGCGGGGTCGCCAACCTCATCTTCGGCCAGTACGTCTGGGTCTTCGAGGTCACCTCGGCGCTGCTCATCACCGCTGCCGTCGGCGCGATGGTGTTGGCGCACCGCGAGCGGCTCACCCCCAAGGTCGGCCAGCGCTCCCTCGCCGAGGCGCGGGTCCGCGACAACGTCTTCGTCGCCGGTCTGCCCGCCCCCGGTGTCTACGCCCGACACAACGCGGTCGACACCCCGGCTCTGCTGCCCGACGGCACGCCGAGCGAGCTGTCGGTCTCGCGGGTGCTCGTCGCCCGTGACCAGATCACCGCCCCCGAGGGGTATGCCGCCGCCGAGGCGCGTGCCGATCGCCAGATCGAGGAGGGGAGCGCCCGGTGAACCTCGTCAACTACATCTACCTGGCGGTCGCGCTGTTCGCCATCGGGGCGGCAGCGGTGCTGTTGCGGCGCAACGCGATCATCGTCTTCATGGGCATCGAGATGATGCTCAACGCGACCAACCTCGCCTTCGTCACCTTCTCCCGCCTCCACGGCAACCTCGACGGTCAGGTCATTGCCCTGTTCGTCATGGTCGTGGCCGCGGCCGAGGTCGTGGTCGGCCTGGCGATCATCATGGCCATCTTCCGCGCGCGCCGATCCGCTTCGGTCGACGACGCCAACCTGCTGAAGCTGTAAGGGGAGATCCGAGTTGAGCCTCTCTCTCGACATCGTGGCAGGCCTGCCCGCGGTGAGTATGCCGTCGGCCGACACCACCGAGGCGCTGCACGCGGCGACCGGGATCGCGGCATACGGCTGGCTGCTCGTCGCCCTGCCGATGCTCGGCGCGGCGATCCTGCTGCTCGGCGGGCGGCGCACCGACGCGTGGGGGCCGCTGCTCGCGGTCGCCATGTCGTGGGCTGCCTTCGTCGTCGGCCTGGGCATCTTCATCCAGATGCTCGGCTATGACGCCGAATCGCGCCGGCGCATGGTGCACCTGTTCTCGTGGATCCCCGCTGGGCAGTTCCAGCTCGACGCCGGGCTGCAGCTCGACCAGCTGTCGATGGCCTTCGTCCTGCTCATCACCTTCGTCGGGTCGCTCATCCACGTCTACTCCCTCGGCTACATGGAGCACGACCCCGACAAGCGGCGCTTCTTCGCCTATCTCAACCTCTTCGTCGCGGCGATGCTGCTGCTCGTGCTGGCCGACTCCTACCTGCTCGTCTATGTCGGCTGGGAGGGCGTCGGTCTGGCGTCCTACCTGCTCATCGGCTTCTGGAACTGGAACCCGCCCTACGCCTCCGCGGCCAACAAGGCCTTCATCGCCAACCGCGTCGGTGACCTCGGCATGGGCGTGGCGATCATGGCGATGTTCTGGCAGTTCGGCGCGGTCGACTTCCGCACCGTCAACGCCGGCGTCGAGCACGCCAACACCGGCGCGCTGACGATGATCGGCTTGTTCCTGCTGCTGGCCGCCTGTGGCAAGTCCGCGCAGTTCCCGCTGCAGAGCTGGCTCGGTGACGCCATGGCCGGCCCGACGCCGGTGTCGGCGCTCATCCACGCGGCGACGATGGTCACCGCCGGTGTCTACCTCGTCGTGCGCAGCCACGCGATCTTCGACGCCGCCCCCAACGCCCAGCTCGCCGTCGTCATCGTCGGCGCGATCACCCTCGTCTACGGGGCGATCGTCGGCTGCGCCAAGGACGACATCAAGAAGGCCCTCGCGGCCTCGACGATGAGCCAGATCGGCTACATGATGCTCGCCGCGGGCCTGGGCCCGGTCGGCTATGCCTTCGCGATCTTCCACCTGCTCACCCACGGCTTCTTCAAGGCCGGGATGTTCCTCGGGGCCGGCTCGGTCATGCACGGCATGAACGACAGCGTCGACATGCGTGGCTTCGGGCGCCTCTCCGGGGTCATGAAGATCACCTGGGTGACCTTCGGGCTCGGCTGGCTGGCCATCCTCGGGGTGCCGCCCTTCTCGGGCTTCTGGTCCAAGGACAAGATCATCGAGGCCGCCTTCTCCGGCGAGGGCTGGCGGGCCTGGGTCTTCGGACTCGCTGCGCTCATCGGTGCCGGCATCACGGCCTTCTACATGTCGCGCCTGTTCTTCATGACCTTCCACGGTCAGAAGCGCTGGCCCAAGAAGGCCCACCCGCACGAGTCGCCCAAGCTCATGACCTACCCGATGATCGTGCTGGCCGTCGGGTCGGCCTTCCTCGGCCTCATCCTCGGCCCGACCAACGGCATCCTGCACTGGCTGGAGCCGGTCGTCGGCCACGAGGAGGGCGACGCCGTCATCGGCACCTGGCCGCTGATGATCATCACGTGGGTCGTCATCGCCGCGGGCGTCTACCTCGCCTGGATGCGCTATTGGCGTGACACCGTGCCGACCACGGCACCGGTGGGCAGCCTGCTCACCCGCGCGGCCCGCCAGGACCTCTATCAGGACCAGGTCAACGAGGCCCTGCTCATGCGCCCCGGCATCCACCTGACCCGCGCCCTGGTCTTCCTCGACCAGCGCGGCATCGACGGTGCGGCCGGTGGCCTGGCCGCCCTCGTCGGGGGCACCAGCTCGCGACTTCGCAGACTCCAGAACGGGTTCGCCCGCTCCTATGCCCTGACGATGCTGCTCGGCGTCGTTGTGATCCTCGGCGCCGTGTGGGTGATGCAGTGATGACGACCTTCCCCTGGCTCACCGTCATCGGGGTCATCCCGCTGCTCGGGGCGATCGTGCTCTGGGCGGTGCCGGCGCTGGCCGACCGGGCCAAGCACATCGCGCTGGGCGCCTCGCTCGTCACGCTCGTCTTCGCCGTCGCGGCGGCGTTGCAGTTCAAGCCCAACGCGACCGACAAGTTCCAGCTCGCCGAGACGCACTCGTGGATCCCGCAGTTCGGGGTCAGCTATGCCCTCGGCGTCGACGGGATCGCCCTCGCGCTCATCCTCATGTCGGTCATCCTCGTGCCGATCTGCCTGCTGGCGGCCTGGCATGACCTGCCCGCCGAGCAGGCCGGTCGTGAGCGGCACTACTTCGCCCTCATGCTCGTGCTGGAGACCTTCATGGTCGGGGTCTTCGCCGCGACGGACGTCTTCCTCTTCTACGTCTTCTTCGAGGCGATGCTCATCCCCGTTTACTTCCTCATCGGGCAGTTCGGGGGGCCGCGTCGGCAGTATGCCGCGGTCAAGTTCCTGCTCTTCTCGCTCGCCGGCGGGCTCATCATGCTGGCGGCGGTCATCGCCCTCTACGTTCACGGCCCCGGCGGGCCGGAGGGCTTCCTGCTCGGCCGGCTCACCGGCATACCCCTGAGTGAGACGACCGAGCGGCTGATCTTCGTCGGCTTCTTCATCGCCTTCGCGGTCAAGGCCCCGATGGTGCCGGTGCACACCTGGCTGCCCGACGCCGCCGCCGAGTCGCGTCCCGCCACGGCGACCCTGCTCGTCGGCGTGCTCGACAAGGTCGGCACCTACGGGATGATCCGCTTCTGCCTGGAGCTGTTCCCCAACGCCAGCCAGTGGGCGACCCCGCTCATCATCGTCCTGGCCGTGGTGTCGATCATCTACGGTGCGTTGCTGGCCATCGGCCAGACCGACATGATGCGCCTCATCGCCTACACGTCGGTGAGCCACTTCGGCTTCATCGTCCTGGGGATCTTCGCGCTGACCTCGACCGCCTGGGCCGGGTCGAGCCTCTACATGATCAACCACGGCTTCTCCACGGCGGCGCTCTTCCTCGTCGCCGGGATGCTCATCAGCCGCCGCGGCAGCAAGCGCATCCCCGACTTCGGCGGCTGGCAGCGGGTCGTCCCCGCGCTGGCCGGGGTCTGGCTCATCGCCGGCCTGTCGTGCATCGCGCTGCCGGGCCTGGGGTCATTCATCTCCGAGTTCCTCGTGCTCGCCGGGACCTTCCAGCGTCACCAGGTCGCGGCGGTCATCGCGACGACCGGCATCATCCTCGCCGCGCTCTACATCCTGCTGATGTACCAGCGCACGATGACCGGGCCCAAGCCCGAGAGCGCGGCCGGCACACCTGACCTGTCCCGCCGGGAGAAGTGGGTCGTCGGCCCGTTGCTGGCTCTCTTCCTCATCCTCGGCTTCTATCCCAAGCCGGTCCTCGACATGGTCAACCCGGCCGTCACCACGATTCTGCAGTCGATCTCGGTCTCCGATCCGGCTCCCGCTGCCGGCGCGGTCGAAGGGAGCAGCAAGTGACCGCCTCCCTGCCCACGGTCTTCACCGCCGCGTCGCTGGACTACGTCGCCCTCGCGCCGATGCTCATCGTCTTCGGCGTGGCCCTGCTCGCCGTGCTCGTCGAGGCCTTCACGCCGCGGCGATCGCGCTATGTCGCCCAGCTCGGGCTGACCATCGTCGGCCTGGTCGGCGCGCTGGTTGCTCTCGTCGTCGTCGCCATGGGCGAGCACAACGGCGTGAGCACCGCGGGCCTGACCATCCGCGGGGCGGTCAAGGGATCGGTCGTCGTCGACGGGCCGACGATCTTCCTCTGGTTCGCGCTGCTCGTCTTCGCCCTGCTCGCGGCACTCAACCTCGGCGAGCGACTCGGCGGAGTCGGCCCCGACGCCTTCACGCCGATGGGGGCCAGCACGCCGGGCTCGCCACAGGAGTCCCAGGCACTGCGCGCGGGGGCGATGACCACCGAGGTCTTCCCGCTCTTCCTCTTCTCGGTCGGCGGCATGATGCTCTTCCCCGCGTCGGGGGACCTGCTGACGATGTTCGTCGCGCTCGAGGTGCTCTCCCTCCCGCTCTATCTCATGTGCGGGCTGGCCCGGAGGCGGCGGCTGCTGTCGCAGGAGGCCTCGCTCAAGTACTTCCTGCTCGGCGCCTTCTCCTCGGCCTTCTTCCTCTTCGGGGTGGCCCTGCTCTATGGGTATGCCGGTTCGGTCTACCTCACCGACATCGCCGCAGCGATCGCCACGCCGAGCTATGGGCTGCGCGGGCTGCTCGTGCCCGGGATCCTGCTCGTGCTCGTCGGGCTGCTCTTCAAGGTCGGCGCGGCGCCCTTCCACATGTGGACCCCGGACGTCTACCAGGGCGCCCCGACACCGGTCACCGGCTTCATGGCGGCGGCGACCAAGGCGGCGGCCTTCGGTGCCATCCTGCGCTTCGTCTACGTCGGCATCGACCGGGCCGACTGGGACTGGCGCCCCGCGGTCATCGCCATCGCCGCGCTGACGATGATCATCGGAGCCGTGCTGTCGGTCACCCAGACCGACGTCAAGCGACTGCTCGCCTATTCCTCGATCGCGCACGCGGGCTTCCTGCTCGTCGGGGTCGTGTCGATGGAGCGCGCCGGCATCAGCGGCACGCTCTTCTACCTCGTCGCCTACGGGCTGACGACGATCGCGGCGTTCGCCATCGTCGGGCTGGTCCGCGAGGGCGGCTCGGAGGCCACCCACCTGGCGCAATGGGCCGGCTTGGGCAAGCGTCACCCGTGGACCGCTGGGGTCTTCGCGTTCCTGCTGCTCGCGTTCGCCGGCATACCTCTGACGTCGGGCTTCACCGCCAAGTTCGCGGTCTTCCGTCCCGCGGTCGACAGCGGTGGCGCGGGTGTCGTGCTCGTCGTGCTGGCGCTGCTGTGCAGCGCGATCACGGTCTTCGTCTACGTCCGGATCATCGTGCTCATGTACTTCACCGAGAGCCCCGAGGAGCACGCGGTCGTCGTCGAGCCGTCGGTCCTCACGGTCGTCACGGTCTCGGCGGGCGCGCTGTTCACCCTGCTGCTCGGGGTGGCCCCGTCGTCGGTGCTCGAGCTGGCCGACCGCGCCGCCTCCTTCATCCGCTGACGCCGCGCTGACCTCGACGCCACGCCGATGACCACGCCCCCGACGCTCGTGCTGCCCGGCGTGGGGCCGGCGTTGGCCGGGCGGCTGGCCGAGGGCATGGCCCGGGTCGATGCTGTGCTGCGGGCGACGATCGACCACGACGATCCCTTCGTCGCGGCCGCCTCGGGGCATCTGCTGGCGGCGGGCGGCAAGCGTTTCCGGCCGACGCTGACTTTGCTCGCGGCCGAGGCGGCGGGGGGCATCACCGACGACGTCATCGCGGCAGCGGTCGGGGTCGAGCTCACCCATCTGGCCTCGCTCTACCACGACGACGTCATGGACGAGGCGGCCGTGCGCCGCGGCGTGCCGAGCGTCAACGCGGCATACGACAACTCGACGGCGATCCTCGTCGGCGACCTGCTCTTCGGCAAGGCGTCCGAGATCGTCGCCGGGCTCGGCGCGCAGGCCGTGCTCATCCAGGCGCAGACCTTCGTGCGGCTGTGCTCCGGGCAGATCCGCGACACCCGGCCGTGTCCGCCTGGGCAGGACCCGGTCGCCTATTACCTCGACGTGCTGGCCGACAAGACCGGCGTGCTCGTCGCGACGGCCGCGCGCTATGGCGGGATGTTCGCCGGCGGCGACGGGCCGACGGTCGAGGTGCTGCGGGTCTATGGCGAGGCGTTGGGGATGGCCTTCCAGCTCGCCGACGACATCATCGACATCGCCTCCGACGGCTCGGCCAGCGGCAAGACGCCCGGCACCGATCTGCGCGAGGGCGTTGACACGCTGGCGGTGCTCTTCGCCCGGCGCTCGGACGATCCGGCCGACCGGCGGCTGCTCGAGCTGCTCGATTCGGACCTGCGCTCGGACGACGCCGCTCATGCCGAGGCGCTCACGCTGTTGCGTGCCCACCCCGCACTCGAGCAGGCGCGCGCCCACACCCGCGCGGTCGGCCGGCAGGCCGTCGACGCCCTCGGGGGCCTGCCCGATGGCGAGGCCAAGGCCGCGCTGGTCGCCCTCGTCGAGCAGGTCGTCGAGCGGGTCGGCTGAGCCACTGAGCTGCGGCGATCGGCACCGCTGAGGCGACGTATACCGCTGGGCCAAGCCCGACGGCATACTCCCGATCAGGCCTTGCGGCGCTGGCGGAGCGAGTCGATGGTCAGCAGAGCCAGGGCGACCCAGACGATGCCGAAACCCGCCCAGCGAGCGGGGCTCACGTGCTCGCCCAGAGCCAGCCCCGAGAGCAATTGCAGCACGGGAGTGAGGAATTGGAGCATGCCGATGGTGACGAGAGGCACCCGCCGAGCGGCCGCGGCGAAGAGCAACAGCGGCACGGTCGTCACCGGCCCGGCGGCGACGAGCAGGGCCGCATGCCCGGGCCCGAGCGCGCCGAAGGTCAGCGCGTCGCCGCTGTGCGCCCAGGTCGGCAGCGCGCTCGGCGCGAGGGCGAGCAGCCCGAGGACGAGCGCGGCGATCGGACTGAGCACGGCCGTCTCGACGGCGAAGCCCGACAGGGCGTCGAGGCTGCGCCCGACGCGGTTCTTCAGCAGGCCGTAGAGCGCGAAGGATGTCGAGACGATGAGCGCGATGACCGGCAGTCGTCCGCCGACGACGGTGAGGTAGGCCGCCGCAAGCGCCCCGACGATCACCGCCGCCGTCTGCAGCCGGCGCAGTCGCTCGCCGAGCACGAGCACCCCGAGGGCGACGGTGAGCAGCGGGTTGAGGAAGTAGCCCAGGGCCGCCTCGTTGGTCTGCCCCTGTTGCACTGCGACGATGTAGGTGAACCAGTTGATCGCCACGACGGTGGCCGCCGCGGCGATGCGCCCGACGAGGGGCCAGCTCAGCGTTCGCAGCCAGCCCCAGCGGCGACGCAGCGCGAGCAGCAGCAGACAGGTGGCCAGGCTCCAGAGGATCCGGTGGCTGAGGACTTCCAATGGCCCCGCGGGCAGCAGGGCATAGAAGTAGAAGGGGAAGAGCCCCCACAGCAGGTATGCCGCGGCGCCCCAGATCGTGCCGCGACGCACGTCGGCGGCAGCTGGCCGTGCGTCACCCGGCTCGGTTGCACTGGCGCCAGCAGAGACGACTGCGGCGGCAGCCGCGCTGGGTGCCGCCGCGTCGAACTTCGGTGGATCTGCTCCGGGGGTCAATCCTCGACGGTCCAGGTGTCGCGACCGGCCAACAGCGACGTGAGATCGGCGTCGGTGGCCGGGCCGCCGGCTGCGTCGATGGCCGAGGCCACCTGGCCGCGCACGAGGTCGTCATAGGTCGGCTGGCTCACCTGGCGGAAAACCCCCATGGGCACATGGGTCCGCTCGCCGCCGAAGGTCAGCCGGGACAGGGCGAAGGCCGATGACGGGTGCTCGGTGTCGACGTGGTGGCGGACGATGCGGGTCGGGCTGGCCTCGGACCGGGGGACGATCTGGATCGAACCGTCGTCGGCGCGCACCGCGACCTGGTCGCCGGCGGTGACCTCCTCGCCATCACGCAGCCAGAGGATGCGGGCCTCGGCCTCCTGACGATCCTTGAGCAGGTCGAAGGCGCCGTCGTTGAAGATCGGGCAGTTCTGGTAGATCTCGACGAAGGCCGCACCGCGGTGCTGCGCGGCCGCGTGGAGCACCTCGGTGAGGTGCTTGCGCTCGGAGTCCATGGTGCGCGCGACGAAGGTCGCCTCCGCGCCGAGGGCCACCGACACCGGGATGAAGGGCCGGTCGAGCGACCCGAGCGGCGAGGACTTGGACACCGTGCCGGTGCGCGACGTGGGGGAGTACTGCCCCTTGGTCAGTCCGTAGATCTCGTTGTTGAACAGCAGGATCTTGATGTTGACGTTGCGGCGCAGCGCGTGGATGAGGTGGTTGCCGCCGATCGACAGCGAGTCGCCGTCACCGGTGATGACCCACACGGACAGGTCCTCGCGGGCGGTCGCGAGACCGGTGGCGAATGTCGGTGCACGCCCGTGGATCGAGTGCATCCCATACGTGTCGAGGTAGTAGGGGAAGCGCGAGGAGCAGCCGATGCCGGAGATGAAGACGACGTTTTCGCGGCGCAGCCCGAGCTCGGGCAGGAAGCCCTGCATCGCGGCGAGGATCGCGTAGTCACCACATCCGGGGCACCAGCGCACGTCCTGGTCGGAGGTGAAGTCCTTGCGGGTCAACGCCGTCGCGCCCTCGGGCACCTGCGGGACGAAGGCCGTGCCGCTCGAGCCGAGCTGCGGCATACCCAAGTCGATGCTCACTTCGTCGCCTCCAAGCCGTCGACGTTCGTGCGGATGATCTCAGCCAATTCGGCTGCCTTGAAAGGCAACCCGCGCACCGCCGTGTGCGATTGCACGTCGACCAGGTAGGCCGCGCGCAGCAGCATCGCGCACTGGCCGAGGTTCATCTCGGGCATGACGACGCGCTCGTAGCGGCGCAGCACCTCGGCGGTATTGCGCGGGAACGGGTTGAGGTGGCGCAGGTGCGTCGTGGCCACCTGGTGGCCGGTGAGCCGAGCCTGGCGGGCCGCCTGGCGGATCGGGCCGTAGGTCGAGCCCCAGCCGATCATCAGCACCCGGGCGTCGCCGTCGGGGTCGTCGACGACGAGGTCGGGGATGGTGTCGGCGATCTTGTCGATCTTGGCGGCGCGCAGTGCCGTCATCCGCGCGTGATTGTCGGGCTCGTAGTTGATGTTGCCGGTGATGTCGGCCTTCTCGATGCCGCCGATGCGGTGCTCGAGACCGGGCGTGCCGGGGATGGCCCACGGCCGGGCCAGGGTCTCGGGGTCGCGCGCGTAGGGGTGGAAGACGGCCTTGCCGTCGGCGTCGACGCCATTGGGCTCGGTCGCGAAGCTCACCCGCAGGTCGGGCAGTGCGGCGACCTCGGGGACCTGCCACGGCTCGGAGCCGTTGGCGAGATAGCCGTCGGACAGCAGGATCACCGGTGTGCGGTATGCCGTGGCGATGCGGCAGGCCTCGATCGCCGCGTCGAAGCAGTCGGTCGGGGACTGCGGGGCGACGACCGCGACGGGCGACTCACCGTTGCGGCCGAAGAGGGCCTGCAGCAGGTCGGCCTGCTCGGTCTTGGTCGGCAGCCCGGTCGAGGGGCCGCCGCGCTGGACGTTGACGACGACGAGCGGCAGCTCGAGGGAGACCGCGAGGCCGATCGCCTCGGCCTTGAGCGCGAGGCCCGGCCCCGAGGTCGTTGTCACGCCGAGCGCCCCGCCGAAGGAGGCGCCGATGGCGATGCCGACACCGGCGATCTCGTCCTCGGCCTGCAACGTCGTCACGTCGAAGCGCTTGAGACCCGAGAGGGTGTGCAGGATGTCGGAGGCCGGGGTGATCGGGTAGGACCCGAGCACGAGCCGCAGCTGTGAGCGTTGGGCGGCGGCGACCAGGCCATAGGCGAGGGCGACATTGCCGGTGATGTTGCGGTAGGTGCCCGAGGGCATCTTGGCCGGCGACACCTGGTAGGTGACCGAGAAGTCCTCGGTCGTCTCTCCGTAGTTGAAGCCGGCTCGCAGCGCGGCGACGTTGGCCGCGAGCAGGTCGGGCTTCTTGCCGAACTTGCTCTCGATGAAACGCTCGGTCGTCGAGGTCGGCCGGGTGTAGAGCCAGGACAACAGCCCGAGGGCGAACATGTTCTTGGCGCGCTCCTTGTCCTTGCGGGTCAAGGGGTGCTCGGCCAGGGCGTCGACGGTGATTGACGTGAGCGGCAGCGCGTGGACGTGGTAGGACTCCAGCGACCCGTCGTCGAGCGGCGAGACGGCATACCCGACCTTCGACAGGTTGCGCTTGGAGAACTCGTCGGTGTCGACGATGATCGTCGCGCCGCGGGGCAGGTCGGGGAGATTGGCCTTGAGCGCGGCCGGGTTCATCGCGACGAGCACGTCGGGGTGGTCACCGGGGGTGAGCACGTCGTGGTCGGCGATGTGCAGCTGGAAGCTGCTGACTCCGTGGATGGTGCCCTGCGGCGCGCGGATCTCCGCGGGGAAGTTGGGCAGCGTCGACAGGTCGTTGCCGTGGAAGGCGGCGTCCGAGGTGAATCGGTCTCCGGTGAGCTGCATCCCGTCACCGGAGTCACCGGCGAAGCGGATGACGACGCGTTCCAGCTGTTGGACTGACTTGCTCATGGGTTGGTCACCGCGCTCTTCTCGGACCACGTCGCCGTGGGGGCCACGGCGCCATCCAACATGCTATGCCGGTGGCTTGGAAATGGCCCTCAGGTGACCGCGTTTCGGTCGTGTAGGGCGGCTAAGCGGTCGACAGAGTAGCCCAGCTCGGTCAACACGCTGTCAGTGTCGGTGCCGGGGCGCACCGGGGGACGCGGCGACGGCATACCCCTGGCGAAGCGGGGGGCGGGGGTCGGCAGGCTCACCTCGCCGACATCGCGGTATGCCGTGCGCGCCGCGAGATGCGGATGCTCGCGGGCGTCGGCGAGCGAGACAACGGGTGCGACGCAGGCGTCGGAGTGCTCGAGCAGGGCGCACCACTCGTCGCGGGTTCTGGTGGCGAAGAGGCTCTCCCACAAGGCCTTCGCCGCGGGCCAGCCGCTCGGGTCGTATTGGCGTGCCGGGTGGCGCGGGTCGTCGCTCGGCAGGTCGGTGAGCTCGAGCAGGCGCAGCAGCTCGGCATAGAACTGCGGCTCGAGGGCAGCGACGGCCAGGTGGCGCCTGTCGGCGCACTCGTAGACCTCGTAGAAGGGGGCGCCGGTGTCGAGAACGTTGTGCCCCGGGGAGCCGGGCCACATGCCGCCGGCGATGAGGGCATGGGTGAAGGTCGACAGGTAGGACGCGCCGTCGGCGATCGCCGCGTCGATGACCTGGCCCTGCCCGGTGCGGCCGGCCTCGTGGATGGCGGCGAGCAGACCGGTGACGAGCAGCAGGGCACCGCCCGCGACATCGCCGAGATAGGGGCCGGGGATGACCGGGCGGGGGATGCTGCCGTCGCCGAGGTCGCGAGCGACGGTGGAGAGCAGCCCTGAGGTGGCCGAGTAGGTGAGGTCGTGGCCGGCATACGGGGCCTGGGGGCCGGTCTGGCCCCAGCCGGTCATCCGGGCATAGACCAGGCGCGGGTTGCGCGCGTGGCAGACCTCGGGTGCGAGGCCGAGGCGCTCCATGACGCCGGGGCGATAGGGCTCGATGAGCGCGTCGGCGGTCGCGATGAGGTCGAGGAGCACCTCGCGGGCGTCGGGGTGTTTGAGGTCGAGGCAGATCGAGCGCCGGCCGCGGCGCAGCACGGCCAGGTCGAAGGGACCTGCGCCGCCGAGTCGGTCGACGGCGATGACCTCGGCGCCGAGGTCGGCGAGCACCATCCCGGCGAAGGGGCCGGGGCCGATGCCGGTGAGCTCGATGATGCGGATCCCGGCCAGCGGCCCGGCATACCCAGTCATAAAGCCCACGCTATCCGCCGGGTCGAGGTGTTTCCGCGACCGGGTGGAGGTAGCTGAAGACCTCGACCCGACGAGAAGGCGGCTAGAGCAACACCACGAGGTCTTCGTGGGCCTGGGCCAGCACGGCCTCGCGGGCGGCGGTGGCGGTGGGGGCGTCGAGCGCGGACCGGGCCATGCCCTGGCAGGTGGCCAGGTCGTGCAGCGAGAGGGCATAGCGCACGGCCGTGACCTTGCTCGGGGCCATCGAGAGGCTGCCGACGCCGAGACCGGCGAGCACGAGGGCGAGCAGCGGGTCGCCGCCGGCCTCGCCGCAGACGCCGATGGGCTTGCCGGCGATGCGGGCGCCGTGACAGGCATGCCCGATGACCTGCAGGACGGCCGGCTGCCAGGGGTCGAGCAGGTCCGACAGCGTGCCCTCCATGCGGTCGGCGGCCATCGTGTATTGCGCGAGGTCGTTGGTGCCCAGCGAGCCGAAGTCGACCTCGGCGAGCACGTGCTTGGCCAGCAGGGCGGCACCGGGGACCTCGATCATCACCCCGACGCTGGGCAGCCCGTGCTCACGCACCCGCCGGGCGAACCACGCCGCCTCCTCGGTGCTGGCGACCATCGGCGCCATGACCTTGACGTCGGCGGTGGTGGCTTTGGCGGCGGCGCCGAGCGCGGCCAGTTGGGTGTCGAGCAACTCGGGGCGCAGCGCCGACAGGCGCAGCCCGCGCTTGCCGAGCGCGGGGTTTTCCTCCGGGCCGAGGTCGGCGAAGGCCAAGGGCTTGTCGGCGCCGGCGTCGAGGGTGCGCACGACGACCCGGCGGCTGCCGAAGGGCTCGAAGACCT
Organism: uncultured Intrasporangiaceae bacterium; assembly: GCA_964558825.1. Lineage (GTDB taxonomy): Bacteria > Actinomycetota > Actinomycetes > Actinomycetales > Dermatophilaceae > Phosphoribacter. The sequence goes on from CAZLGB010000082.1 coordinate 13,686, forward strand.
TCGTATAGATGTCGGTCTGCTCCTGCAGCGTCGGCGCGGTGTCGCGGGAGAGGAAGACGAACTCGGTGCGGAAGAGCCCGACTCCCTCGAGGTCCTGGGCGCCGGCGCTGACCGCGTCCTCGACGCCGCCGATGTTGGCCAGCAACGCGACCGGGTGGCCGTCGCGGGTGCGGCCGGGGCCGTGCGAGCCCGCGAGCGCGGCCC
>CAZLGB010000083.1:0-13863 GCA_964558825.1 uncultured Intrasporangiaceae bacterium
GGCGGCCGGGCGGGCGTGGTCCCCGTGGACCGGCGCCTCCCGGCCCTGGGGGGTATGCCGTGCCCCGGCCGGAGGGGGAGCGCGGCGGGGCCGACGAGGGGCGCGAGAAGGACACCTTGCGCCGGGTGTCGACCGTGTAGACGGCATCCGGATCGGCCGATCGCCCCGGGCCCGATCCGGGGACGGCAGGCATCCGCCGGGTGGGGCGTTGGGGGATCGGCCGGGCGTCGTCCTCGTGGCCCCGCTCGGTGCCCGTCACGGCATACCTCCTCGTGGTGCGGGTCGCGCGAAGGTCAAGTGTCGCATCGACGCGCCGGTCCGCGCGCCCGACCCGCCAGGACGGCAGGCAGCGGGACCGTAGGATGGGCAGGTTGGGGTGGCCGGCCGGACCGAGGAGACGAGCAGGTGGACGCGGATCTCGTCGTCGTGGGATCCGGGCTTTTCGGGCTCGCCGTGGCCCAGCAGTGCGCCGAGCGCTTCGGGGCGCGCGTGCTCATCCTCGAGCGTCGCTCGCACATCGGTGGCAACGCGTGGAGCGAGCCGGAGGCGCAGACCGGCATCGAGGTGCACCGCTATGGCGCGCACCTCTTCCACACCTCCAACGAGCGGGTGTGGGCCTACGTCAACCGCTTCACCGACTTCACCGGCTATGTGCACCGGGTCTACACGACCCACCGCGGCGAGGTCTATCCGATGCCGATCAACCTCGGCACGATCAACCAGTTCTTCCGGGCGGCATACACCCCCGATCAGGCGCGGGCGCTCATCGCCGAGCAGGCCGCCGAGCTCGGCGGGCGCGAGCCGAGCAGCTTCGTCGAGAAGGGGGTCTCGCTCATCGGCCGCCCGCTTTACGAGGCCTTCATCGCCCACTACACGGCCAAGCAGTGGCAGACCGACCCCGAGTCGCTGCCGGCCGACATCATCAGCCGGTTGCCGGTGCGCTACACCTACGACAACCGCTACTTCAACGACACCCACGAGGGCCTGCCCACTCAGGGGTATGCCGCGTGGCTGGCCCGGATGGTCGAGGACCCGCGCATCGAGGTGCGCCTCGACACCGACTTCTTCGATCCGGCCCAGCCGGCCAACCAGCAGGCGCTGGTCGGCTCCGTGCCGGTCGTCTACACCGGACCAGTCGACCGCTACTTCGGCGACGCCGAGGGCCAACTGGCCTGGCGCACACTCGATTTCGAGCAGGAAGTGTTGCCGATCGGCGACTTCCAGGGCACCTCGGTGATGAACTATCCCGACCCCGACGTGCCGTGGACGCGCATCCACGAGTTCCGCCATTTCCACCCCGAGCGCGACTATCCGAGCGATCGCACGGTCATCGTCCGCGAGTTCTCCCGTTTCGCCGAGGCCGGTGACGAGCCCTATTACCCGGTCAACACCCCCGCCGACCGGGCCCGGCTGCTGGCCTATCGCGAGCGCGCCAAGACCGAGCCGGGTGTGCTCTTCGGCGGGCGCCTGGGCACCTATCAATATCTCGATATGCACATGGCGATCGGGTCGGCGCTCTCGCTCGTCGACGGGCGCCTCGAGGGCTATTTCACGCGCCACGAAGCGCTCACGGGGGAAGGATCGCCAGGATGAGCGATGTGACGAGCACGAACCCGAGCACGGTCACCGGCACCGTCACCGAGGCGAGCTGGGAGCTCGCCGCGCGGGTCGTGCTGCCGGTGGACCACGACGAGGACGTCCTGCCGCTCTATGTCGAATACGGGCGCAGGTATGCCGGTCGCGACGACCGATTCGACGAGTCCGTGCGTGGCTGGGGCCAGGAGAAGGGCAATCTGCCCCCGGCTGCCGCCGCGCCGGTTGAGGGCCACAGCGACGACATCCGCTCGCGCACCGAGATGACCATCCGCCCCGGTGTGCGGGTGTCCTTCGCGACCTATGTCAACGCCTTCCCCGCCTCCTATTGGCGGCACTGGACGACGGTCGACCAGGTGCGCCTGCAGATCCGCGCCGAGGGGCGGGCGACCGTCCACGTTTACCGCTCCAACGCCCGGGGAGCCTCGATCCGGCTGCACAGCCTGCCCATCGGCGCGGGCGAGGCCAGCGGGCCCGAGACCGTTTCCGTCGACCTGGATCTGGTCCCCTTCGCCGACGGCGGGTGGTATTGGTTCGACATCGTCGGTGGAGCGGCCCCGGCGACCCTGCTCGAGGCCCGCTGGCTCGTGCACGGCATACCTCAGCGGGAGGCGCGACTGTCGATCGGGGTGACCACGGTCGACAAGCCCGACTATGTCAAGCGCATCGTCGAGACGGTCGCCGGCGATGCCGAGCTGCGCGAGCACCTCGACATGCTGTGGATCGTCGACCAGGGCCGCGGACCGGTCACCGACGCCCCCGGCTGGGCAGAGGCGGCCGCTGCTCTCGGCACTCAGCTCAGCGTGATCCCGCAAGCCAATCTCGGCGGCTCGGGCGGCTTTTCGCGCGGCATGCTCGAGACCCTGCGCGCCGCCAAGAGCACCTTTCACATGGTGCTCGACGATGACGTCACCGTCGAGCCGGAGGGCATCCTGCGCGCGCTGCGCTTCGCGGCGCTCTGCCGCCGCCCGACGATCGTCGGGGCGCACATGTTCGACCTGCACAACCCCTCGGTGTTGCACTCCTTCGGCGAGCGGGTCGACCCGGTCAAGTGGGTCTTCGGTCCGGTCCGCGGGGTGCACGAGGAGCACAACCTCGCGTATGCCGGGCTGCGTGAGACACCGTGGCTGCACCGGCGCACCGACGTCACCTACACCGGGTGGTGGATGTGCCTCATCCCCACCGAGGTGCTGCAGGCGGTGGGGCTGTCGCTGCCGGTCTTCATCAAGTGGGACGACGCCGAGCACTGCCTGCGAGCCGGTGCCGCCGGCTATCCGACGGTGACCTTCCCCGGCGCCCACGTCTGGCACGTGTCGTGGAACGACAAGGACGACACGGTCGAGTGGCAGGCCTACTTCCACCAACGCAATCTCGTCATCTCGGCGTTGCTGCACTCTCAGCTGCCGCACGGTGGCGGCGTCCCCCGCGCCTCGCTCGAATGGCTCTTCAAGCACGCCTACTCGATGCGCTACTACGCCAACGCGATTCGACTGCGCGCGCTGCGTGACCTCTTCCGCGGCCCGGAGCACCTGCACGCGACGATCGGGTCGATCCTGCCGGAGTTGCGGGCCATCGCCGCCGACTACCCCGATGTTCGCTCGCGGCCGGATGCCGAGGACTTCCCCGCTCCAGCCGGCGAGCCCATCGGGCCGGCACCCCGGCTGCCGCGGCGCAGCATGTTGTTGCCCTGGGCCGGCAAGACCGCCCTTCGCCACCTGCGCCGGGTCGCCCCCGGCAGCGAGGCCACTCCTCAGCTGACCATTCCGCACCGTTACGCCCTGTGGTGGTACCTCTCCCAATACGACTCGGCCATCGTCTCCAAGGCCGACGGCACCGGCGTCGCCTTCCTCACCCGCCAGCCCGACACCTTCAAGGCCCAGGTCGCCGAGGGGCTGCGCCTGCACGTGCGGCTCTACCGCGAGTGGGACAGCCTCGCCGCGGCATACCGCGACGCGCTGGCGCAGATCACCTCGCCCGAGGCCTGGGCGTGCACCTTCGGGCTGGACGAGGCGCGGTGAGCGCAGCCGCCGGAGGGCCCGGTGCGGCGCCCGCGGGGTCGACGCCCGGCTGGCTGACGCGGGTCCTGCGCGATCAGCGGGTGGCCTTTCTCGCGGTGGGGGCCTTCAACACGGCCTTCGGTTTCGCCTGCTTCGTCGGCTTCGACCGGCTCTTCTCCGGGCTCGCACCGCAGTGGGCCGCGGTCGTGCACAACACCGCCACGCTGCTGGCCGCCCACGTCGTGTCGGTGCTCGTCGCCTTCGTCCTGCACCGCACCCTCGTCTTCCGGGTGACCGGTCAGCTCTGGGTCGACCTCGCGCGCTTCGAGCTGGTCAACCTCACGGCGCTCGGGCTCAACTGGGTGCTGCTCAATCTGCTCACCGTCTGGGTCGGTCTGCCCACCGTGGCGGCCCAGGCCATCGTGCTGGCCGTCATCGCCGCGACGTCCTTCCTCGGCCACAAGCACGTGTCCTTCCGCCGGTCGGCGAGCGGGGAGCGGCGCGGATGAGCCCCCGGGTCTCGGTCGTCGTGCCGACCTTCAACAATGCCCAGTTCGTCGAGGCGACGATGGAGTCGATTCTCGCCTCGACCTTCACCGACTTCGAGCTGCTCGTCGCCGACCACAGCTCGACAGACGGGACCTGGGAGGTGCTGCAGCGCTTCGCCGCCGACCCGCGGGTGACGCTCTGGCAGACGCCCGCCGGCGGTGGCGCGGCGGCCAACTGGTCGGCCGTCACCGAGCGCGCCCAGGGGGAGTTCGTCAAGCTCGTCTGCGGCGACGACCTGCTCTATCCGACCTGCCTGCGCGAGCAGGTCGACGCGATGGACAGCCACCCCAAGGTCGTCCTCGTCTGTGCGCGCCGTGACCTCATCGACGCCGACGGCACCCAGCTGGCCGGAGGCCGGGGGATGGCCCGCATCAGCGGCCTGCACGAGGGCCGCGCCGCGATCCGGCGCACCGTGCGGGCGGGGACCAACCTCTTCGGCGAGCCGGCCTCGGTGCTCATCCGCCGCGGCGACCTCGAGGCCGTCGGCGGCTGGTGGGCCGACCACCCCTATGTCATCGACGAGGCGACCTATGCGCTGGTGCTGCTGCGCGGCGATCTGTATGCCGTGCCGCGCAGCCTTGCGGCCTTCCGGATCAGCGCCGGTCAGTGGAGTGTCGAGCTGGCCGATCAGCAGGCCGCCCAGGTCGTCGCCTTCCACGACGCCCTGGCCCATCGGGCCCCCGGGCTGCTCTCCCGGGCCGACTTGCGGCGCGGGAGAGCGATGGCGACCGGACTGGGCCAGGCGCGGCGATTGGTCTACTTCGCGCTGCGCTTGCGCCGCCGGTCGCCATGATGGCCGTCGTGGTCGTGGCCATGCCCGTGGTCGTCGTCGTCCTCGTGGGCCTGCTGGGCCGGCTGGGCCTGGCCGTGCCCATGATCGGGCGCGATGACTGCCACCTGGCTGGGAGCGGGCGCGGTCGCTGAGGCGAAGCCGTCCGGCGCTGTCCCGTCATCGGGAGGCGACCACTCGTTGTAGGCGTCGAAGTCGTCGAAGTCCAGCGTGAAGCGATCACGGTCGAAGCGCTCGATCTCGTCCTCGCGGTCGCTGCCCCGGGTGAGGATGACCTCGGGACCCTCGTCGGCGAGCATCGCGTCCTCGGCAGCCGCCTCGTAGGGGTCCCAGAAGTCGTCGGACAGCTGCTCGTCGCGGCGCATGCGGTCCTGGATGTCGGTCTTGGCCGCCTTGACACCGGCCGAGATCGAGTGCCAGATGCGGTCCTCGCCGAGCATGTCGAGCACGCCGGAGCGCTGCATGACGCCCTTGACGTTGCCGAAGACGCGCACGAGGTAGACCTCGATGTCCTCTTCCCGCAGCTGCTTGATGAGCTCGATGAGCCGCTCGGCCGTCGTCGCATCGAGCTGGTTGGTCGCCTCGACGTCGAGGACCAGGGCGCGCACGTCCTGGCGCTTGCGGGTGAGGCGCGAGACCCGTCGGATGACCTGGTCGCTGTTGGCCCAGAAGACCGGACCGTCGGGCCGCAGCACGCAGACGCTCTTGACGGACTTGCGGTTGGGGTCGTGGGAGATCGCTCCCCAGGCGGCCTTCTCGCCGGGGACCTTGCCCATCTCGTCGATGTGCACCTGCATGGAGCGGTAGATCAGGCCGAGCAGCGACTGACCGATGGCGATGAGCAGGCCGTTGAGGGGGCCGGCGATGAGAACGCCGACGAGGGCAGCGATGGAGCCGACGAAGTCGTTGCGGCGCACCCGCTTGTAGTAGGTGAACTTGCGTGGGTGCACCAGGCCCCACACGGCGTGCACGACGACGGCGCTGAGCACCGCACGGGGGAGCGGGGTGAGCAGGCCGGCGGCCAGCAGCAGCACGAGCATCGCCACCACCGCGGCGACCAGGCCGAAGACTTGCGAGCGACCGCCCGCGCGCACCACGGCCGCGGTCTTGGAGAGGCTGCCGCCGACGCCCATGCCGCTGAAGAAGCCCGAGGCGACGTTGGCGACACCGTTGGCGATGAACTCGGCGTTGTCCTTGAGGTCGCCGCGCGACTCCTTGCCGGCGAAGGTGTGCGCTGCAGCAAGGCCCTCGGCGATGCCGACCGCGGCCAGGGCGAAGCCACCCGTGACGAGATTGCTGAGGTCTCCGAGTGAGATCCCGGGAATCGTGGGGACGGGCAGTCCGACGGGCACCGTGCCGACGACGGCGATGCCGCGGCCGGGCAGGTCGAGCAGGCGCGAGGCGAGGATGCCGCCGACGATCGCCAACAGCGACCACGGCATACGCGGCGCGACCTTGGAGCCCCCGAAGAGCAGCAGCAGCGCGGCGGCGGCGACCAGCAGGGTCATCGGCTGGGCCTTGGGCACCGCGAGCAGGATCGCCCACAGCTTTTCGAAGAGCGAGCCGCTCGGGCTCGGAATGCCGAGCAGCGCCGGGATCTCGCCCGCGACGATGATGACGACCAATCCGGTGACGAAGCCCGTGACGATGGGCTCGCTGAGGAACTGGGCCACCCAGCCCAGGCGTAACAACCCGATGGCGATGAGGACGATGCCCGCGATGATGGCCAGGGCGGCGGTCAGCCCGATGGCCTTGGCCGAGTCGCCCCCGGCGAGCCCGCGCACGACCGTGCCGGACAGCACCGACACCGTCGACACCGGCCCCATGAACAGCACGCGCGAGGAGCCGAACAACGCATAGGCGAACAGCGCCGGGGGGATCGAGTAGAGGCCGACCTGGACGGGAACCCCCGCGACCACGGCATAACCCAGCGCCTGGGGGATGGCCAGCGCAGCGACCAACAGGCCAGCGGTCATGTCACCCATGAGATGGGATCGATCCAGCTGACGCAGGCGCACCAGGCCAGGCATGAGGGTGTCGAGGTCCAAACGCATCACTGGGCAATTCTGCCGTTCACCATGGGTTCACCGCGAGTTTCCTTGGTCACAGCGAGGACGTGTCGTCCCCACATGGTGCCCCTCCGGCGCCAAGGGCGCAGCACTAGAGTCGGCCCCATGGACAAAGTCGTCGGGAATGCCGCGGAAGCCATTGCGGGGATCAGCTCGGGGATGTCACTCGCGGTCGGCGGTTTCGGCCTCTGCGGGATCCCCTCCGTGCTCATCCAGGCCCTCCACGAGGCCGGGGTCGACCAGCTCGAAGTGATCTCCAACAACTGCGGAGTCGACGAGTGGGGCTTGGGGATCCTGTTGCGCGACAAGCGGATCCGCCGGATGGTCTCGTCGTACGTCGGCGAGAACAAGGAGTTTGCCCGCCAGTATCTGCAGGGTGAGCTCGAGGTCGAGCTCACTCCGCAGGGGACGCTCGCCGAGCGCCTGCGGGCCGGCGGGGCCGGCATACCCGCCTTCTTCACGATGACGGGGGTGGGCACCCAGGTGGCCGAGGGCGGGATGCCGTGGAGGTATGCCGCCGACGGCAGCGTCGCGATCTCCTCGCCGGCCAAGGAGGTCCGCGAGTTTGCCTGGGGCGGCGGCTCGCGCGAATTCGTCATGGAGCACGCGATCGTCGCCGACTTCGCGCTGGTGCGGGCGGCGGTCGCCGACCGGCACGGCAACCTGATCTTCCACAAGTCGGCACGCAACTTCAATCCGCTCGCGGCGATGGCCGGCAAGGTCTGTGTCGCCGAGGTCGAGCACCTCTACGACGCCGGCGAGCTGGATCCCGACAAGATCCACCTGCCCGGCATCTACGTCCAGCGGGTCTTGCCGATCACCCGGGCCCAGGTGCGCGACAAGCGCATCGAGAAGCGCACCGTGCGCCCACGGGTCGCGGCGGCCGGGGCCGGCTCGGAGCTCCTGGAAGGGGACAACTGATGGCGCTCACCCGTGAAGAGATGGCCGCCCGGGCCGCTCGCGAGTTGCACGACGGCGACTACGTCAACCTCGGCATCGGGCTGCCGACGCTCGTGCCCAATTACGTCGCCGACGACGTCGAGATCGTCCTGCAGTCCGAAAACGGCATCCTCGGCGTCGGGGCCTATCCCGTCGAGGGTGACGAGGACCCCGACCTCATCAACGCCGGCAAGGAGACCGTCACCGTCCGGCGTGGGGCGTCCTTCTTCGACTCCGCGACGAGCTTCGGGATGATCCGTGGCGGCAAGGTCGACGCGGCGATCCTCGGGGCGATGCAAGTATCCGAGCGCGGTGACATCGCCAACTGGATGATCCCCGGCAAGATGGTCAAGGGCATGGGCGGGGCCATGGACCTCGTCCACGGCGCCAAGCACGTCATCGTCCTCATGGAGCACGTGGCCAAGGACGGCACGCACAAGATCGTCAGCGAGTGCTCGCTGCCCTACACCGGCAAGCGGGTCGTCCACCGGATCATCACCGATCTGGCCGTCATGGACGTCACCGACACCGGATTGGTCCTGCGCGAGCTCGCCCCCGGCGTCACCGTCGAGGACATCCGGGCCGCGACTGAGCCCGACTTCCGGGTCGAGCTGGAGGGCTGAGTCGGCGGGCTGACGTCGGGCGGGCTGAGCCCGGCGCCTCAGCGCAGATCCAGCGTCACGCCTTCGGCGGCCAGGCGAGCGGCCTGGTCGCCGATCGCGTGGTGGCACAGCACGATCGAGCCACCGGCTGCCCAGACGTCGAGGGCCGCTCGCAGCATCGCGTCGAGGTCGTCGGGCACCGCCGCGCGGGCGCCTGCCGGGTGCCGCCCTGGCTGCACCACGGTCTCGTATGCCGTGACGTCGCCGTCGCTGCGCCAGGCCGGCTGCGTCGGGGAGGGTTTCGACCACGCGTCGAATCGGTCTGCATAGGAGGCCAATTCGCGAGCCTCGTCCACCACGCCGGCCGGCGTCTCGGGGTTGCCCCGGGCCAGCGCCGCCGGGGTGACGAGCACGGCATACCTCCCGGAGGCGGAGGCGGCCGCGGCGACGGACGGGTGCGTGGTGACGACGACATCGGCGTGCCCGGCACCCGCACCGGTGACGAGGGTCGCGCCGACCGACCAGATCGCCAGCGCCCAATAGGCAGCCCGCCAGTGCGCCGGCAGCTCGAGCCCCACCGCCCGGCCCGGCCCCGCGTCGGCGTCGTCGGCGAGCAGGTTGGCTGCCTTGGCCACCCAGTTGGCGAGGGTCTTGGCCGACAGCTCGATCCGCTCGCCGGTGCCGTCGTCGTAACAGGTGACCCGCGGCCGGCCCGGGTCGGCCCGGAGCAGGGCAGCGAGGACCTCGGCAGGCGTCGGGCTCGGCACGGGCGTCAGCCTACGTCGCTAGAGTCGGTGGCCATGTCGGGCATCCCCGGCCCGCAGACCCGTGCGTGGCGCAGCGAGCGGCCCTTGCAGCTTGCCGCGACTCTGTCGGCCTTCCGCCGGGGTGGCGCCGATCCCACCTTCGCCCAGGCCCCCGACGGCACGACGACGCGCGGGCTGCGCACCCCGGCCGGGGCCGCGACCCTGCAGGTGAGTTGTGCGCCACGCGAGCGCGAGGTGACCGCTCGCGCATGGGGCCCCGGCGCGCAGTGGGCTCTTGAGCATGTGCCCGGGCTCGTCGGCGAGGACGACGACCCGAGCGGTTTCGTCGCCCACCACGAGCCGGTGGCCCTGGCGCTGCGGTTGTTGCCGGGCTGGCGGGTGCCGGCGAGCGGGCTCGCCCTCGACGCTCTCGTCCCGGCGATCATCGAGCAGAAGGTCACCGGCAAGGAGGCCTTCGGGGGGCAGCACCGACTCATCCGTCGCCATGGTGAGCGCGCCCCCGGCCCGGCCGGTGACGCGGGGCTCATGGTGGCGCCCGACGCGGCCGGGTGGGCGGCGATCCCCTCGTGGGAGTGGCTCAAGGCCTCGGTCGACCACGCGCGCTCGGCCACGGTCATGCGGGTATGCCGGGTGGCCGGCTCGCTCGAGCGGCTCGCCTCCAGGCCCCCAGCCGAGGCGCGTGCTGCGCTGCAAACCGTTGCGGGAGTGGGCCGCTGGACCGCTGCGGAGGTGGCTCAGCGCGCGTGGGGGGATGCCGATGCGGTGAGCTTTGGCGACTATCACGTCGCCCGCAACATCGGCTGGGCGCTCATCGGCCGCGAGCTCGACGACGATGGCCTCGCCGAGTTGCTCGAGCCGTATGCCGGGCACCGCTATCGGGTCCAGCGGCTGCTCGAGCTCGCCGGTCACTCGCGCCCGCGGCACGGCCCGCGGATGGCCCCGCGCACGCACCTGCCGCGCTGAGCCGCTCGCCGCTGTCAGGCGGGCCGGGGCACGAGTCGGATGTGGCAGCCGCCGTCGGTGCTGGTCCGGGAGTCGATGAGGTGCGGCACGCCCTCGCCCGCAAGAGCGACGAGCACCCGAGCGGTGACCACGCCGACGGCGAACGCATCGGCACCGTCGATCTCGATCGCTGAGCCGCCGCTCGGCGTGCCGACGGACACGCCGGCCTGCCAGGGGCCCAGGTGGGGGAGGAGGGCGACGCCGATCGCTCGCTGGAGGCAGGCGGCGCGGGTGTCCGCCCCGGCCGGGCGCAGGGGGGTGCCGGCTGCGAGGCCACTGCCCGGAGCCACCCCGAGAGCGGCGAGAACGGCCTCGTGGGTCCCGAGCGCGAACCAGTCCTCCTCAGGGGGTCGCACCAGGCTGCGTGACCCGGGCGCCGTGGCGGCAGCGCTCGGGTCGAGGACGACCTCCGCGAGCCCGCGCACGAGCGCGGCCGGCACAGCGCTCGTCTTGCCCTTGACGAGGTCGGCGGCTGCGGCCACTTCGTCGACGAGGACCCGGGTGGTGACGAGCAGCGAGCGCCCGTCGGCGTCGACTCCGCCGCGCAGGTCGTCGACGACCGCGAGGCCGTGGCTCCCGAGCGCAAAGTCGGTCTGCCCGATGCGCCAGGGACGCCCGGCCGTGTCGGTGAGCACCACCGCCAGCCGGGCCACGCCGGTGGCTGCGACGAGCCGCTCGTGCAGCTGCCGGCATACGCCATCGGGGTCGCGGGGGAGCACGAGGACGACGTCCTGTCCACCGGTGTTGGAGGCGTCCACCCCGGCGGCGGCCATGACCGGCCCGGCGGCAGCGTGGACGATGCGGGTGACCCGATCGCCCGGCAGGGCACGCTCGGCGACGACCGACAGCGTCTCGCGCTGGATCACCGCCTCGCGCTCGGCGAGCGGAGCCTGCAACCCCATGGCCTTGGAGGCGATCTTGCTCGACACCGCGAGCACGTCTCCGTCACGCAACGCGAGGTCGCCGCGCTCGAGGGCGTCGAGCAGCAGCCGGGCGAGGTCGTCGCCCTCACGCACCTCGGGTATGCCGTGCAGCGGCACGACGAGCACGCCGCCCGGGGTCGGCTCCGCCGCCTGGGTGACCGGCGGATGTGGCTCGAGGGTCATGCGCGTCGGGCGGTGAGCTCGGCGCCGAGAGCCACGGCCGCGCCGGCGATCTCTGCAGCGGCGTCGACATCGGTCATGAGCAGCGGTCGACGGCGGATCTCCGCTCCGGCCAGCCCACCGATCCCGCTCGTCCCCTCCGTCCCGCCCAGCTCCGGCGAACCGCTCGGCTCGTCGGTGTCGGCGACGAGCCAACCGTCGAGGAAGTCGGCATAGAGCCCAGCAACCGCCTCGGAGGTGGCCGGGACACCGATGGCGGCGAGGCAGGCGTCGGCATGGCCGCGGACCGGACGACCGGCCACGAGGGGCGACACCCCGACGACCGGAGCGCGGGTCCCGCGCAGGGCGTCACGCACGCCTGGTACGCCGAGGATGATGCCGATGGAGACGACCGGATTGCTCGGGGGCAGCAGCACGAGATCGGCGGTGCGGATGGCGTCGAGCACGCCCGGGGCGGGCGTGGCGCGGTCCATCCCCACGACGACGAAGCGCTGCGCGGGCACGGAGGCCCGCATCCGGACCCACCACTCCTGGAAATGGACCGCCTGCGGGCCGGCTCCCTCGTCGACGACGACATGGGTCTCGACCGGGGTATCCGTCATCGGCAGCACCCGCACCCCGCGCTCCGTCAAGCCCCACCGGGCCGCCAACCGCGCCGTCACCTCGCTGAGGCTGGCGCCCTGCCCGAGCCACAGCGAGCGGGCGACATGGGTGCCGAAGTCCTTGTCGCCGAGTCCGAACCACTGCGGCTGCACGCCGAGCGCCGACAACTCGCCCTGCACGGCATGGGACTCCTCGGCCCGTCCCCACCCCTGCTCCTCGTGGACCGAGCCGCCGAGCGTGTAGAGGACCGTGTCGAGGTCCGGGCACACGCGCAGACCGAAGAGGGTGATGTCGTCGCCGGTGTTGCCGATGACGGTGACGGTCGAGCCGGCCAGGGCCGGATCGCGGTCGAGATGGGCGAGCAGGCCGCGCAGGAAACGCGCCCCGCCCACCCCGCCGGTGAGTGCGGTGACGTGCATGGAGGCAGTCTGTCAGCCCACGAGCGGCCCTCCGCGACACGCCGACCGATGGGCGCGACACGCGGGAGCAGAGCCCATAGCACACCCGCAGCCCTCTCAAATATCAGATCTCGGCTTGACGAAAGGGGTATGACACGCGTGTAATTCCACTGGTGTCATCATGGATCGCCGAGCGGTTCGCCGGATCGGTTGGCCACGGAGGACGTGATGACGGCCAGGGTGTGCGTGGTGACAACCGTGATGACCTCACGGCGTGGGTTGGGGGTTGACGCACCGAGTGCGGCGGCTCACGGTCATCCATCACGGCACCCGCAGGTGGATTTTGGTGCATGCCAGACGGGTCGAGGAGGCGACATGCACGAGTTGCTTTTGCTGCCGTCCAACGCGGCAGAGGGGGAGATGAGCTGGCAGGAGCGGTCGCTGTGTGCTCAGACCGACCCTGAAGCCTTCTTTCCGGAGAAGGGTGGCTCCACGCGCGAGGCCAAGAAGGTCTGCGTGGGATGCGAGGTGCGCCTGGAATGCCTGGAGTATGCGTTGGCCAATGACGAGCGCTTCGGCATTTGGGGTGGCATGTCCGAGCGCGAGCGACGCAAGCTCAAGAAGCGGGCCGTGTGACTTCACCGGCCCCCTCCGGGCCAGTGGACACGATCACCCGGTGACGCCGTGACCTTGACGACGACCAGCCCTGCGCACCCCGAGTCGACGCCGCCGGCGGCGCTCGAGTCACCTCCCGTGCTGCCCTTCGTCACGGCGCTGCTCGTGCTGCGGGACGGCTCCCGGTGGCTGCCCGAGGTGCTCGACGCCCTCGCCGAGCAACAACGACCGCCCGACCGGTTGGTCGTCCTCGACCTGGCCAGCACCGACGGCAGCGCGGCTCTCGTCGGCGATCATGCGGCGCTGCACGCAGCCATCCCGGCATGGCGGATGCTCCCTCAGGTGGGCGACCCGGCAGCGAGCTTCGAGGCCGCGATCGACGCCACGGTCGCGACCCTTGACCGTCCCGAGCAGGCCCCCGAGTCCGAGCGCCCCGAGTGGCTGTGGTTGCTGCCCGACGACTGTGCCCCCGCCGCCGACGCGCTGGCGCGCCTCGTCGGGGCCGTGCGGCGCTCACCGTCGGTCGGTGTGGTCGGTCCCAAGGTGCTCGACTGGGAGCGCCCCCGCCAGCTGCTCGAGGTCGGGCAATTGCTCACCCGCAGCGGTCGCCGGCTTGCGGCACCCGCTCCCGGCGAGACCGATCAGGGGCAATACGACACCCGCACCGACGTCCTGGCCGTCGGCGCCGCGGGGATGCTCGTGCGCCGCGCCCTCTTCGAGCGAGTCGGCGGCTTCGGCGCGTCGCCGGCCGCGCGCGCCGCAGCCCTCGATCTCGGTTGGCGCGCCCAGCTCGCCGGCGAGCGAGTCGTCGTGGTCCCCTCGGCGGCCGTCCGCTC
>CAZLGB010000084.1:0-13706 GCA_964558825.1 uncultured Intrasporangiaceae bacterium
CGCCGGCCTGCACCGCGCCCACGACCCTGGCGTCGGCCCGGGCGGGCGGGTTGCCGCCGTCGAAGCCGGCGGCAAGGACCCTCACCCGCACCTCGTCACCCAGGGCGTCGTCGATGACGGTGCCGAAGATGATGTTGGCCTCGGGGTGGGCGGCCTCCTGGACCAGCCGGGCGGCCTCGTTGATCTCGAAGAGCCCGAGGTCGCTGCCACCGGAGATCGACAGCAGCACCCCATGAGCACCGTCGATGCTCGCCTCGAGCAGCGGGCTGGAGATCGCCAGCTCGGCGGCCTGCACCGCCCGGTCCTCACCGCGAGCGGAGCCGATGCCCATGAGGGCCGAGCCGGCCCCCTGCATGACCGACTTGACGTCGGCGAAGTCGAGGTTGATCAGACCGGGAGTGGTGATGAGGTCGGTGATGCCCTGGACGCCGGAGAGCAGGACCTGGTCGGCGCTGCGGAAGGCATCCATCATCGAGACGTTGCGGTCGCTGATCGACAGCAGCCGGTCGTTGGGGATGACGATGAGAGTGTCGACCTCTTGGCGCAGCCCGCCGATGCCGTTTTCGGCCTGGTTGGCGCGCCGGCGCCCCTCGAAGGTGAAGGGCCGGGTCACCACGCCGATCGTCAGCGCGCCCAGGCCCCTGGCGATCCGTGCGACGACCGGGGCGCCACCCGTGCCGGTGCCACCGCCCTCACCCGCGGTGACGAAGACCATGTCGGCGCCCTTGAGCACCTCCTCGATCTCCTCGGCGTGGTCCTCGGCTGCCTTACGGCCGACCTCGGGGTCGGCGCCGGCGCCGAGGCCGCGGGTGAGCTCGCGGCCCACGTCGAGCTTGACGTCGGCGTCGCTCATAAGCAGGGCCTGGGCGTCGGTGTTGATGGCGATGAACTCGACACCCTTGAGGCCGACCTCGATCATCCGGTTGATCGCATTGACACCTCCACCGCCGATGCCCACGACCTTGATGACGGCGAGGTAGTTCTGTGGTGTCGCTCCCACGGTGGTGGCCCTTTCCTGAGGGTCGAAGCTGTGCTGGCTGCTGGGCTCGGCACCGCCACCCCGCCCCGCCTGGCCGGACCCTGGAAGCCCTGCCCGACACGCCGGAGAACCGCTGCCGAACCCTGAAGGTTTAGTCGAGCTAGAGTGTTAGCGCGCCTTCACCGTCGCCCTGACGCTATGCACGCACCGAGGGTCGATCAACGACCGCCGCGGCGTGTCACTGCACCTCTAGGTCAGATTCGTGTATGCCGTGTGGCTGGTGTGACGCACGCGACTGGTGTGGCTGGTGGGACGTCTGGGTTGCTGGCGCGATTGACTCGCTCTCGCCCTGGCGAGTTGGACCGCCACGGCGCTCAACGAACGACATGCCCTCACCGCCAACGGCTCAGCGTGTCACCGGAGTGTCGGGGGCGCTGACATCGATGACGGTGGGGGCCGGCGTCGTCTTGAGCAACACCTGCAGGACGGTGAGCTTCTTGGCCTCCTGGCCGAGCCCGCCCCAGACGACGTCGATCGCCCCGAGCTTGAAGCGCACCAGACTCGCACTGCTCACGGTGATGTCGGTGACCGCGGCCCGCTGGCCGTCGGGCAGCAGGCGCAGCACCCCGATCACCGCGCGCAGCCCGTCGTCGGCGGGGGCGGTCCCGGTGCGGTTGACCACGGCGATCCCGGCCGGGGCCGAGGTCACGGTCCGGAAGGCGACGGCCTGGTCATCGACCAGGCGCATGCTGCCGTCGGACTCCACGACGGCGAGCAGCGCCACTCGCGGCGTTACGGTGATCGCGAGGGTGTGCGGCCAGGCTCGGGTGACCTCCACCTCGCGCACGACGGGCACCGCAGCGATCCGTCCGGCCATGGCGCCGGTGTCGACCCGGGCGAGCGGCACGTCGGTCTGCGCGGCCGCGGCCGCAAGCACGGCGTCGCGATCAACCCCATCGACGCCCACGACGCTCACGTCGGTGACGGCGAGCAGCGGGCTCGCCCAGACGATCCAGCCGACCCCGACGAGCAGGGCAACGGCCGCGACCACGGCGCCGACGACACGCCACGGGCGGCGGCGCACCGCTGCGGCGCGCTGCTCGAAGCGCGCCCGCGAGGACATCCGCGTCATGACCGGCCGCCATCCACGGTCGGCCCATCCGCTCGTCGACCGGGCGGTCTCACGACAGGCCCCTCGACAGCTGCCTCCCCAGGCCCGCCGTCAGCCTCGGACAGCAGCCGCAGCACCTCGGGGCCGATCATCGTCACGTCACCGGCACCCACGGTCACCAGCAGATCGCCGGGGCGCACGAGCTCGGCCACCCGCGCCGGCACGGCCGACCACGACGGCTCGTAGACGACCTCGCACTCGGGCCGCGTCGCGGCGATCGCGTCGACGACCAGCGCCCCGGTGACCCCGGGCATCGGGTCCTCGCGGGCGGCATACACGTCCATGACGACGACGACATCGGCACCGGCCAGCGCGCGGCCGAAGTCGTCGGCGAAGTCGCGGGTGCGCGAGTAGAGGTGGGGCTGGAAGACGACGACCAGCCGCCCGGAGGGATGGGCGAGAGCGGCCCCCGTGGTGACCACCGCGGCGACCTTGCCGGGGTTGTGGGCATAGTCGTCGACGACCTCGACCCCGCCCGCGCGCCCCTTGGGCTCGAAGCGCCGCCGGGTGCCGGTGAAAGCCGACAGGCCGGCGAGCACCGGCTCGGGCGCGAGGTCGAGGCCGAAGACCGCGGCCGCCAGCACCGCGCTCGCATTGAGGACGTTGTGCAGCCCAGGCACGTTGAGGGCCATGGGGTATGCCGTGCCACGCACCTTCACCCGCGCCGCCGCCGTGAGCCCCTCGAGGACGACGCCGCTGACCTGCACGTCGGCGACCTCGGCATGTCCATAGCGGATGACCCTGATCCCTTGTGCCGCAGCCCAATCGGCAAGGCGAGCCGAGCCCGGGTCGTCGGCGCAGGCGACGAGCAGCCCGCCCGTGGGGATCGAGGCGACGAAGGCCTGGTAGGCCAGCTCGACGGTCGCGAGGTCGCCGTAGAAGTCGAGGTGGTCGGGCTGGACGCTCGTGACGATCGCGATCTGCGGGTGGTAGACGAGGAAGGAGCCGTCGCTCTCGTCGGCCTCAACGACGAAGACCGACCCGCTGCCGTGATGGGCGTTGGTGCCCCGGCCGGACAGCTCACCGCCGATGGCGAAGGACGGATCGAGCCCGCAGTGCTGCAGGGCGACGGTGGCCAGCGAGGTCGTCGTCGTCTTGCCGTTGGCACCGGCCACCGCGAGCCGGGTGACCCGCCCCATCGTCGCGGCGAGGGCCTGCGCCCGGTGCAGGACACGCAGCCCGAGCTCGCGTGCCCGGCGCAGCTCGACGTTGTCCTCGCGGATCGCCGACGAGACGACGACCGTCTGCGCCGCCCCCAGATATGCCGGGTCGTGTCCGACATGGACGGTGGCGCCCTCGGCCCCGAGCGCCTGCAGGACCGCCGAGTCCTTGGCATCCGAGCCGGACACCGTGACCCCCAGGTCGAGCATGATCCGGGCGACCCCCGACATGCCGGCCCCACCGATGGCGATGAAGTGCACCGGCCCCAGCTCGGCGACGGGCGGCACCGGCGCCGCGAAGTCGAAGCGCGTCGCCGGCAGGCTCACGAGCGCCTCCACGGACCTCGCCCGCGGGCCGAATTGCTTGCGGCGTATGCCGTTTCGATCATCTCTGCGAGCGCTGTCGCCGCCCCACGCCGCCCACTCGCCGCGGACGCGGCCGCCATGCGGCGCAGCTGCTCGGCGTCACCGACGAGGGGCAGCAGGTGACCGTCGAGCCATTGCGGCGTGAAGGCGGCGTCGTCGACGAGCAGCCCTCCCCCGACGGCGACGACGTCGGTGGCGTTGAGCCGCTGCTCGCCATTGCCGATCGGCAGCGGCACGTAGACCGCCGGGAGGCCGACGGCGGTCAGCTCGCAGACCGTGTTGGCGCCGGCTCGGCAGACGACCAGATCGGCTGCGGCATAGGCCAGCTCCATGTGGTCGACGTAGTCGACGACGACATAGGGGGCACCTGTGGCTGCGGGGCGCTCCGGGGTGAAGGCCTTGCCGGCACCGCTGGCATGCAGCACCTGGATGCCGGCCGCCGACAGCGCAGCCGCGCGGGCGGCGAAGGTCTGGTTGAGCCGTTGCGCGCCGAGTGACCCGCCGGTGACCAGCACGGTCGGGCGGTCAAGGTCGAGCCCGAAGTCCGCGCGCGCGCCGGCTCGCATGGCCTCCCGGTCCAAGCCGGCGATCTCGGGGCGCAACGGCATACCGATGCAGTGGGCATGCGGCAGCCGGGTCGAGGGGAAGGTCGTCGCGACGTGCGACGTGAGGCGAGCCCCCAGCCGGTTGGCGAAGCCAGGGGTGGTGTTCTGCTCGTGCACGACGATGGGTATGCCGTGCCGCCGGGCCGCGAGGTAGGCCGGCGAGGAGACATAGCCGCCGAAGCCGACGACGACCTGGGCTCCGGTCTCGCGGATCGCGCGATCGGCCGCTGCGACAGCGGACCCGAGCGCCCCCGGAAAGCGCAGTGCCGCGGCGTTGGGCTTGCGCGGCAACGGGACTCGAGGGACGACGTGCAGCGGATAGCCGCGGGCCGGCACGAGCCGTGCCTCGAGCCCGCTCGTGGTGCCCAACGCCGCGATCTCGATCTCGGGATGGCGGCGCACCAGCTCGTCGGCCGTCGCGAGCAAGGGCGAGACGTGACCGGCGCTGCCGCCTCCCGCGAGCAGGACCCGACGCAGCGGCGAGGAGCCGGGCGCTGCGCCGGCCGGGTGCCCGATGCTCATCGCTGGGCGCGCCCGCGACGTCGGGGCAGCACGGCCAGCGAGCGCCGGACCACACTGGGTCGGGTGGCGAGGATCTCGCTGGCTCCCGGCTCGTGTCGGGCGAAGGAGATGAGCATCCCCATGGCGAGCAGTGTCACGACGAGAGCCGACCCGCCGGCCGAGACGAGCGGCAGCGGCAACCCGATGACCGGGAGCAGGCCGATGACCCCGCCGATGTTGACCATGGCTTGCAGCAGGATCCAGCTCATCACCCCGGCCGTGGCCAGCCGCACGAACTGGTCGTCGGTGCGCCGGATGAGCCGGAAGCACGCGGTGGCGAAGAGGGCGAAGAGCACGAGGATGACCAGCGTGCCGGGCAGGCCCAGCTCCTCGCCGATGATCGCGTAGATGAAGTCGTTCTGGGCCTCGGCGAGCCAGGCCCACTTCTCCTTGCTCGCCCCGAGGCCCACGCCCCACCACCCGCCGTCGGCGAGGGCATAGAGCCCGTGGACGGACTGGCCGCACACGCCGTTGGGATCGGTGCAGTCGCCGGAGAGCCAGTTGGTGATGCGGTCCATCCGATTGCTGCTGCCCTTGACGAGCACGAGGGCGACGAGAGCCACCGCACCGGCCGCCATGGCGAACCACCGGGCCGGGACGCCACCGGCATACAGCACGGCCGAGACGATGCCCATGAGGACCAGGGCGGTGCCGAGGTCGTGGCCGGCCAGCACCAGCCCGATCGCGAGGGCGGCGATCGGCACGACATAGGGGATGAGCGCTTGGGCGAGCCGGGTGACCAGCTGGCGCTTCTTGGTAAGGATGAGCGCGCCGACGAGGACGAGCCCGAGCTTGACCAGCTCGGAGGGCTGGAAGCCCAGCGTCGAGGTGATCTTGAGCCAGTTGCGGTTGCCCTTGACGGTGAGCCCAAGGCTCGGGACGAAAATGACCAACGCCTGCAGCACCACCGACAGCAGCAGCACCGGCACGGCAAAGCGGCGCCACGCGGTGACCGGGATGCGGGCGGCCAGCACCGCGCCGATGATGCCCAACCCGGCGAAGCGCGCCTGCTTGAGGAACTCGGCATACGTCGAGCCCTCGGTCTGCAGCGAGGTGACCATCGACGCCGACAGCACCATGACCAGGCCGACGAGCAGCAGGGCCGTCGTCGCCCCGAGCAGCAGGTAATAGGAGGTCAGCGGAGAGTCGAGCCGCTCACGCAGCGGACGGAGGCTCTCCAGCAGGGCCTTGCCCGGCACTCGGCGCTCGCCTGCGACCTCGGCGGTGGGACGGGCCGTGCGCCCTGCGCGAGCCCGCGACGGGCCCGTCGTGTCGGTGGTGCTGGTCACCGCTCCCCCATCGCGCCCCGGCGCCGGACCGCCTCCTCGAAGGACCGGCCGCGCTCGCCGTAATTGGCGAACATGTCCATCGACGCCGCAGCCGGAGCGAGCAGCACGACGTCACCGGGCTGGGCCAGCTCGGCGGCCAGGGCGACGACACGGTCCATGACGACCTCGACACTCTCGCGCGGTGCCCCGCCCGATGCGCCGGTGTGCTCCCCGTGGTCCCCGTGCATCTCCCCAGTGTCCGGCCCGCCGGCGTCGCGGACGGGGACATCGGGGGCGTGTCGGGCCAATGCCTGCGCGACGAGCTCGCGATCGGCTCCCAGCAACACGACACCTCGCAGCCGGGCGGCCATCGCCTCGACCAGAGGGTCGATGTCGGCGCCCTTGAGCAGCCCCCCGGCAACCCACACCACCGAGTCGAAGGAGGACAGCGCGGCCTGGGCGGCATGCGGATTGGTGGCCTTGGAGTCGTTGACATAGCGGACCCCGGCGACCGTCGCCACCTCGGCGATGCGATGCGGATCCGGGCGGAAGGCCCGCAGACCCTCGCGGACCGACAGCGGTCCCACCCCATAGGCGCGCGCCAGCGCGGCGGCGGCCAGGGCGTTGGCGACATAGTGCGGCGCGACCGACTGGGCGTCGCCGCGCAGGTCGGCCAGCGTCGCGAGCTCGGCGGCCGAGTGCTGGCGCTGCTCGACGAAGGCCCGGTCGGCGAGCACGTCGTCGACGAGCCCGACCATCGACGGCGCCGGAACGCCGAGGGTGAAGCCGATCGCCCGGCAGCCCTCGATGACGTCGGCGTCGATGACGAGCTGCTCGGTCAACGGGTCGGCGACGTTGTAGATGCAGGCGACGTGCGTGTGGCGATAGACCCGCCCCTTGGCCCGCAGGTATTCCTCGAAGGACCCATGCCAGTCGATGTGGTCGGCAGCGACGTTGAGGCAGGCCGAGGCGACCGGCGACAGCGAGCGCTGCCAGTGCAGCTGGAAGCTCGACAGCTCGACGGCGAGCACGTCATAGGGCTGCGGGTGCAGCACGGCCTCGAGCAGCGGCGTGCCGACATTGCCGGCGCTGGTCGCCCGCAGGCCGCTCGCCCGCAGGATCGAGGCGAGCATGTTGACCGTCGTCGTCTTGCCGTTGGTGCCGGTCACCGTGAGCCAGGGGGCCGGGTCGAGCGCCGGGCGCATCCGCCAGGCGAGCTCGACCTCCCCCCAGATCGGTATGCCGGCCGCAGCCCCCGCGGCGAGCAGCGGCTGGGTGGGCCGCCACCCGGGCGAGGTGACGACCAGATCGACCGGCTCGGCCGGCATACTCGCGGCATGCGCGGCGCCGAGGCGCACGTCGACGCCGAGCACCGAGAGGATCTGGGCGCGCTCGTCGAGGGTGCGGCTGGAGCCCGGCTCGGCGGCGTCGACGACGATGATCCGCGCGCCGCGCTCCCACAACGCGTCGGCCGCCGCGAAGCCACTGATCCCCAGCCCCGCGACGAGCACCCGCAGCCCCGACCAGTCGGCGTCGCGGTGGGTGAGCCCCGGCCGCGGCTCGTATGCCGCGTCGGCGGCTCCGGTGAGATCGTCGAGCTCGCTCACGTGGAGCCCACCACCCATTCGGCGTAGAAGATGCCCAGGCCGAGCGCGACGAAGAGCCCGGCGATGATCCAGAACCTGATGACGACGGTGATCTGCTCCCACCCGAGCATCTCGAAGTGGTGATGCAGCGGGGCCATCCGGAAGAAGCGTTTTCGGGTCGTCTTGAAGACCCCGACCTGGATGAGCACCGAGAGCGTCTCGAGGACGAACAGGCCCGCGAGGATGACCGAGAGGAACTCGGTGCGGGTCATGATCGCCAGCCCCGCGATGAGCCCGCCGAGGCCGAGCGACCCGGTGTCGCCCATGAAGATGCGCGCCGGCGAGGCGTTCCACCAGAGGAAGCCGAAGCAGGCCCCCATGGCCGCCGCAGCGACGATCGCCAGGTCGAGGCTGTCGCGCACCTCGTAGCACTTGGGGCCCGGCAGGGTCTGGCAGTTCTGGTTGTTGGTCCAGATGCCGATGAGCAGGTAGGCGCCGAAGATCATCGTCGACGCGCCCGTCGCGAGCCCGTCGAGGCCGTCGGTGAGGTTGGCGCCGTTGGACATCGCCGTGATGATGAAGTTGGCCCAGAGGACGAAAAGGATGACGCCGATGATCGGGCCGGCGAAGGCCAGGTCGAAGCGGGTGTCGCGCACGAAGGAGATCGCCGTCGAGGCCGGCGTGCGGTTGTTGCTCTCGAACTGCAGCGCGAGCACGGCGAAGGTCACGCCGACGAGCCCTTGGCCGATGAGCTTCTGCTTGGTGCGCAGCCCGAGCGAGCGCTGGCGGGAGATCTTGATGAAGTCGTCGAGGAAGCCGATGAGGGCGAGCCCCGCCATGAGGAAGAGCACGAGCAGCCCGCTCGCCGTCGGCCAGCTGCCGAGCGAGAGGTGGGCGAGGAAGTAGGCCGCGAGGGTCGCGCCGACGATGACGGTGCCACCCATCGTCGGGGTGCCACGCTTGGTGTGGTGGCTCGTCGGCCCGTCGTCACGGATGAATTGCCCGTATTGGCGCCGGACGAGCCACTTGATGAACCACGGGGTGCCGAGCAGTGCGAGCACCAACGAGGCCGCGGCCGCGACGAGCACGCCCTTCACGACCCGACCTCCTTGCCCGCGAACCGATCTCCGAGCCACCGTAGTCCCGCGTCCCGGCTGGACTTGAACACCACGACGTCACCGGGGCGCATGTCGCGCTCCAACATGGCGTATGCCGTGTCCGTGCCGTCCGCGCGCAGGACCTGCGCGGCCGGCATACCCGCCGCGAGTGCACCGGCGGCGATCGGCTCGGCCCCGGCGCCAACGGTGACGAGCCGATCGACGTGCAGCTGCGCCGCGAGGGCCCCGACGCCGGCGTGCTCGGCGGCGCTGGCCTCCCCCAGCTCGAACATCTCCCCGAGCACCGCCCACGTGCGCCGTGGCTGCCCCTCGGCGGAGCGGTTCATCGCGACGAGGGCGCGCAGGGCGGCGCCCATGGAGTCGGGATTGGCGTTGTAGGCGTCATTGACGACGGTGACCCCGTCGGCCCGCTCGGTGACCTCCATGCGCCATCGGTTGGCCGGGCGGGCGGCCGCGAGCGCGGCCACCGTGTCGGCGAGGCTCATCCCGGCCTCGAGGGCGACGGCGATGACCGCGAGGGCGTTGCCGACGTGGTGTCGCCCGTGCAGTCCGAGCGCGACGTGGGCGGCGCCGGCCGCGGTGTGCACGGTGAAGTTGGGCCGGCCGACGTGGTCGAGGATCACCGAGCTGGCCCGCACGTCGGCGGCCATCGCCTCGCCGACGAGCAGGACCCGCGCGCTGGTCCGGGAGGCCATCGCGGCGACGAGCGGGTCGTCGGCGTTGAGGACGGCGACGCCGTCGGCGGGGAGGGCTGCGACGAGCTCGCCCTTGGCGAGGGCGATCTGCTCGCGTCCGCCGAACTCCCCGACGTGGGCCACCCCCACATTGAGCACGACGCCGATGCGGGGCGGGGCGATCGTCGTGAGGTAGGCGATGTGTCCGACCCCGCGAGCCCCCATCTCCACGACGAGGTGCCGCGTCGATGTCGTGACCCGGCAGACGGTGAGCGGGACGCCGATCTCGCCGTTGAAGGACTCGATGTTGGCGACCGTCTCGCCATGGGCCGCGAGCACCTGAGCGAGCAGATCCTTGGTCGAGGTCTTGCCGGAGGACCCGGTGACGCCGACGACGAGGGGCACGCCGGCCCGCTCCAGCACGAGGTGCGCGAGCCGGCCGAAGGCGAGCTGGGTGTCGGGCACGACGACGGCGGGCAGCTCGGTCAGCGGCCGGGTCGCCAAGGCCCCAACGGCGCCCGTGGAGGCGGCGGCACCGGCATACAGGTGGCCGTCGGCGTGTTCGCCGACGCGCGCGACATAGAGCGAGCCACGCGTGCACTGGCGTGAGTCGGTGACGACTGGGCCGTCGACGAGCACGTCACCAGCCTCCGGGGGGTGGACCTCGCCACCCGTCGCGGCAGCGATCTCGTTGAGCCGCAAGGGGATCACGCAGGAACCTCCGGGTCATAGGGCACCCCGGCCAGGGCGGCCCGCAGCGCGTCACGATCGTCGAAAGGATGGACGATGCCACCGATGTCCTGGCCGGTCTCATGGCCCTTGCCGAGGACGGCGACGGTGGACCCGGGCACCGACCGCGCACGGGCCACCGCGAGAGCGATCTGCTCGGCCCGCCCGGATCCGGCGCGGACCTGGGCGGAGGCTCCGGCGGCGACGACGGCCTGCGCCCCCGCGAGCACCTCGGCGCGGATGGCCTCGGGGTCCTCGGACCGGGGGTTGTCGTCGGTGACGATGAGCTCGTCGGCCCACCGCGCTGCGGCGGCGCCCATGCCGCGGCGCTTGCCACGGTCTCGGTCCCCGCCGGCACCGAGAACGACGACCAGCCGCCCCGGGGTGGTCGGCCGCAGCGCCGTCACCGCAGCCTCGACGGCCTCGGGGGTGTGGGCATAGTCGACGATGCAGCGCGGGTCCTCGGGGCCGCCGGGGACGAGCTCCATGCGCCCCGGCACGACCGGCTCGACGGCCATCGCGGCCTCGACATCGGCGGCGGCATACCCCAGGCGCAGCAAGGCGAGCGCGGCCATCGCCGTGTTGACGACGTTGAAGGTCCCGGGCAGGTGGCAGGTGAGCCGCAGCCGCGCGTCCGGGCCCTGCAGCAGCAGCTCCGGCCAGCCCGCGCTGCTCACGTGCCAGTCGGCCGGCACGTCGGTCGAGGCGAGGGTGACGACGTCGATCCCGCTGCCCGCGGCCAGTCGAGCGCCCCACTCGTCGTCGACGCAGACGACCCCGCAGCGGGCCCGCTCGGGGGTGAAGAGGCTCGCCTTGGCCGCGAAGTAGTCGTCCATGTCGGCGTGGAAGTCGAGGTGGTCCTGGGAGAGGTTGGTGAAGAGGGCCACGTCGTAGACGACCCCGTCGACCCGATGCTGGGCCAGGGCGTGGCTGGAGACCTCCATGACGACGGCCGTGGTCCCCCGCTCGCGCATGAGCGCGAGGATGGCGTGCAGGTCGGTTGCCTCGGGGGTGGTCCGCACCGACGCGAGCCGCTCGGCGCCGATGCGCGTCTCGACCGTGCCGATCAGCCCCGTCGTCGCCCCGAGTCCCCGCAGCCCGGACTCGACGAGGTAGGCCGTCGTCGTCTTGCCGTTGGTCCCGGTGATGCCGACGAGGTGCAGCGCGCTCGCGGGGTGGCCGTAGACCAGGGCTGCCACGTCCCCGAGCACCGCGCGCGGCTCGGGCACGACAAGCAGGGGTATGCCGTCCGCTCCCCCGACCGGCAGCCCGGCAGCAGCGATGCGCTCTGCTCCTTGCGGGTCGGTGAGCACGGCCGTCGCCCCGGCCTGCACGGCTGCGGCGACGAAGTCCGCGCCGTGGGCGCGGGCGCCCGGCAGGGCGGCATACAGGTCACCCGGGCAGACGGCCCGGGAGTCGAGGCTGACACCGGAGACCAGCACCCCGGCCCAGGACCGCGGGGTCGGGTCGCCGCTCGGGCACCCCGCTGCCGCGGCGATCTCGGCGAGCGGCAGGGGGTGTGCGAGGGCGGGCCTGGGGGGACGCACGAGAGCCCAGGTTAGCCGTTGGGGCGCCGGTCGCTGACGACGCCCGGCGCGCCGGGGGTTTGCGGTGCGGTGGTCAACGGGACGACGGCCGCGGCCTCGCCGGTGGGCGGGATCTGGTAGCGGGCGAGCGCGTAGGTCATGACGTCCTTGAAGACCGGCCCACAGATCGCGCCGCTGCCCGGGTGGTCGAGCGCGGGCTTCTGGACGATGACGCTGATGACGAACTGGGGGTCCTCGGCGGGGGCGTAACCGATGAAGGACACGGTGTAGCCGCTGCCGACGTAGCCGCGCCCCTCCTCCACCCGGTTGGCAGTGCCGGTCTTGCCCGCGACCCGATAGCCGTGGATCGCGACCATCGGGGCCGTGCCGCCGGGCTGGGTGACCTCCTCGAGCATCTGGGACATCTGGGTGGCCGTGCTCTCGGAGACGACCCGCTGGCCCTCGGCGGGAGCGGGGGCGCTCACCGTGCCGTCCGGGGCGGTCGTCGACTCGACGAGGCTCGGCGGCACCCGCACGCCCTTGTTGGCGATGGTCTGGAAGACGCCGGTGGCCTGCACGGCCGTGATCGCCAGGCCCTGCCCGTAGAGCATCGTGTAACGCTGCGAGCCGTTGAGGTCGGCGGCCGGGGCGAGCAGGCCGGCCGACTCGCCCTGGAAGTCGACGGCCGTCTTGCTGCCGAGGCCGAAGGCGCGGAAGTAGGCGTCCATCTTCGTCGCCGGCACCGACTCGGTCGACAGGATGGTGCCGATATTGCTCGACTTGGCCAGCACGCCCGCAACGGTGAGATTCCACTGCGGGTGGTCGATGTAGTCCTTGAAGGTCTTGTCGGAGCGCTGGATGCGGTTGGGGACGATGACCGGGGTGGTCGGCCCCACCGCGCCCTCCTCGATCGCGGCGGCGACGCTCATGACCTTGGCCGTCGAGCCGGGCTCGAAGACATCGGTGAAGGCCTTGCCGCCGAGGGCCGAGGGGCTCGTGTGCTTGATGTCGGTCGGGTCATAGCTCGGATAGCTCGCCACAGCGCGCAGCTTGCCGGTCTTGGCCTCCATGACCACGACGTAGCCGGACTTGGCGCCGACGTGGATGACCTGCGCCGCCAGGGCGTTCTCGGCCATCCACTGCAGGTCGGCGTCGATGGTGAGGCGCACGTCCGAGCCGTTCTGAGCGGGCTCGTTGTCACGCTGGGCCCACGGGATGGCCTTGCCGTCGCGCGCCTGCTCGTAGACCGACTTGCCCGGCGTGCCCGACAGCGCCTTGTCGAAGGTGTATTCCAGGCCGCCCCCGGCCGTCTGGTCCTCGGTGACGAAGCCGACGAGCGGAGCGGCGCTCTGGCCGGCCGGATACTCGCGCTGGTAGGTCACCTCGCTGAGGATGCCGGGGATGCCCATGGCGTCGATCTCGCGCCAGGCGAGCGGGGTGATGTTCTTGGCGATGATCCGGTAGGGGCTGGTGCCCATGAGCTTCGGCACCAGCTCCTCGGGGGTCGTGCCGAGCAGCGGCGCCAGTCGCTGGGCGGCACCGACGACGCCGACCGTGACGAGCTTGCCGTCGATGGTCTGCTTGTACTCCTTGACGGCGTTCTGGTTGACCGTGATCGTGCGCCGCTCGACGCTCGAGGCCAGCACGGTGCCGTTCGTGTCGAGGATGCGCCCCCGGAGCGCGGGGATGACCTCGGTGGTCAGCCGCTTGGTGAGCGCGGCCTGCTGGACGCGCGAGGCATCGAAGGCCTGGACCCGCACCAGCTGGGCCGCGAAGAGGGTGAGGATGAACAGGGCCGCGAGATACATTGTGCGGGCGCGGCGCAGCGGGTTGCCGAGCTTGACGACGCGCCGAGCGGCCCGCCGCGGTCGCCGTGGAGGGGCAGCCGCCCGAGTGGGTATGCCGGTGCGCGCCGGCCTCGTGGTCCGTGCCGGGCCGGTCGTGGTCCCCGGGCGGGCCGAGG
>CAZLGB010000085.1:0-13674 GCA_964558825.1 uncultured Intrasporangiaceae bacterium
AGACCGAGTCCTTCGACTGGCTGCTCGGCAACGAGCGGTGGCAGGCCCGGGTGGCTGCCGCCAAGGCGGCCGGCCGCACCGATGTGCCCGACCGCTCGGGCCTGGAGGAGATCTTCGAGGAGATCTCCCCGATCGAGGACTTCTCCGGCTCGATGTCGCTGTCTTTCCGCGACCACCGCTTCGAGGAGACTCGCAAGACCATCGAGGCCTGCAAGGAGCGCGACCAGACCTTCGATGCGCCCCTGTTCGTCACGGCCGAGTTCATGAACACCAACACCGGCGAGATCAAGAGCCAGACGGTGTTCATGGGCGACTTCCCGCTGATGACCGAGCGCGGCACCTTCATCATCAACGGCACCGAGCGGGTCGTCGTCTCCCAGCTCGTCCGCAGCCCGGGTGCCTACTTCGAGCGCACCGCTGACAAGACCTCCGACAAGGATGTCTTCACGGCCAAGATCATCCCGAGCCGTGGTGCCTGGCTGGAGTTCGAGATCGACAAGCGCGACCTGGTCGGCGTGCGCGTCGACCGCAAGCGCAAGCAGTCGGTCACCGTGCTGCTCAAGGCCCTCGGCTGGACCAACGACCAGATCCTCGAGGCCTTCGGCGACTACGAGTCGATGCGCCTCACCCTGGAGAAGGACCACACCCAGGGCCAGGACGACGCGTTGCTGGACATCTACCGCAAGCTGCGCCCGGGCGAGCCGCCGACCAAGGAGGCCGCGCAGACGCTGCTCGACAACCTCTACTTCAACCCCAAGCGCTACGACCTCGCCAAGGTCGGTCGCTACAAGCTGGGCAAGAAGCTCGGTGTCGAGGCGCCGCTGTCGGCGTCGACGCTGTCCATCGACGACATCGTCGCGACGATCAAGTACCTGGTGGCGCTGCACGCCGGTGAGGCCACCGTCAAGGGCCGCCGCGGGGGCGCCGAGGTCGACCTGCTCGTCGAGACCGACGACATCGACCACTTCGGCAACCGCCGGCTGCGCAGCGTGGGCGAGCTCATCCAGAACCAGGTCCGCACCGGCCTGTCGCGGATGGAGCGGGTCGTCCGCGAGCGGATGACCACCCAGGACGTCGAGGCGATCACGCCGCAGACGCTCATCAACATCCGTCCCGTCGTGGCCTCGATCCGCGAGTTCTTCGGCACCAGCCAGCTCTCGCAGTTCATGGACCAGAACAACCCGCTGGCCGGGCTCACCCACAAGCGCCGCCTGTCCGCGCTCGGCCCGGGCGGTCTGTCACGTGACCGCGCCGGCATGGAGGTCCGTGACGTCCACGCCAGCCACTACGGCCGGATGTGCCCGATCGAGACCCCTGAAGGCCCCAACATCGGCCTCATCGGGTCGCTGGCGTCCTACGGGCGGATCAACGCCTTCGGCTTCGTCGAAACCCCTTACCGCAAGGTCGTCAAGGGCAAGGTGACCGACGAGGTCCACTACCTGTCCGCCGACGAGGAGGACCTCTACGTCAAGGCCCAGGCCAATGCGCGCCTGACCAAGGACGGGCACTTCGCCGAGGAGCGCGTGCTCGTGCGCACCAAGGGCGGCGAGCTGGAATACGTGCCGGGCGAGGACGTCGACTACATGGACGTGTCCGCACGTCAGATGGTGTCGGCCGCCACCGCGCTCATCCCCTTCCTCGAGCACGACGACGCCAACCGAGCCCTCATGGGCTCCAACATGCAGCGTCAGGCCGTGCCGCTGGTCAAGAGCGAGGCCCCGCTGGTCGGCACGGGCATGGAGCACCGCGCCGCCATCGACTCCGGTGACGTGGTCGTGGCCGAGGCTCCGGGCGTGGTCACCGAGGTGTCCGCCGACCTGGTGACGGTCGCCCAGGACGACGGTGCGCACCGCACCTACCGGATCGCCAAGTTCGACCGGTCCAACCAGGGCAACTGCTACAACCAGGTGGTCCGCGTCGACGAGGGCGACCGGGTCGAGGTCGGCTCGGTCATCGCCGACGGCCCGGCCACCGAGGGCGGCGAGATGGCCCTCGGGCGCAACCTGCTCGTGGCCTTCATGCCGTGGGAGGGGCACAACTACGAGGACGCGATCATCCTGTCCCAGCGTCTCGTGCAGGACGACGTCCTCTCCTCGATCCACATTGAGGAGCACGAGGTCGACGCCCGCGACACCAAGCTGGGCCCTGAGGAGATCACCCGGGACATCCCCAACGTCTCCGACGAGGTGCTGGCCGATCTCGACGAGCGCGGCATCATCCGCATCGGCGCCGAGGTCCGCGACGGCGACCTGCTCGTCGGCAAGGTCACGCCCAAGGGTGAGACCGAGCTGACCCCCGAGGAGCGGCTGCTGCGCGCGATCTTCGGTGAGAAGGCGCGCGAGGTGCGCGACACCTCGCTCAAGGTGCCTCACGGCGAGACCGGCACCGTCATCGGTGTCAAGGTCTTCGACAAGGACGACGGCGACGACCTACCGCCCGGCGTCAACCAGTTGGTCCGGGTCTATGTCGCCAACAAGCGCAAGATCACCGACGGCGACAAGCTGGCCGGCCGCCACGGCAACAAGGGCGTCATCTCCAAGATCCTCCCGATCGAGGACATGCCCTTCCTCGAGGACGGCACGCCCGTCGATGTCGTGCTCAACCCGCTCGGCGTCCCCGGCCGGATGAACGTCGGTCAGATCCTCGAGTTGCACCTGGGCTGGGCAGCCAGCCGCGGGTGGAAGATCGAGGGACCCGTGGGCGACTGGGCCAAGGCGTTGCCCGTGGGCAACGACGAGGCGCCGGCCGGCACCCGAGTGGCCAGCCCCGTCTTCGACGGCGCCGGCGAAAGCGTCATCACCGGGCTGCTCGACCACACCCTGCCGACCCGTGACGGCGTGCGCCTGATCAACTCCTCGGGCAAGGCCCGGCTCTTCGACGGCCGCTCCGGCGAGCCCTTCCCCGAGCCGGTGTCGGTGGGCTACATGTACATCCTCAAGCTGCACCACCTGGTCGACGACAAGATCCACGCTCGCTCGACCGGTCCCTACTCGATGATCACCCAGCAGCCGCTCGGCGGTAAGGCCCAGTTCGGTGGCCAGCGCTTCGGTGAGATGGAGGTCTGGGCGCTCGAGGCCTATGGCGCGGCATACACGCTGCAGGAGCTGCTGACGATCAAGTCCGACGACGTCCCCGGCCGGGTCAAGGTCTACGAGGCGATCGTCAAGGGCGAGAACATCCCCGACTCCGGCATCCCCGAGTCCTTCAAGGTGCTCCTCAAGGAGATGCAGTCGCTCTGCCTCAATGTCGAGGTCCTCTCCTCCGATGGCCAGGCCATCGAGATGAAGGAGTCCGACGACGAGGTCTTCCGCGCTGCCGAGGAGCTCGGCATCGACCTGTCCCGGCGCGAGCCGAGCTCGGTCGAAGAGGTCTAACGGCCATGTGGTATGCCGTGCGGCCGGCGTCGCGCCCATCGCACCCGGCCACACGGCATACCCCCCGAACGCACTGACGAGATCTGGGAACGAGAGAAGGAACCCGCGTGCTGGACGTCAACTTCTTCGACGAGCTGCGCATCGGCCTGGCCACCGCCGACGACATCCGGGCTTGGAGCCACGGCGAGGTCAAGAAGCCCGAGACCATCAACTACCGCACCCTCAAGCCGGAGAAGGAGGGGCTGTTCTGCGAGCGCATCTTCGGCCCCACCCGGGACTGGGAGTGCTCGTGTGGCAAGTACAAGCGGGTGCGCTTCAAGGGCATCGTCTGCGAGCGCTGTGGCGTCGAGGTCACCCGGGCCAAGGTCCGGCGTGAGCGGATGGGCCACATCGAGCTGGCCGCCCCGGTCACGCACATCTGGTACTTCAAGGGTGTGCCGAGCCGGCTGGGCTACCTGCTCGACCTGGCGCCCAAGGACCTCGAGAAGGTCATCTACTTCGCGGCCTACATGATCACGGCCGTCGACACCGAGCAGCGCCACAAGGACCTGCCCTCGCTCGAGGCGCAGATCCAGGTGGAGCGCAAGGAGCTGGAGAACCGCCGCGACGTCGAGCTCGACGAGCGCTCCAAGAAGCTCGAGGCCGACCTGGCCGAGCTCGAGGCCGAGGGGGCCAAGGCCGACATCCGGCGCAAGGTCCGCGAGGGTGCCGAGCGTGAGCTCAACGGCATCCGCCGGCGCGCCGACCAGCAGATCGAGCGGCTCGAGCAGGTCTGGGACCGCTTCCGCAACCTCAAGGTCCAAGACCTCGAGGGTGACGAGATCCTCTACCGCGAGATGCGCGACCGCTTCGGCCTCTACTTCGAGGGCGGGATGGGTGCTGCGGCGATCCAGAAGCGCCTCGAGACCTTCGACCTCGACGCCGAGTCCGAGCTGCTGCGCGAGATCATCGCCACCGGCAAGGGGCAGCGCAAGACCCGTGCCCTCAAGCGGCTCAAGGTCGTCTCGGCCTTCCAGACGACGACCAACCGCCCGACCGGCATGGTCCTGGACTGCGTCCCGGTCATCCCGCCGGACCTGCGCCCCATGGTGCAGCTCGACGGTGGCCGCTTTGCGACCTCCGACCTCAACGACCTCTACCGCCGGGTCATCAACCGCAACAACCGCCTCAAGCGGCTGCTCGACCTCGGCGCGCCCGAGATCATCGTCAACAACGAGAAGCGCATGCTGCAGGAGGCCGTCGACAGCCTCTTCGACAACGGCCGCCGTGGGCGTCCGGTGACCGGCCCGGGCAACCGGCCGCTCAAGTCGCTCTCGGACATGCTCAAGGGCAAGCAGGGCCGGTTCCGCCAGAACCTGCTCGGCAAGCGCGTCGACTACTCGGGCCGCTCGGTCATCGTCGTCGGCCCGCAGCTCAAGCTGCACCAGTGCGGCCTGCCCAAGCAGATGGCTCTCGAGCTGTTCAAGCCCTTCGTCATGAAGCGGCTGGTCGACCTCGACCACGCCCAGAACATCAAGTCGGCCAAGCGCATGGTCGAGCGCAGCCGTCCGGTCGTGTGGGACGTCCTCGAAGAGGTCATCACCGAGCACCCGGTCCTGCTCAACCGCGCGCCCACGCTGCACCGCCTCGGCATCCAGGCCTTCGAGCCGCAGCTCGTCGAGGGCAAGGCCATCCAGATCCACCCGCTCGTCTGCACGGCGTTCAACGCCGACTTCGACGGCGACCAGATGGCCGTGCACGTGCCGCTGTCGGCGGAGGCTCAGGCCGAGGCCCGCATCCTCATGCTGTCGTCCAACAACATCCTCAAGCCGGCCGACGGTCGCCCGGTGACCATGCCCACCCAGGACATGATCATCGGCCTCTACCACCTCACCAGCGACACCGGTCCGGTGCACGCCGCCGAGTCGGGTGAGGGCGCCGACCAGCTGCGTTCCTTCGCCGGTCCGGCGGAGGCGCGGATGGCCTTCGACGCCGGCCAGATCGGGCTCGGCTCGCTCGTGCGCCTCCGGCTGGCCGACATCGTCCCGCCGGTGGGCACCGTGGTGCCGGAGGACGCCGAGGTCGGCGCGGACGGACGCGTTGCGGTCATCACGCTCGAGACCACCCTCGGGCGGGCCTTGTTCAACGAGGCGCTGCCGATCGACTACCCGTTCGTCAACGAGTCGGTCGACAAGAAGCGTCTTTCGACGATCGTCAACGACCTCGCCGAGCGCTACACCAAGGTGCAGGTCGCCGCGTCCCTCGACGCCCTCAAGGAGGCCGGTTTCCACTGGGCCACCCGCTCGGGCACGACCGTCGCCATCACCGACGTCATCACTCCGCCCCGCAAGGCCGAGATCATCGAGGAGTACGAAGCCCGCGCCGCCAAGGTGCAGAAGCTCTACGACCGCGGTGCGATGACCGACAACGAGCGGCGCGAGGATCTCATCGAGATCTGGAACGAGGCGACCAACGAGGTCGCCAAGGAGATGGTCGCCAACACGCCCAAGACCAACACGATCTTCCGGATGGTCAACTCCGGCGCCCGAGGCAACTGGATGCAGTTGCGTCAGATCGCCGGCATGAAGGGCCTGGTGTCCAACCCCAAGGGCGAGATCATCCCGCGGCCGATCCGGTCCAACTTCCGCGAGGGTCTGTCGGTGCTCGAGTTCTTCATCTCGACCCACGGCTCGCGTAAGGGTCTGGCCGACACCGCGCTGCGGACGGCCGACTCGGGTTACCTGACCCGACGGCTCGTCGACGTCTCGCAGGACGTCATCATCCGCGAGGACGACTGCGGCACCGAGCGCGGGCTGACCCTCCCGATCGCGACGACCGACGCCCAGGGCACGCGAGTCGGGCATGACGACGTCGAGACGTCGGTCTACGCCCGCACGCTCGCCGAGGACGTCGTCGACACGGACGGCACGGTGCTCGCCAGCGCGGGCATCGACCTCGGTGACGTCGTCATCGACGCGCTCTTCGACGCCGGGATCGACGAGGTCCGAGTCCGCTCGGTCCTCACCTGCGACAGCAAGGTCGGCACCTGCGCCCGTTGCTACGGCCGCTCGCTGGCCACCGGCAAGCTCGTCGACATCGGTGAGGCGGTCGGCATCATCGCGGCCCAGTCCATCGGTGAGCCCGGCACCCAGCTGACGATGCGGACCTTCCACATCGGTGGCGTCGCGGGTGACGACATCACCCAGGGTCTGCCGCGTGTCGTCGAGCTCTTCGAGGCGCGCACCCCCAAGGGTGTCGCCCCGATCGCCGAGGCCACCGGCCGCGTGCGCATCGAGGACACCGACAAGACCCGCCGGATCGTCATCGTCCCCGACGACGGCAGCGACGAGCACTCCTACCCGGTGAGCAAGCGTGCGCGCCTGCTCGTCGGCGAGGGGGAGCACATCGAGGTCGGCACCCAGCTGGTTCAGGGCGCCATCGACCCCAAGCAGGTGTTGCGCATCCTCGGCCCGCGCAAGGTGCAGATGCACCTGGTCGACGAGGTGCAGCACGTCTACCGCCAGCAGGGTGTGTCGATCCACGACAAGCACATCGAGGTCATCGTCCGGCAGATGCTGCGTCGGGTCACCGTCATCGAGGCCGGCGAGGCCGACCTCATCCCCGGCGACCTCGTCGAGCGCGGTGCCTTCGAGGCCGAGAACAAGCGGGTCGTCACCGACGGCGGCAAGCCGGCCTCGGGTCGTCCCGAGCTCATGGGCATCACCAAGGCCTCGCTCGCGACCGAGTCGTGGCTGTCGGCGGCGTCCTTCCAGGAGACCACCCGGGTGCTCACCCAGGCGGCCATGGAGGCCAAGAGCGACCCGCTGCGTGGCCTCAAGGAAAACGTCATCCTCGGCAAGCTCATCCCCGCCGGCACGGGCCTGGCCCGCTACCGCAACATCGAGGTCGAGCCGACCGAGGAGGCGAAGGCGGCGATGTACTCCATGCCCAACTACGACGCCTACGACTACTCGCACTTCGGCTCCGGCTCGGGCGAGGCGGTCCGGCTCGACGACCTCAACCTCGACGACTTCGGTCGCCTCTGATCGAGGTCGTCCCGGCCAGGACAACACCCAGCACCAGCGCGTATGCCGTCCGCTCACCCGAGCGGGCGGCATACCGCCGTTTGGGCGCCGAAAGAGCGACACCACCAGAGTTGTCAGCGCGTTGACAATATGGGAGCGTGGGGGTGGCGTGGATCCGACGAACTCCAGGACTTTCGTCCCCATGACCGGGCCGGTCGGCGCCCGGTCAGGAGAGAGAATGGACGGGCGGTGCAGCGTCGCAGGCACACCCAAACCCACGCCGTGGAAGGACCCCTCATGACCACCCGATACGTCTTCGACTTCGCCGAGGGCGACAAGGATCAGAAGGCACTGCTCGGGGGCAAGGGCGCCAACCTCGCCGAGATGGTCAAGATCGGGTTGCCGGTCCCCCCCGGCTTCACCATCACGACCGACGCCTGCCGGGCCTACCTGCAGACCGGCAAGGCTCCGGCCGAGTTGGCCGACGAGGTGAGCAGCCACCTCGCGACGGTCGAGGCGACGATGGGGCGCAAGCTCGGCGACCCGGAGAATCCGCTGCTGGTGTCGGTGCGCTCGGGCGCGATGTTCTCGATGCCCGGGATGATGGAGACCGTCCTCAACATCGGGCTCAACGACCAGTCCGTGCTCGGC
This sequence comes from uncultured Intrasporangiaceae bacterium, assembly GCA_964558825.1. Taxonomy (GTDB): domain Bacteria; phylum Actinomycetota; class Actinomycetes; order Actinomycetales; family Dermatophilaceae; genus Phosphoribacter. Next base: position 8,030 of record CAZLGB010000085.1, read on the forward strand.
CTGGCCGACATCGCCGGTGAGCGCTTCGCCTGGGACTCCTACCGTCGCCTGCTGCAGATGTTCGGCAAGACGGTGCTCGACATCGACTCGGAGGTCTTCGAGTCGCGTATCGAGGGGGTCAAGCACGCCCGCCACGTCACTCAGGACACCGAGCTGACCGCTGCCGACCTGGCCGGCCTCTGCTCGCAGTTCAAGACCGCCATCCGCAACGCCACCGGCGAGGCGTTCCCGCAAGACCCGCGCGCCCAGCTCGACGCGGCCATCGAGGCCGTCTTCCGGTCGTGGGGCGGAGAGCGGGCCGTGCTCTACCGGCGCCAGGAGCGCATCTCGCACGACCTCGGCACCGCCGTCAATGTCCAGACGATGGTCTTCGGCAACATGAGCGAGGACTCCGGCACCGGCGTCTGCTTCACCCGTGACCCCTCCACCGGCGACAAGGGCGTCTACGGCGACTTCCTCATGAATGCCCAGGGCGAGGACGTCGTGGCTGGCATCCGCAACGCGCGTCCCCTGCACGAGTTGGGTGGCGAGTCGCCCGCGGCATACTCCCAGCTGCTCGACAACATGAGCCGCCTCGAGGGCCACTACCGCGACCTCTGCGACATCGAGTTCACCATCGAGCGCGGCAAGTTGTGGATGCTGCAGACCCGAGTCGGCAAGCGCACCGCGGAGGCGGCCTTCCGCATCGCCAGTCAGCTCATCGACGAGGGCGTCATCTCCGACGAAGAGGCGCTCACCCGGGTCACCGGGGCCCAGCTGTCGCAGTTGATGTTCCCGCGCTTCGATGCGGGTGCGAAGTCTGCGCTGCTCACCAGGGGTGTCGCGGCCAGCCCCGGTGCGGCGGTGGGACGCATCGTCTTCAGCTCGCCCGCGGCCAAGGAGTGGGCCGACCGCGGCGAAGACGTCATCCTCGTGCGCACCGAGACCAATCCCGACGACCTGGTCGGGATGATCGCCAGCCAAGGCATCCTCACCTCCCGGGGAGGCAAGACCTCGCACGCTGCCGTCGTCGCCCGCGGCATGGGCAAGACCTGTGTCTGCGGCGCCGACGACCTGATCATCGACTCTCAGCACAAGACCATCGGGCTGCGTGGCGAGGCGATCGAGCCGCTCAAGGAGGGCGACCTCATCTCCATCGACGGCGGCACCGGCCAGGTCTTCCGGGGCGCCGTGCCCGTCGTCGCCAGCGCCATCGTCGAGTACTTCGAGGGCAACCTCGACCCGGCCGCCGACGACACCTCCGACACCGTCAAGGCCGTCCACCGGATCATGACGATCGCCGACCGGGTCCGTCGCCTGCGTGTGCGCGCCAACGCCGACACCCCCGAGGACGCCGCGCGCGCGGTCCGCTTCGGCGCCGAGGGCATCGGCCTGTGCCGGACCGAGCACATGTTCCTCGGTGACCGCCGTGAGCTCGTCGAGCACCTCATCCTCGCCGAGACCGACGAGGCGCGGGTGGCGGCCCTCGAGGCGTTGCGCCCGTTGCAGCGCCAGGACTTCGAGGAGATCTTCCTCGCCATGGGTGAGCGGCCGGTGACGATCCGGCTCATCGACCCGCCCTTGCACGAGTTCCTCCCCAACCTCGTCGACATGGCGACCAAGGTCGCCGTCGACGAGGAGCGCGGCACGGCGACCGCTGGCGACCGGCGGATGCTGCAGGCCATCGAGCGCCTCCACGAGGCCAACCCGATGTTCGGTCTGCGCGGGGTGCGCCTGGGCATCGTCACCGCGGGGTTGTTCGAGATGCAGGTGCGCGCGATCCTCGAGGCCTTCCAGCGCGCGCGCAAGCAGGGCGTCGTCGGGACCGCCGAGATCATGGTGCCCCTCATCGACACCCACCAGGAGCTCTCGCTCGTGCGCGATCAGGCCATGAAGATCTCCCGAGAGAAGGGCGAGCTCGTCGGGCCCGGCCACAGCGTGATGATCGGGACGATGATGGAACTGCCGCGCGCGTGCCTCACCGCCGGTCAGATCGCCGACTCGGCGGACTTCTTCTCCTTCGGCACCAACGACCTCACCCAGACGACGTGGGGCTTCAGCCGTGACGACGTCGAGGGGTCCTTCTTCTCGACCTATCTGGAGAAGGGCATCTTCCCCGTGTCGCCCTTCGAGACCATCGACGAGGAGGGCGTCGGTCGCCTCGTGCGGTATGCCGTCAACAAGGGCCGCCAGACCAAGCCCGGCCTCAAGACCGGCGTCTGCGGCGAACACGGAGGCGACCCCGAGTCGGTCCACTTCTTCCACCGGGTCGGGCTCGACTACGTGTCCTGCTCGCCGTTCCGGGTCCCCGTGGCCCGGCTGGAGGCCGGACGCGCGGCCATCATGAAGGGCTGACCCCACCTGCTCGACGGTATGCCGCCCGCTCACCCGAGCGGGCGGCATACCTTTATCCGGGGGCGTGGGCGAAGGCGGCGGCCGGGTGAGCAGGCACGGAGCGAAGAATCTCTCCTGGGCCGGTAAACCTGTGGCGCCCTGGCGCTGTCTCTAGGGGTGCGACCGCGGGCGGTCACGGCCCGCGGGCCGGGCAGTTTGTCACCTGAGTCACTCGCGTCGCACACTGGATGTCAGGCGGGATGAGCAGGGAGTTGTCAATGGTGCGCGCGCGCAACCTGATCGGGGCCACGATCGTGGCCCTGCTGTGCGCCGGCGCCGCCGCCGGCGCCGCATCGGCCGACGTGCTGCCCGGGCCGGTGCTCGTGGCCGATCAGCGCTTTGGTCTGGTGGCGGGGGATCCGACCGCCGACACGCAGGTGTTCGTCACGACCGCCACCGCCCTTCCGCCGCCCCAAGCGGGGGCCGAGGTCTATCCGCGCCCGGCCGACGGCAACTTCGCGGTGCTGGGGGGCGGCTTCGGGCATGGGATCGGGATGTCGCAGTATGGCGCCCACGGCGCCGGGCTCGCCGGGCTGAGCTATGCGCAGATCCTCGACTTCTACTACCCGGGGACCAAGCTGGTGAGCCAGGCCCCGGCGACGCTTCGGGTCGGCATCACGGTCGACAATGACGGAGCGACCATCGTCGCCGTCGCTGCCGGGCTGCAGGTCACGGCTGCGGGCGCAACGGTGGTCATTCCCACCGACAAGGCCTACAACCGGGTGCGCGCCCGGGCCGGGTCCACCGTGGTCAACGACTGCATCGTCGACTTCTCCGCCGACGGTGGGGCGACGTGGAGCGCGGCGACCGCGGTCGCGGGTCCGGTGACCTTCACCAACCCGACGACCTCGACGATCGGGTTGCAGTTGCCCGCTGGCACCCTGCGCACCTACCGCGGGACCATCGTCGGATTCCACATTGGGACGATGAGTCTGGCCACCATCAACGTCGTGGCGATGCAGTCCTACCTGCGCGGGGTGGTCCCCTCCGAGATGCCCGCGTCCTTCCATGCCCAGGCCCTGCGCGCCCAGGCCGTCGCGGCTCGCACGTATGCCGCCCGCGGCTCCAACGGCACGAGCTATTACGACACCTGCGACACCACGGCCTGCCAGGTCTATTCGGGCACCCTCAACGAGAGCGCGACCACCGACTCGGCCGTGTCCGACACCTCTGGACAGGTGCTGACCTATCTCTTCTCCGACGGGGTGACCCGCCTGGCGACGACGATGTTCAGTTCGTCCAACGGGGGATGGGAAGCTCCCGGCGGCGCCGGGCACGGCTACCTCGCCGCCCACGCCGACCCCTATGACGCCGTGAGCAACAACTCGCGGGCGCGCTGGACCGCCACCCTGCCGGCCAGCGCCCTGGAGAGTCGTTATGGCATCGCCAGCGTGCAACGCGTGCAGATCCTCTCCCGCGACGGCGCCGGCGAGTGGGGCGGACGGGTGCTCACCGTCCTCGTCGAGGGCTTCACCAGCGCCGGCGACTATGCCTATGCCAATGCCACCGGCGCCGGGCTGCAGGCTGCCCAGCCCTGGCCGACCAATAGCACCGGACTGTCGTCCACCTACTTCACGATCATCCCTCCGGCCACACCGACCGGCCCCGAGGACTATCACCCCATCACCCCAGCGCGGGTGCTCGACACCCGGCCCACGGGCGTCACGGTCGACGGGCTCGCCCAGCCCAAGGCGCCTATCGGCCCCGGCGCCAGCATCACGGTCCCGATAGCCGGGCGAGCGGGCGTGCCGGCCAGCGGCGTCGCTGCGGTCGCGGTCAACCTCACCGGGATCGGGCCGACCGCCTCGACCTATCTGTCCCTCTATCCGTCCGGCATCACCCGCCCGGGCACGTCGACCCTCAACCTCGCGGCGCGGGCGATCAAGGCCAATTCCACGCTGGTGCGCCTCGGAGCCACCGGTGCCGTCGAGGTCTTCAACGCGGTCGGCAGCACCGACGTTGCCCTCGATGTCGTCGGCTACTTCCCGATGGGCGGCAGCTACGTCGCCCTCGACCCGGCGCGCTTCATGGACACCCGAGGCTTGGGCACCGTCGACGGGCAGGGCCCGCTGGGCGCCCTCGGGCAGGGCGGGGTGGCGACCCTGCAGATCGGCGGGCGCGACGGCATACCGACCACCGGCGTCGCGGCGGTCGTGCTCAACCTCACCGGCATCGCCCCCACTCGCGGCACCTATGTCATCGGCTATCCGAGCGGCGAAGCCCAACCCATGGCATCGACGATCAATCTGCCTCCGGGAGTCGTCGTCCCCGGGCAGCTCGTCGGCAAACTGGGGGCCACCGGTGCCGTCGACTTCGCCAACGCGCTCGGCTCGATCGACCTCGCCGCCGACGTGCAGGGCTACATCCCGGCGGGAGCCGGCAACTACCACGCCCTCAGCCCGACGCGCATCCTCGACACCCGCCCCGGTGCCCCGCGATCGCCGGTCACCGCGACTCCCGGCCAGCCGATCGGCGCCAACGCCGCGATCAACGTGTCCACCGCCTTCGCGGGGATCCCGAGCGGCGCGCACGCCGTCGTGGTCAACATCACCGGCATCGAGCCGAGCGCGGGGACCTATCTGGCCGCCTATGCGTCGGGGACGACCAGGCCCAATGCCTCCACGCTCAACGTCGATCCCGGTGAGGTGCGCGCCAACCTCGCCCTGGTGCCCGTGGGACAGGGCGGCACCTTCGCGCTCTACAACGCGGTCGGCTCGACCCACGTGGCGGTCGACATCGTCGGCTACTTCGGCTGAGCCCCGCTGCGGAGGCGCAGCATATGGATTTGGCCCCCTCCGAACCAGCCGGTAGATTGGTATGCCGTGTCTGGGCTCGCCCGGGCGCGTGAGCGTGTGCGCACGCCGGCTCGCCGGCGGGGGTGCCGTTCGACACCGCTCTCGCCGGGCATCCGGATGTCCTCCCACCTGATCGACAGGTCAGCAGGAGGTGCGTCGGGAAGTGCAGGGGAGGGCAACCCGGTCGCGGTGAGCGACACACCCGACTGCGGGGGTGTGGCCGGCCGAGGCGGGGGAAAGACCAAGGAGCGCGCCCGTTCGCGAGCGCGCAGACCACATCGATTCAGACGGAGTGAAGGTTGCCCACGATCAACCAACTGGTGCGCAAAGGCCGCCAGGACAAGGTCGGCAAGACCAAGACGCCGGCGCTGAAGGGTTCCCCCCAGCGTCGCGGCGTGTGCACGCGGGTCTACACGACCACGCCCAAGAAGCCCAACTCGGCGCTGCGCAAGGTCGCCCGCGTCAAGCTGACCTCGC
>CAZLGB010000086.1:0-13410 GCA_964558825.1 uncultured Intrasporangiaceae bacterium
GACGAGGTTATTGGCATCGATTTTTGGCACGCTGTTGAGTTCTCAAGGTTCGGACGCGCACCATCACAGGTCGGAATCCGACCGGCTCAGGGGCAACCCTTCAAGTTTACCCGCGTCTCTCTTGGGCGTCAAATCCGTGCGGCCGCCTCGCGATTGGGGCGTCCTGCCTGCGGATCGAGCGCGCTTGGCTCTCTGCGGGTGGAGCACCACTCTAGCAGACCCTCGGGGGGTCACTCCCCGGTGTTGGCACCGTGGCGTCCTGGTCTCCCAGGGCTGGAGTGGAGTGTTGTCCGTGGGACCGGCCGGCACTGGCGTGGCGTCCGTTCCTCCCGTTTGGGCAACGAGGGAGGACTCTATGCCGGACCATGACGATCCACCAAATCGCCGTCATCGCGAACGCGGCCCCTTGCCGAATAGCGTTGCGGCACAATCGATCCTGGTCTTCGTGACACGTGCTTGTCGAGGCATGTCGTCGCCGAGGGAGGTGGGTCGCCGAGGGAGGTGGGTCGCCGAGGGACGTGGGTCGCCGAGGGAGGTGGGTCGCCGAGGGACGTCGTCACCGAGGAAACGTCGTCGCGAGGCAGCCCGACGGCCGGTGAAGTCGTCGGCAAGCAGCGTGCCGAGTCCGAGACCTCCGAAGCGCAGCGAAGGGACTCGCACACGTCGGGAAGTCAAGGAGCTGGTTGCACCAGCCGGCAAGCAGCGCGTTGGTGTGATCGACGCCATGCGTCTCCCCGTCACCGCACACACCCCGCCGGAGACCCGACGGACACCCGGCATACGCGGTCGGTGGGCGACCCGACCGACGCGCGGCGAAGCGGATGCGAGCCGCCGCGCGTCAGTCGGCGCGGCGGACGGCCGCCTGGGACTTGCGACCCCGACGCAGCAAGGCGACCGCCCCGTGGAGGAAGTCGTCGTCAGTGAGCACCCGCTCGGGGTCGGCGACCTTCTCCCCGTTGAGTGAGAGGCCACCCTCTCCGATCACCCGGCGGGCGGCGTTGCGCGAGTCGACCAGCCCGGTCGCGACCAGAGCGTCGACGACGCTGGCCCCGACAGCAACTGCACCACCGGGCAGTGCGGCGGTCGCATCACGCAGGGTGTCGGCATCGAGGGCCCGCAGATCGCCCTTGCCGAAGATCGCCTCGGAGGCGGCCTGGACCGCCGCGGTCGCGCCCGCTCCGTGCACGAGCGTCGTGACATCTGCCGCCAGCCGGCGTTGGGCCGCCCTCCGGAAGGGCTCCTCACGCACCAGTCGCTCGAGCTCCTCGATCTGATCCCGGGGCGCATCGGTGAGCACGCGCAACAGCTCGCCGACAGAGGCATCCTCGACATTGAGGAAGTACTGGTAGAACGCGTAGGGGCTGGTCATGTCGGCCGACAGCCAGACGGCGTTGCCTTCCGACTTGCCGAACTTCGCTCCACTGGAGTCGGTCAGCAGCGGAGTCGCGAGGGCGTGGGCGGACACCCCCTCGACCTTATGGATGAGGTCGACACCGGCGGTGAGGTTGCCCCACTGATCGGAGCCGCCCGTCTGCAGCGTGCACCCATGGGCGCGGTAGAGCTCGAGGAAGTCCAGCGCCTGCAACAACTGGTAGCTGAACTCCGTGTAGGAGATGCCCTCCTGGCTCTCCAGACGCCGGGCGACCGCCTCCTTGCGGATCATCTGGTTGACCCGGAAGTGCTTGCCGATGTCACGCAGGAAGTCGAGCGCCGACATCGGTGCGGTCCAGTCGAGGTTGTTGACGAGGGTCGCCGGATGGGCGCACGACGGGTCGGTGCCCTCGAAGTCGAGGAAGGGGCGCACGAGGGACTTGATCCGGTCCACGTTGGCCGCGGCCTCGTCCTTGGTCTTGAGCACCCGCTCGGCAGTCGGCTTGGGGTCACCGACCAAACCGGTGGACCCGCCGACGAGACAGATGACCCGGTGTCCGGCCCGCTGGAAGCGCCTCAGCACGACCACCTGGACGAGGTTGCCGAAGTGCAGCGACGGGGCGGTGGGGTCGAAGCCGCAATAGACAGTGATCGGCCCGCTCGCGAGTGCCTCGCGCAGCGCGATCTCGTCGGTGGTGAGGGCCACCGAGCCACGCCACTGCAGCTCATCGAGGATGTCGGTCACGATCAGCAGTCCTTCGGGTCGGGGCAGGCCGCGTGCCCGCCGTCCAAGGGCCAAGCCTGCCGTATGCCGTCGGCCGGTCGCGAACGCGTATCGCCCTCGGCGAGCCCCCTTCCCGCGCAAGTGCGACCAGGGCCGGTCATTCGCTCTCGGCCCAGCGCGCATCGGGGAACGCCCGTCCGGCGAGCCCCCTCCCGAACGCGGCCAGGGCCGGTCATCCGCTGTCGGCCCTGCGCGAACAGGTATCGCCCGGTGCGGTGCGGTCGCCATAGCGTCGGGGTATGCCGTCCTCATCCGCGGCCGCCCGGCATACCTCCCCGCGACACGCGAGCAGCGTCGCCGTTGTCTCGGACATCCATGGGGTGCACCCGGTGCTCGAGGCGGTGCTCGCCGAGCCGGATGTCCGCGCGGCCGATCTCGTGGTCGCCTGTGGCGACCTCGCTGCCGGACCCTTGCCCGGTCCCACCCTCGATGCCCTGACCGCCCTCGGCGAGCGGCTCGTCCTCGTGAGGGGCAACGCCGACCGAGAGCTGGTGGACGTGGCGCGCGGCGGCGCCAGCAGTCACGCCGAGACCCATTGGGCGGCCACCCAATTGCGCCCCGACCACGTCGATCTGCTGGCGTCGCTCGCCCATCCGGTGCGGCTGAAGGTCGCCGGCTTCGGGCCGGTCGTCTTCTGCCACGGCACGCCGTCGTCAGACTCCGACGTCGTGCTCGTCGACAGCCCGAGTGCTGTCTGGGTCGAGGCGCTGGCCGGCCTCCCCGACGAGGTGCGGACGGTCGTGTGCGGGCACACCCACACGCCCTTCGTCCGCTTCGTCGGGGGGCGGATGGTCGTCAACGCCGGCAGCATCGGCATGCCCTACTCGCGGCCCGGCGGGGCGTGGCTGCTGCTCCGCGATGGACAGGTGAGTTTGCGGCATACCCCTATCGACGTCGACTCGGTCTGCGCACGGATCGTGCGCGAGTCCACCTACCCCGACCGACAGGCCTGGGTGGACGAATACGTGCGCGCGGTCAACTCCGACCTCGACGCGTTGGCCGCCTTCACGCCGATGGTGGCGCGGCCCAGCGGTCAGCCGAGCACGGCGTAGGCCCGCACGGGGAAGGTCGCCAGGCCCGCGATGGCAGGAGGGACCGCCGTGAAGCGGAATCCGTTGCGAGGGAGGCGATCCAGTCGCGTCAGATGCTCGACGACCGGGATGCCGGCGGCGAGCAGGATCGAGTGAGCGGGCCGATCACCGGTCCGCGTGTCGTCGATGTTGACCGAGTCGATCCCCACGAGGGCCACCCCCGCCTCGACGAGCGCTCGGGCCGCCGCGGCGGTGACGTGCGGATGATCGGCGTCACCATATGCCGCACTCCCCCAATGCCGGTCCCAATCCGTGCGCACCAGCAGCGCGGCGCCGCGCAGGTCAGCGGCGTCAACGCCGTCGAGCACGGACTCATCGACAGGGTGCGCCGTGGCGCTGCGGTCGACGACGAGAGCGGGGAGGTCGACGCAGCGCTCGAGCGCGAGCCCGGCGAGGTCGTGGCCGTCGGGATATCGGTGCGCGGGGGTGTCGAGATAGGTGCCGGTGTTGGCGACCATGGAGATGCGCCCGATCTGGAACTCCGTCCCCGGCGCATAGACCGCGCGCGAGGCGGCGAAGGTCAGGTGGGCGTCGATCACCGGACCCGGCAACCCGGGGTAGGTGGTCATTCCGGCGGTGATGACATGGCTGAGGTCGACGAAGGGCATAACTCCATCGTGAGTCAAGCCGATGGCGATCGGCGAGACGGGCCGCTGCCCAGCTACGCAACGGTTCCGCCAGCGATGGGTTCACCCGCAGCGACTCTCCTGCCCGCCGGGGTGGCGAGCGCCAGTCCAGGTGCGAGCGCCGCAGACGCAGCAAAAGCGGCTCCCTGCAAGGGGCCATGCGCCGCTACCTCGCGCGGGAGCTGCGCGACGAGCAGACGGCCGAGGTCACGGTCCCGCGGATCTTCGAGGTCGGCTTCGTCTGGCACCCGCCGACCACCGAGCTGAGCAACATCGACTTCCTGTTCGGCTTCGCCTTCGGCAATCGTCCGCCAGCCAATGGCGGTGACCCGACTCGCGTCCTGCCCGAGCCTGGGCCGATGAACGCCGACTCGCCGCCACGGTCGTCAGCGTGTTGAAGCGGCCGGGCGGCCGCTGCCGGTCTACGTCCAGTGGGAGATCGGGCGGCACCTGCTGGCCACCTACGGCCTGGACAACGCCGTGTCCATCGAGCCGGTCGTCGCGCCGGACGGCACCATCACCTATCTCAGCACCGATGGGGTCATCGCTGAGGTGGCGCAGCTGCGGGCCGACGAACCGGGCGGCGTCGGCACCGCCGGCGTCATCGGGTTCCGCGATCACGTCAAGCGCTGTGTGCAGACGACCCGTGCCCGCGGCGTCGCGGCCTTCGCCCCTGCGGGTTCCGAGATGCCGGGCACCTACGACCCGTTGTCGGCCCAGGCCTGGACGCGCGACCGAGACATCTACCTCGTCCACGACATGTATGCCCAGTTGGGCATGATGCGAGCCGCGCTCATCAGTGAGCGCTATCCCCACGGATGATGCGGCGCTTGCCTGATGAGCGCTCAACGCCGGTGAGCACTCAGCGCCGCCGGATGACGGCCGGCCGGTAGACCGAGACCGTGGGCTCGCCGTCGAGCCACAACCGCCAGGGGTATGCCGTGCCGTCTCCGCCCGGGCCGCTCACGCCGACGCGCGGGCCGGTGCGCACGCGGTCGGGGTCGGTCAGCGCGGAGGCTGCGGTCACGCGCACCGGGCTGTCCGCGCGCGTGGTGAGCAGCCCGTTCTGCTCGCGACCGAGCCCCAGGCACACGGCCAACCGAGCCGGTCCCCTGGCCAGGTCGCGGCGCGCGACGGCACCCCGGCGGGTCAGCGCGAGATCGGCCCCTTCGACGACCTCGCCGGCGCGCAGCAGGACGGCGGCACCCGAGCCCGGTGGGCCCGTGACGAGGTTGGCGCACCAGTGCATGCCATACGTGAAGTAGACATACAGGCCGCCCGGCGGCCCGAACAGGGTTGCGGTGCGAGGAGTTTGGCCCCGGAAGGCGTGCGACCCCGGGTCTCCGACACCGGCATACGCCTCGACCTCGGTGAGCCGCACAGTGACCCCGGCGTGGCTCACCCGCGCCCCCAGCAGCTCGCTCGCCACGTCGAGAACGGGCCGCTGAAAGAAGCGGGCGGGGAGGCGTCGCGGCACCGAGTCAGTCTCGCGCATTCGCGGCCCGAGCGCCTACGGTGGAGGTATGCCGTCCACCTCCACCACCGGTCAGGTGACCCTGCGTTTCCTGGCCGCTCCGACCGATGCCGGCCAAGGCGGCGCGGTCAGCGGCGGGCGCATCCTCGAGTGGATCGACAAGGCGGGATTCGCTTGCGCTGCAGGCTGGTCGGGGCGCTATTGCGTGACCGCCTATGTCGGCAACATCGACTTCCACCGCCCGGTGCAGGTCGGCGACCTCGTCGAGGTGTCCGCGCAACTCGTGCTGACCGGGCGGGCGAGCATGACCATCGTCGTCGATGTCGCGTCGGGCAACCCGCGGGTCGGGCGCACCGAGCATGCCTTCGAGTGCCGGATGGTGTTCGTCGCCGTCGACGACGACGGCAACACCGTAGAGGTGCCTCGCTGGGATCCGCCGGGCGCCGTGCTGCGGGCCGCGAAGGCCGACGCGCAGCGCCGGGTCGAGCTGCGCCAGCGCGTGACGACCTTGGTCTCGCAACAGGATTGGGACGGCGACTCGCAGGCCCACGCGGTGACGCTGCGCTTCCTCGCCGCTCCGACCGACGTCAACTGGGGTGGGAAGGTTCACGGCGGGATCCTCATGCGCTGGCTCGACGAGACGGGCTATGTCTGCGCCTCCGGTTGGAGCCACTCGCACGTCGTCTCGCGCTTTTCCGGTGGGGTGTCCTTCCTGCGGCCGATCCGCATCGGGGACCTCGTCGAGATCCAAGCCCGCCTCGTGCGGACGGGCCACACGTCGATGCACGTGGCGCTGCGGGTGCTGGCTGGCAGCCCGCGCACCGGTGAGCTCGCCCTCGCAGCTCAGTGCGCCAGCGTCTATGTCGCCCTCGATGGCGACGGGCGTCCCGCACCGGTGAGTGTCTGGACGCCACACACCGAGGTCGATCGCGCCTCGCAGCGGCTGGCCGAAGAACTCCAACAGGTGCGGGAGGACCCGGCCTTCGCGGTCTCTCGACGCTGAAGGGGGATGCGGGAGTCGGCCGGGTCGCACCCCCTCGCAACAGCCGGGTCACCGCGCTCAGCGTGTGGTCGTGCTCCGGGTCCACTCGCGCGCGATGTCCAGGGCGACGTGTGCCGCGTCCAACTGCTCGGCCACCCGAGCAGGAGCGGTGCCACCTCGTGCGTCACGAGAGGCGAGCGAGCCGGCGACCGACAGCACCTCTCGCACCCTGGGAGTGAGGTGCGGGCTGATCGTCGCGAGTTGGGCATCGGTGAGGTCCCACAGCTCGATGCCGCGCCCCTCGCATTCACGGACGCAGGCACCGGCGACCTCGTGAGCGGTCCGGAACGGCACCCCCTCTCGAACAAGCCACTCGGCGATGTCGGTAGCCAGCGCAAAGCCTTGCGGGGCAAGGCTTTCCAGACGCTCGGTGTTGAACGTCAGGGTGGCGACCATGCCCGCGAAGGCCGGCAGGAGCACAGCCAACGTGTCGATGGCGTCGAAGACCGGCTCCTTGTCCTCCTGCAGGTCGCGGTTGTAGGCGAGCGGGAGACCCTTGAGGGTGGTGAGCAGGCCGGCCAGATCGCCGACCACTCGCCCCGCCTTGCCGCGCGCGAGCTCGGCGATGTCGGGGTTCTTCTTCTGCGGCATGATGCTCGAGCCGGTCGAGTAGGCGTCGTCGAGGGTGACATAGGAGAACTCCTTGGTCGCCCAGAGGACGATCTCCTCGGCGAGCCGAGAGAGGTCCACCGCGGTCATCGCCAGGACGAAGGCAAACTCCGCAGCAACGTCACGGGCGGCAGTGCCGTCGATCGAGTTGGCCACCGAGCGGCTGAAGCCGAGGTCACGGGCGATGGCCTCGGGGTCGAGGCCAAGCGAGCTGCCCGCGAGTGCCCCTGAGCCGTAAGGCGATTCGTCGGCGCGTCGATCCCAGTCGCGCAAACGGTCGATGTCGCGCAGCAGCGGCCACACATGGGCGAGCAGGTGGTGGGAGAGCAGCACCGGTTGGGCGTGCTGCAGGTGAGTGCGCCCGGGCATCGCCACCCCGAGGTGCGTGGTGGCCTGCGCGAGCAGCGCCTCCACCACGTCGGCCACGCGCCCGGCGAGGTCACGCGCGGCGTCGCGCAGGCACATCCGCAGCAGCGTGGCGATCTGGTCGTTGCGGCTGCGCCCCGCGCGCAACCGGCCGCCGACATTGGCTCCGGCACGCTCCATGAGACCGCGCTCCAGAGCTGTGTGGACGTCCTCGTCGGAGGGGTCGGGAGCGAAGGCCCCTGAGCGCACATCGGCCAGCAACTCGTCCAGCGCCCCGAGCATGGTCGCGAGGTCGGCATCGGACAGCAGCCCCGCTCGGTGCAGCACGCGCGCGTGCGCCCGTGAGCCGGCGATGTCGTATGCCGCGAGCCTCCAGTCGAAATGGGTGCTGCGGGACAGCTCCGCAAGGGCGTCAGCGGGCCCTCCGGCGAATCGCCCACCCCAGAGACTGGTGCGCGAGGCCGCCTGGTCGGCGCTCATGACGAGGCTCCGGCAAGGGCGAGGAGACGGCCGGCGACAGTCTGGCCGCCGCGGGGACTGGAGGTCACGAGCAGGATGGTGTCATCTCCGGCGATGGTGCCCAAGACGTCGGGCAGGTGGGCTTGGTCGATGGTCAGAGCGAGGTGGTTGGCGCACCCCGGAGGCGTGTGCAGGACAACGAGATTGCCCGATGCCTCCGCGTTGACGAGCAGCTCTTCGAGCAGGCGGCGCAGTCGAGTCGGCACGGCGTCGGCATCGCCGGCGGCCAGATCCCCCAGGGCCCCGGGGCTGGCGCCGGGCACGGCATACACGAGGGTGCCGCCATGGCGGACCTTGACCGCTCCGAGCTCGCCGAGGTCGCGCGAGAGCGTGGCCTGGGTGACCTCGACGCCCTGCTCGGCGAGCAGGGTCAGCAACTCGCCCTGCGAGCGGACCAGGCGCGAGGCGATGAGCTCGGCGATGCGCGCCCGACGAGCGGTCGGGGTGGCGGGGATCATGACGCCTCCCCAAGGCCTTCGAGGATCGACGGAAGGGCCGCGACGAAGGTGTCGAGCTCGGCCGCCTCGATGACCAACGGCGGGGCGAGGCGGATCGCTTTCGGCGCAACAGCATTGACGAGGAAGCCCGCCTCGCGAGCCCGGGCCATGGCCTCAGCCGCGACCGGTGCGCGCAGGACGATCGCACGTAACAGCCCGGCGCCTCGCACCTCGGCGACGAGTGGATGGCTGAGGGCGGCCACCGAGGTGACGAGGTGGTCCCCCATCGCCTGAGCATGGGCGAGCAGACCATCGCTTTCGATCGTCCGCACGACTGCGAGGCCGGCCGCGCACGCGAGCGGATTGCCGCCGAAGGTCGAGCCGTGCTGGCCGGCAGTGAGCAATCCGGTCGCCGCCGACCCGTAGGTGACCAGCGCCCCGATCGGCACTCCTCCGCCCAGGCCCTTGGCGATCGTCATCGCATCCGGGACGACCCCGTGGTGCTGCCAGGCAAACCACTCGCCGGTGCGCCCGACCCCGGTCTGGATCTCGTCGAAGATCAGCAGCGCGCCTGCGGCCGTGGCGAGTTCGCGCGCCGCCTGCAGGTATGCCGGGTCGCCGGGGATGACCCCGCCCTCGCCCTGGATCGGCTCGAGGAGGATCGCGGCGAGGTCGTCGCCGACCGAAGCGATCGCGGCCCGCAGCGCCGCCTCGTCGTTGAAGGGGACGTGGACGACCCGGCCGAGCAGTGGCTCGAAGGGCTGGCGATAGGCGGGCTTCCAGGTGAGCGCCAGCGCCCCGGTCGAGCGGCCATGGAAGGAGCCCTCAGCCGCGATGATCGTGCCGCGCCCGGTGCGCCGCGAGAGCTTGATCGCCGCTTCGATGGCCTCGGTGCCCGAGTTGGCGAAGAAGACCGCCGACCCGACCGGCGCCTGGGACACCCGGAGCAACTCCTCGGCCAGCTCGATCTGCGGCTCGCTGGTGAAGAAGTTGGAGACGTGGACGAGCTGGCCGGCCTGCTTGGTCACTGCGTCGACCAGCGCCGGATGACCGTGGCCGAGGACGTTGACGGCGATGCCGCCGAGCAGGTCGAGATAGCGCGTGCCGTCGACGTCGACGACATAGCACCCCTGGCCGTGCGACAGGACGGTCTGGGGCACCCCGAAGACCGGGAGCAGGGACGCGGCATACCGGGAAAGCCATTGCTCCACAGTGCTGCTCGACACGTTGGGCGAGGACGCGCTCATGCCCACACCTCGCCCTCGGGGTCGGGCAGGACCATGGTGCCGATGCCCTCGTCGGTGAAGACCTCGAGCAGGAGCGAGTGCGCCGCCCGCCCGTCGATGACGTGGGCTTGGGGCACGCCGCCCTCGACGGCGCGGATGCACGCCTCGAGCTTGGGCACCATGCCGGAGTCCACCCGTTCGAGCAGCCGCCGCGCCTCGCCGACGACGATCTGCGAGAGCAGCGAGTCACGGTCGGGCCAATCGGCATAGACCCCCTCGACGTCGGTGAGGACGACGAGCTTGCGGGCCTCCAGTGCCACCGCCAGCGCCGAGGCCGCGGTGTCGGCGTTGACATTGAGCACCTGGCCGGGCTCGTCGAGATCGGGTGCGACCGTCGAGACGACGGGGATGCGTCCAGCCGCGAGAAGGTCTTGCACCGCAGCGGGATTGACGCCCACGACGTCACCGACGAGGCCGAGGTCGACCTCCTCGCCGTCGACGACCGTCCCCCGCTTGCGAGCCTCGAAGAGGGCCGCGTCCTCGCCGGAGAGGCCCACCGCCAGCGGGCCGTGCTGGTTGAGCAGGCCGACGAGCTCGCGCTGGACCTGCCCGGTGAGCACCATCCGGACGACCTCCATGACCTCAGGGGTCGTCACCCGCAGCCCGCCCTTGAACTCACTCGTCAGACCCATCCGGGCGAGCATGGCCCCGATCTGCGGACCTCCGCCGTGGACGACGACCGGGCGCAAGCCGGCATAGCGCAGGAAGGCGACATCCTGGGCGAAGGCCCGCTTGAGCTCGTCGTCGACCATCGCGTTGCCGCCGTATTTGACGACGACGAGCGCGTCGCGGAAGCGCTCCAGCCAGGGCAGCGCCTCGACGAGGGTGCTCGCCTTGCCGGCGGCGACCCGGATGGCGGCGGCGTCGATGACCCCGCGCAATGAGCTCATGAGAGCGGCTCCTTCGATCGACTCAGGTGCTGTAGGCCGAGTTCTCGTGGACGTAGTCGTGGGTGAGGTCGTTGGTCCAGACGGTCGCCGTGGCGTCCCCCGCGTGCAGGTCCACGACGAGGTGGGTATGCCGCGCGGTCAGGTCGACGAGCGAGCGATCCTCTCCGACCCCGCCGGCCCGGCATACCTCGACACCGTTCATCGTCACCGCGAGCTGCGCGGGATCGAAGGCCGCGCGGGTCGTGCCGACGGCGGCGAGCACGCGCCCCCAGTTGGGGTCATTGCCGAAGATCGCGCACTTGAAGAGATTGTTGCGGGCGATGGCCCGAGCCACCTCGAGCGCGTCGGATTCGCTTGCAGCCGTGCGGATCTCGATCTCGATGTCGTGATGGGCACCCTCGGCGTCGGCGATGAGTTGGCGAGCGAGGTCGCCACACACGGCGGTGACGGCGGCCGTGAGCTCGGCCGCCTCCGGAGTGACTCCCGACGCCCCCGACGCGAGCAGCAGCACCGTGTCATTGGTCGACATGCAGCCGTCGGAGTCGATCCGGTCAAAGGTGACGGCGGTCGCCGAACGCAGCGCCGCATCGAGGGTGTCGGCGTCGGCGACCGCGTCGGTCGTCACGACGACGAGCATCGTCGCCAGCGCCGGGGCAAGCATCCCGGCGCCCTTGGCCATGCCGGCGACCGACCAGGAGCCGTCGGCGCTCACCGACACCGCCTGCTTGCTCACGGTGTCGGTCGTCATGATCGCCGTCGCCGCGGCCGCGTGACCGTCGGGGCTCAGCGCCGCCGCGGCGGCATCGACGCCCGGTAGGAGCAGATCCATCGGCAACCGCTCGCCGATGAGCCCGGTCGAACACACTGCTACATCCCCTGCGCTGCAGCCGAGCACCTCAGCGACATGCTCGGCGGTCCGGTGGGTGTCGAGGAAGCCCGGCGAGCCGGTGCAGGCATTGGCTCCCCCGGAGTTGAGCACGACGGCATCGACCCGGCCGTCGGTGACGACCTGGCGGCTCCACGTCACGGGGGCGGCCTCGACGCGGTTGGTCGTGAAGACCGCGGCCGCCACCTGCAGGGGCCCGTCGTTGACGACGAGGGCGAGGTCAGGTCGGCCGCTCGCCTTGAGCCCGGCCGTCACACCCGCAGCGCGAAAACCCATGGGCAGGTTGACGATCGGCGCGGTCATGGAGCGACTCCTGTCACGGGCAGGCCGGTGGTCTCGGGGAGGCCCAGGGCAAGGTTGACGCACTGGATCGCTCCACCGGCGGTGCCCTTAGTGAGGTTGTCGATTGCGGCCGCGACGACGACGCGCCCAGCGCGCTCGTCGAGGGCGACCTGCAGGTGGACGCTGTTGCTGGCGACGACGTCGGCAGTGCGCGGCCAGGTGCCCGCCGGCAGGACGTGGACGAAGGGCTCGGCGGCATACGCCTGCTCCCACGCCGCCCGGACAGTCGCCGCGTCGGCGGCCACCCCTGGGGCGAGGCGTGCTGTGCACGTCGCGAGGATCCCGCGGGACATCGGCGCGAGGGTCGGCGTGAAGCTCACCGAGACGGGCGCGCCGGCCGCTGCCGAGAGGTTCTGCTCGATCTCGGGGGTATGCCGGTGCACTCCCCCGACGCCGTAGGGCGACATCGAGCCCATCACTTCGGAGCCGAGCAGATGGGGCTTGAGCGACTTGCCGGCCCCCGAGGTGCCGGAGGCCGCGACGATGACGACATCGGCCGGGTCGAGCAGGCCGGCAGCGAAGCCGGGAGCCAACGCCAGCGAGCAGGCTGTCGGATAGCACCCGGGCACCGCGATCCGATGCGCCCCGGCGAGCTCCGCGCGAGCGCGTCCGCCCCCGGCCCGCGTCAGCTCGGGCAGACCATAGGGCCACTGCCCGGCATACGGCGTGTCGTAGAAGCTCGTCCACGCGGCGGCATCCTCGAGCCGGAAGTCCGCGCCGCAGTCGGCGACGACGACACCGTCGGGCAGTTGGGCGACGAGCGCCGCCGACGCCCCGTGCGGCAGCGCGAGGAAGACGATGTCGTGGCCGGCCAGGGTCTCGGGCGACGTCGGCGCGAGGACGCGATCGCCGAGTGGAGTCAGATGAGGATGGACCTTACGCAGCGCGCGGCCCGCGGACGAGTCCGCCGTGATGGCTCCGATGCTGATCTGCGGATGGGCGAGCAACAGCCGAAGGATCTCTCCCCCGGCGTAGCCGCTCGCGCCCGCCACTGCCGCCGTCCACATGGTGCATGATCATACATCGTCGAGAGAATATATGCGGCCACCGATGAGCCTGGCGAGCGCCGCCCCGACCATGCAGCAGCCGAGGCTGAGCACCCAGGTGAGCTGCCATCCCCCCACGTGGCTGGCCACAGCGGCGGCGACGGGCGGCCCCACGACCTGCCCAGCCGAGGACCACTGCTGGATCCAGCCCACTGTCGTCGAGGTCGTCGCCTCCGAGGGGGCCAGCCGCGGCGCGAGGCCGAAGATCGTCCCCGGCACCAGGCCGCCGACCATCGAGAAGACCAGCGCCCCGACGAAACGCAGGCTCGGCACCTCGGCAAAGACCGGCGCGAAGGCCAGCGCTGTGCCGAGCGCCTGGCCGCCGAAGCCGAGCACGAGCAGCACATCGGGCCGCCAGCCGCGGCGAGCGAGCAGCCCCGCACCGACGTTTCCGACGACGTTGGCGGCCGCGACCGTCGCCGAGAGCGTCGCCCCGACACCTCCGACCCAGCCGGAGGCGGCATACAAGGTGGGGAGGAAGCCGATGACGGCCATCCACTGCGCGGCATACACGGCGAAGGCGAGCGCGCCCAGCCAGGGCCCGCCGTGCGACAGAGTGAGGCGCACCCGCTCGCCGAGCCCCCGGGTGCCATGCCGCGGCGGGTCGGGCGGCACCCAGCGCGCGACGGCGAGCGCCGCGA
>CAZLGB010000087.1:0-13410 GCA_964558825.1 uncultured Intrasporangiaceae bacterium
GCGCCTGCTGCTCGGCCAGCCGCCGACCCTGCTGGCCTGGTCGGCGCTGCCGTGGATCGTCATGGCGGTTCGGCGACCTGGGCCGCGGGGAGGGTGGTTGGCCCGCGTCGCCCTCGCGGCAGCGCCGGCCGCGCTGACGCCCTTCGGGGGCGCGAGCGCCGTCGTCGTCGCGCTCGTCGTCGCCGCGTGGGGAGCCCCAGTGCGGCGTCCAGCTCGTCAGCTGCTCGCGCTGGGAGGACTCGGCGTGGCGTGGTGTCTCCCGTGGCTGGCCAGTGCGCTCGCCGGATCCAACCGATCCACCGGTGACCCCGACGGCGCGCTGGCCTTCGCGGTCCGCCCCGACGGAGTGCTCGGACTGCTCGACACCCTCGGTGGCGGAGGGATCTGGGCCTCCGGAGCGGTGCCGGGCAGCCGGCTGACTCTCGGACCAATCCTGCTCGGGCTCGTCCCCGTGGCGCTCGCGCTCGTCGCCGTCGGCCCGGCTTGGCGCAGCCTGAGGGCGCCCGCACCGCGGGGTGTTGACCCGCTGGCGAGCCCCCAGGGCTCCGGCACGCCCGTCCCCTCTGACCCGGCAACCCGACGTCGCGCGCTCGCCGCCGCTGCGCTGCTGCTGCCATCCGCCGTCGTGCTGCTGACCGGCTCGGAGCTGGCCCGCCCGCTCGTCACCGCCTCCCAAACGGTGCCGGGATTTGCCCTCGTGCGCGACGGCCACCGGCTGCTGGGGCTCACGGCCATGACGGCCGCCGTGCTGACCGGCGTCCTCGCGGCGGCCGTGGTCCGGCGTGGGGCGGTCCCCGTCGCGGTTGCCCTGGCCGCTCTCGGGGTTGCCGTGGGATCGGTGCCCGACGCTGCGGCGCGACTGCACACGGCATACCGACCGGTGGCCTTCCCGAGCGGCTGGACCCAGGTCGTCGCCGCGGCGGGTGGGCGGGATGTCCTCGTGCTGCCCTGGCAGCCCTTCCGGCAGCAGGCGTGGGCCGGCGACGCGCCATTCCTCGACCCCAGCCCGCTGGCCCTGCCCGGCGTCGTCCACCTCTCCGGCGACCTGGTGGTCGTCCGTGACGGCGCCGACGTCGTGGTCTCCGACGGCCCCGACCCGGACGGGCAGGCCTGGGCCGCGGGACAGATCGACGCCGCTCGGCTGGATGCCCTGGGGATCGGCGCGGTCCTTGAGTGGCGAGGCACCCCCGGCACGCTGCCGACCGACCACCCCGGGCTGCGTCTGGCCGTCGACAGCGAGCACTGGCGGCTGTGGCTGCGCGACACGACTCGCGGGTAACTACGCGAGCCGGGGCCGTGTATTTTCCGCCACACCCCTGTACCATCTGCTCTGCTTGACGTCGCCACGGGCCATCGTGGCGCGCTGGGAGGGAAGCAGGACGATGGGCAAGCTTGTGATCGCGCTGTTGAGTGTGCTGCTCGGCGGGGGGGCGGCAACTGTTGCCGCGTCGTCGGTGGTCAACTCCAACGCGCCCGATGACACCGTCGCGGTCAAGACCGGTCCCAAGACCACGGTCGAGCCGAGCGCTGTCATCACGTACGGCCGCTGACCCTCGGCCGGACCAGCCGGCGGGCCAGCCGTGCGTATTGCCATCCTCGACTGGCGTGACCTCACCCACCCCGAAGGGGGAGGGGCGGAGCGTTATGCCCAGACAGTCGCCGCCGGGCTCGCCGCCCGCGGTCACGAGGTCACCTATTTCTGCTCCGCCCATGGCGGGGCTCCGGCCGACGAGTTCGTCGACGGCTATCGCATCAGGCGCCAAGGCTCGCGGCTGAGTGTGTATGCCGCGTCGCTGCGGACCCTGCGTCGCTTCGAGCGCACTCATGGGCGCTTCGACGTCGTCGTCGACACCCAGAACGGCCTGCCCTTCTGGGCGCCGCTGGCGACCAGGTCGCCTGTCGTGTGCCTCGTCCACCACGTCCACCGCGAAAACTGGCCGGTCGTGCTCGGGCCGGTCGCCGCGCGGGTCGGCTGGTTCATCGAGTCGCAGGTGGCTCCGCGGGTCTATCGGGGGCGGCAATATGTCGCGGTCTCGGGGCGCACCCGCGACGAGCTCGCCGGGCTCGGGGTCGACCCGGGCGCCGTCGCCGTCATCCACAACGGCACCGACGAGGTCGTCGGTCCGCGGGCAGATCGAGCGCCGATGCCCACGCTCGTCGTCCTCGGGCGGCTGGTCCCGCACAAGCGGGTCGAGCTGGCGATCGAGGTGCTCGCCCGACTGCACGCCGAGCGCCCCGGGCTGCGGCTGCGCGTCGTCGGCGGTGGCTGGTGGCACACCCACGTGAGCGAGCGGGCCGCCGAGCTCGGGGTCACTCACCTGGTCGACCTGCTCGGCCACGTCGACGAGGCGACCAAGCATCACGAGCTCGCGCGGGCCTGGGTCGCCCTCGCTCCCAGTGCCAAGGAGGGCTGGGGTCTCAACGTCGTCGAGGCGGCCAGCCACCGCGTCCCCACGGTGGCCCACCATGGCGCCGGCGGGCTGTCCGAGTCCATCGTCGACGGAGTCACCGGAGTGCTCGTCGAGGACCTCGATGGGCTCACTGCCGCGACCGCCCGATTGCTCGACGACGCCGAGCTGCGCACCCGGCTGGGAGCCGCGGCCGCGGCATACGCCGAGCGCTTCACCTGGGCCGCGACGGTCGACCACTGGGAGGCCCTGCTCGCCGAGGTGGCGGCGGGGGCACCGGTGCGCGGCGACGTCGACCGCGACGCCGGGCACTGGCCTGCGCAGGCCGTGGCGGGGTCCGACACCGGCGCGGATGACATCCTCGACGAGTGGCCCGAGCAACTCGTGTCATGACCCCGGTGAGCCGCCCCCTGCCGCCGCTGGCCCCGGCGGGGTCGGTGCGCCGCTCGCTGCAACTCTTCCGGGCCTTCCGGCTCGAGCAACCCGACCCGGCCTACTTCTACGGCCTGCTCGCCCTCGACTCGGTCCGTGAGGTCTCGCGCTGGACCGACGTCCGCGACCAGGTCGTCGTCGACGTCGGGGGAGGCCCGGGCTACTTCGCCGATGCCTTCACTGCCGGCGGTGCCCACTATGTCGGCGTCGACCCCGATGCCGGCGAGCTCAACGGCCGCGGCGTGGTCGGCTCCAACACCCTGCGCGCCTCGGGCCTGCAGCTGCCCTTCGACGACGGTGCCGTCGATATCGCTTACTCCAGCAACGTTCTTGAGCATGTGGCCGACCCTGAGGCGATGGCTGACGAGCTCGTGCGCATCACCCGACCGGGCGGCACGGTCGTGCTGTCGTGGACGCCCTGGCTGTCACCGTGGGGTGGCCACGAGACCTCGCCGTGGCACTACCTCGGGGGTCGTCGCGCCGCCGATCGGTATGCCGCCCGCATGGGTCACCGGCCTAAGAACGACTTCGGGCGCTCGCTCTTCGCCTGCTCGGTGGGGCGGATGCTCGGGTGGATGCGGGCAGCCGAGGCCGCCGGACGCATCGAGGTGGTCGAGGTGCTGCCGCGCTATCACCCGACGTGGGCGCGCTGGGTCATGCGGGCGCCTGGGGTGCGCGAGGTCGTCTCGTGGAACGCCGTGCTCGTCCTGCGGCCCCGATGAGCGCCGCTCCGCCAGCCCCTGCGGCCAACCCAGCCTCGGCGTCTGCGCCCGCCGGGCCGCTGCGCACTCGGCGCTCCGATGCCGCCGAGGCGATCGCCTGGCGACTGCGCCTCGGCGCCGTCGTCGTCGCTCTCGGGGCGATGGTCTTCCGCCAGGCGCCGGGCCTGATCGTCTCGGACACCAAGCTCGACCTCACCCTCAACCCCGGGGGCTTTCTCGCGCGGGCCCTCTCGCTGTGGGACGACGACGCCTTCGGCCAACTGCAGAACCAGGCCTACGGCTACCTCTTCCCCGTGGGGCCGCTGCATTGGGCGCTCGGGTCGCTCGGCGTGCCCGGATGGGTCACCCAGCGGATTTGGTGGTGGATCGTCCTCTCGACGGCCTTCCTCGGGATGTGGCGCCTCTCCGGAGCGTTGCGCATCGCCGGACCCTGGCCGCGGCTGCTCGCCGCCGTGCTCTATGCGCTCACCCCGCGCATGCTCGGCGAGGTCGCGGTGACCTCCGTGGAGGTCTGGCCCGCGGCGGTCGCCCCCTGGATCGTCGCCCCGCTGCTGGACCGCGGCGAACGCACCTGGCGGTGGAGGATCCTGCGCTCGGCCCTCGCCGCCGCCTGCCTTGGTGGAGTCAACGCCGTCGCTTCCGCGGCCGCCCTGA
Organism: uncultured Intrasporangiaceae bacterium; assembly: GCA_964558825.1. GTDB lineage: Bacteria > Actinomycetota > Actinomycetes > Actinomycetales > Dermatophilaceae > Phosphoribacter. The sequence goes on from CAZLGB010000087.1 coordinate 4,217, forward strand.
TCCCGTCGGCGCTGTGGTGGCTCACCCGGGTGCCCACCCGGCATACGGTGCGGATGTTCCTTGCCTGGTCGGGTGCCGTGCTGGCCGCGATCGGCTGGTGGTTCGGACCCTTGCTCGTCCTCGGCCGCTACAGCCCGCCCTTCCTGTCCTGGATCGAGGACGCCCGGATCACTACCGGCACCGCGAGTCCCTTCACGGCCTTCCAGGGGATGACGGCCTGGCTGGGCTATCTCACCGGCAGCACCGGGCCGAGCTGGCCGGGTGCCTGGCGCTTTGCCAGCGTGCCCCTGCTCATCGTGCTGAGCGGTGCCGTCAGTGCCCTCGGGCTGGCGGGCCTGCTCGGCCCGCGGTTGCCCGAGCGGCGCTGGCTGCTCGTGCTGACCGTCACCGGGTTGCTCCTGCTCACCATGGCCTGGGCCGGCCCCGGGTCGGGACCGCTCGCCGCCGCGATGCGGACCCTGCTGGACGGGCCCCTCGCGCCGCTGCGCAATATCCACAAGTTCGAGCTGGTGCTGCGGATTCCCATGCTGCTCGGCCTTGCCGCGGCCTGCTCCCGCCTCGCGCGGGTGCGCCCACCCGACCTGTTGCGCCAGCTGCCCCGGCCGCTCGTCGGCCTGGTGACCGGACTGCTCGTCGTCGCGGTGATCGGCCCCGGCGTGGCCGCCACGATCACGCGCCCAGGCGCCTACGAGGACATCCCGGACTACTGGCGCACCGCCGCGGCCTGGCTCGACGAGCAGCCCACCCCCGGCTCGGTCCTCGTCGTCCCAGCGGCACCCTTCGCCGAGTTCAGCTGGGGCTCGACCCGAGACGAGCCCTTCCAGGCGCTGCTGCGGCGGCCGCTCGCCGTGCGCGACGCAGTGCCGCTGGGCTCGGCGGGTGCGACCCGGATGCTCGACGAGCTCGGGCGCGCGCTGGCCTCGGGTCGGGCGGATGCCGGCTTCATGCGGACTCTCGCGGGGGCGGGGGTCGGCTATGTCCTCGTGCGCAATGACCTCGTCTACGGGGTCGGCGGCGCCGAGCCCTTGGCCCTGCACGAGGCCCTGGCGTCGGCCGGGCTGACCCGGTCCGCCGCCTTCGGGCCGCCCGCCGGCAGCCCGATCGAGACCCCTGAGCAGACCCTCAATGACCACACCCTGCTGCCCTACCCCTCCATCGAGGTGTATGCCGTGCAGGGCACCGCGACGGCCCGACTCACCCCGGCCGAGGAGGTGTCGCCGGCGCTGGCCGGCGCCGAGGACACGACTGCCCTGTCGGCCGGCGGGCTGCCCACCACCGTGGTCGCCCCGAGCGCGCTGCCCGGCGCGCCGGTCATCCTCACCGACGGCAATCGCCGCCGCGAGCTGGCCTTCGGCAACGGCAACGGGGGGACCTCTCAGGTCCTCGAGGCCGACGACCCCGGGCGGGCCGAGCGCCGCACCATCGACGTCATCGATCCGCAGGCGCCGCAGACCACTCTCTCGTGGGGCGGCGGCATACGCACCGTCCGGGCGTCGTCCTCCGCCTCGGACACGACCGCGACCTTGCGCCTTGGCTCGGGTGCCAGCCCGCTCGCGGCGCTCGACGGCGACCCGACGACCTCCTGGGTGTCGGGCAGCTATGCGGCTGCGGTCGGCCAGTGGCTGGACGTCGAGTTCGACCAGCCGCGGGACGTCTCGGGCTCCCGACTGACCACCGGGTCGCGGTTGCCCGGATCCGCCCCCGCCACGGTCGTCTCCGTCACCACCGACGCCGGCACCAGTCGCTCAACTCTCGGCCCGCGCGGGATCCCCACCGAGCTCGCTGTCCCGCCCGGAGCGACCCGCCATCTGCGAATCCGGTTGGAGGAGACCGGGCCTGGCACTGCGCTGGCCTTCGACATCGCCGAGCTCGAGCTGCCCGGCGTCACCCCACGCCCCTGGCTGGTGCTGCCCGACCCCGGCGATCGCGACATCGCCGCCATGCTCTTGCGGGTCCAGTCGCCGGGCACGGCCGGGTGCCGATATGCCGGTGACCGACCGCTCTGCTCGCGCCGGCTCGCCAGCGACCCGGAGGAGGCCGGCGGGATCTTCCGGCTGGTCACCACCGGCCGCGACGGCCGCTTTGGCTGGTCGGGGACTGCGACGCCGCGGCCCGGTGCAGCACTGGAGGCGATGCTCGACCTCCCCGGGCGCGTCACCGTGACGGCCTCCTCACGGGCCGTCGCGGGCGCCGCGGCCCGCCCGGCGACGATCTTCGACAACGATCCCGGCACCGGGTGGGTCGCTGCCCAGGACGACAAGGACCCGACGCTGACGATCACCCTGCCCGCGCCGCGGACGATTTCGGGGATGCAATTGCAGGTCGACCAGTACCTCGCTGGTGCGCGGGCCCGCACGGTGCGCGTCCAGGCGCCCGGGCTCGACGAGACGGTCACCGTCGACGACCAGGGCTACGCACGTTTTCCCGCAACGACCACGACCACGCTCACGGTGACCTTGCGCGACCCCCAGCCCATCACCAGCATCGATGCGCTCTCCGGTCTGGCCACCCGCCTGCCTGCTGGTCTGTCCGAGCTGGTGCTGCTGGGCGCCGAGGATCTGCGCACCCGCCTCGACCCGGCGTCGCCTGTGCGCACCGCCTGCGGTTTCGGGCCCGAGCTGCGGGTCGACGGCATCTCCGTGCTGACCGAGGTCGTCGGGACCGCCGACGACGTGCTGCGTGAGCGCCCATTGACCTGGCGCGCGTGTGCCGATCCCGGCCGGGCCGCAACCACCGAGTTGGGGATCATCGCGCTGGCCGGGGGGCGGCATACGGTCGAGGCACCTGCCAGCGCTCAGTTCCGTCCACAGTCGCTGGTGCTCGAGTCGGTGGCCCGCTCCCCAGCTGCGGTCTCCGTCCAGCCAACGCTGCGGGCTGACGGGGGCTGGGAGCTGCCGGCCCGGGCAACCAATGAGCTGCTCGTGCTCCCGCACAACGCCAACATCGGCTTCGCCGCCCGCGACGCCGCGGGGACGCCCCTGCGCCCGGTCACCGTGTCCGGGTGGCAGCAGGGCTGGTGGGTGCCCGCCGGCGGTGCCACCGTGGTCACCGAGACCTTCACCCCGCAGGCGCTGTATGCCGTGCTGCTCATCGTCGGGGGGCTGGCCCTGCTGGGCCTGTTGGTGGTGGCCGTTTGGTCGGCCCGCGCGGCTGGGGCGGCACAGCCGGCCGGGCTACGCGCGCTGGCCGCCTCCGGGCCGCGCAGTCAGCGAGGCTGGGCCGGCGCTGCCCTGGTCGCCACCCTGGGGTGGTTCGGCCTCACCGGGGCCCTGGCGATCGCGTATGCCGTGCTGGCGGGCCGGCTCGGGCGGGGGAGACCGATGCTGGAGACGGCGTGCTCCACCATGGCCCCCGTCGCCGTGGCCGTCGTGCTCGTGGCCGCCTCGCCGTGGACCCAAGGCGGTGCGCAGCTGACCTCGGCGGTCGTTCAGTGGGGCGTGCTGGCGGGGATCGCGTCGGTGGTGATCGCTGCGCTGGCGGTCGGGCTCGCCGATTCCGAGCGCCGCCCCCAGCGCATGATCGGACGTTCCACGAAGCGATAGCTCAGCCACGCCACCGGAAGCGTGATGGCGAGGGTGAGCAGCTCCAAGGGCCAGAAATTGCCGTGCAACACCTCGTGGTGGATCGCCCGCTCGACCAGACCGAGCACGACGAGGTGATAGCAGAAGACGCCATAGGAGATGTCTCCGAGGACCTTCGCCGGTCCGCTCGACAGCGCGGCGACGATCCGCGATCCGTTCGCCAGCGGCGCCACGGCCGGCAGCACGAGCAGCCCGCCGAGCACGGCATACCCGAGGTTCTTGACCAGCGCCGCGCCGACGCTCGGCGGCTCGAGGGTGTAGGGCCCGGCGATCGGGGTGCTCAGCAGGACGAACCATCCGGCGGCCAGCGCATAGACGGCCCCCGGTGTCGCGGCGATCGCGTCGAGGGTTCCCGTGGGCGCGCCTCCGAGCCTGCGCGACCAGTGCCAAGCGGCCAGCGCCATCCCCACGCCGAACCAGCCGAGGTATGCCGGCAGCCACAGGGCCGCCCGCTCGTTGCCGCCCGTGTGGGCGATCCCCAGCCACACCATGGCGATGACCTGCAGTCCGAGCAGGACGCTCGTCGTGCGGGGCAGCCAGCGGCGGTCTCGGCCGCCTCGGGTGAGCAGCCAGGCCAGCACGGGAAGGGCCAGATAGAACGCGGCCTCGGTCGCCAAGCTCCACATCTGGGTGAGCCCCCAGGTGGAACCGTCCGAGCCATAGATCTGGGTCAGGGTCGCGTGCCGCAGGTAGGTCCACCCTGAGACGCCCGGACTGAGGGGGATGAAGGCCCAGACCGCGGCGACGGCGATCCACAGGGGCGGCAGGATGCGCAACGCCCGGTGCTTGAGGTATGCAGCGGTCGCTGGGCCGGGGAGCGCCTGCAGGTGGGCGCGCACGTGGGGCCCGAAGAGCAGGAACCCCGACACGACGAAGAACAGCGCGACACCTGCGTCGAGGCGCGAGAGCAGCCCATTGAAGGGGCCGCTGATGGCCTCGCCGCTCTCGAAGCCGACGTGGGTCGTCACGACCGCGACGGCTCCGACGATCCGCAGCCCGTCGAGAGCGGGAAAGCGGGTGCCGGAGACCAAAGCCGCCGAGGGGACCGACGCCGACGGTGTCAGCGGCTCGCCGGCGGCGGCGGCATGGCGAGGGTGGCTCATGAGGGACCTGCACTGGGACGGGGTCGGGCCTGGCCGACGGACACCTGGGTGATGCACACCGGCCCTGAGGCCGGGGTGGAACTGACGACGATCCGATCGATCGACGTCGTGACGACGAGCTGGAGTCTGGCCAAGCCGGCCGGCAACGAGGCCTGGCGCTGCTCAGCCCCTGCGGTAACCGTTGCCAGGGCGCCGAGCTGACTGTAGTAGTCGACGGCGACCACCCACTCCCATTCGTAGAGCGGCGGGGTGATCGCGATCGCCTGGCTTTGCCCCGGCTCGAGCAACCAGCCGCAGTCGGGCGTCGGTCCGGGCGCGCTCTGGGCTGCCGTCTCGACGACCACCGGGCCCAGCCCGCCGGCGGCGTCGAGAGCGACCAACTGCGTGCTGGGGGAGTTGAACGCCACCGGCAGTCGCATGGGGAGAAACATCCGCGACAGGCGGGCGTTGCTGCCGAGGAGGGGTGAAGCGACCTCGTTGGGCGCCATCGAGTCGACCACGGCGCGGCCGGCGGCTGCCCGCAGACTGTCGCTGGCCGCATGCACCCACGACTTGGGAGAAGTGGGCGCGAGGTCGCGCCACGTGAAGGCCAGTCCAAGAGCCAGCGAGAAAACCAGGGCACTGGGCCCGATCACTCGCAAGGTCCGCACCACCCTCCGGCTCACCCGGAGTGCCGCCGCATGGGTCCGCTCCCGGCGCCATCCGCCGCGGTGCTCGGCCACGGTCGGTGTCAGCATGAAGACGACGGCGAGCACGGCGATGGGGTGGATGTCGGCGGCATACCGCACATCGCGGGCGATCAGGTCACGCAACACGTCATAGCGGCTGCTCGTCAGCAGGAGACCCCAGGACGCGGCGGCATATCCGCCGGCCAGGGCCACGGCAGCCCAGCCGCGCCGCCGCACCAGCAGGGCGAGCCCGAGGCCGAGCACGACGACGAGCATGATCGCGAGATCCAGCGGAAGCGACCGGGGCCTGGTGTCCGGACTTCCCAGCCAGGTCCACGGTCCTCCGAACAACGCGGGGAGCGCGACGTCGAGCAGCGCTACCCGGCCGAAGGAGAGCACCTGTCCCCAGGAGCGCGCCTGGAATAGCGAGGTGGCAGCCGCGTCCGGCCCGCGAGTCAGCGCGATGTATGCCGGCAGGTAGGCCAGCATGAGCAGCAGTGGTCCGGCGAGCAATCGGGCCGTCGTGGCGAGGCGGACCCGCCACGCGGACGGCCCGAGCATGATGCCCAAGCCGGCGATGATCGGGATGAGCAGGGCGGCCTTCTGCCAGAAGATCATGCCGAGGGCGAGGCTGCCGGTGAGGCGCACGAGGTCTGCGCGTGAGCCACCGTGCAGCAGATAGCGCCCGGCATACAGGGTGATCAGCCCGGCGCTGAGCTGCAGGGGGAAGATCTGGATCGCGGCCGCCCACCACACACCCGGCGGAAGGTAGACGGGGGAGAAGGCCAGCACGGCCAACCCCAGTGCTGCGCGACGACGCGGGCCGAAGATCGTGCGCAGGGCAGCCGCCCACGCCACGAGTGCCGCGGCGGCGAAGGCACCGACGATGACGACCGCCCAGGTGAAATCCAACGGCGCGAGGCGAGTGATGGCCCACGTGATCGCAAACTGGGCCGGCATGATGTGGCCGTTGTAGTTCTGCAGGACGTAGGGCCAGAAGTCGGTCTCGGTGGCGGCGGTGGAGTAGATCCAGTCGTCCTGGGTCCAGCTCCATTGGCCGATGGTCCACACTCGCAAACACGTTGCAGCGCAGATGATCCCGCACATCAGCCACCAGCTGAGGTCGCGGCCGGTCCGGCGGGCGAGCGGCTCGTCGGCCGGGTCCGCAGCCGAGGGAGTGGCCGGCACGGCGTCAAGCGCGGACTCCGACACGGCGACACCCCCAAACGAGTTCTCGGCTCAACTCTGTGAATATCGGTGCGCCACTGCTACGCTCCGCCCGAAGTCCGAGCCTACCGGCGCGTAGATCCTGCGGACCACACATCAAGATCGAGTCCTGTGGGGGATTATCGTGCGTCGTTTCCTTGGCGGGCTGCTGCTCGCGCTCGGGGTCGCCTTGTTGGTCCTGGGCATGCGTGCCGGGTCCATCTACGACCGGCTGGCCACCGTGCCATTGGACTACAAGTCCACGTCGGTCTCGCAAGGCGCCAACATGAACGTCCTGCGGGTCTACCGCAACGGGGACGTCGTCAACTTCGACAAGCTCAAGGGCGTCACCGTCCAGAGCACCCGTGAGGTCATCGGCATCCCGGGCAAGGTCCCCGCCGACAAGCGCGACTCCACGGCCTTCTGGCAGACGATGGTGACCTCGACGGCCGTCGGGGTGGCCGACCTGACCTACTCCAACGAGACGGTCTCCTTCGACCGCGTGAGCGGCACGGCAGTCAACTGCTGTGGCGATCAGGTCTCCATCGGCACCGTCGAGGCCCCCGGCGCGATGAAGGACATCACCCACGCCGGCAACTACTTCAAGTTTCCGTTCAACGTCCAGAAGCAGGGCTACCTCTGGTGGGACGGTGACCTCGAGAAGGCCACCGAGGCGAAGTTCGTGCGCACTGAGAACATCGCCGGCACGGAGACCTATGTCTTCGAGCAGCGCATCCCCGACACCCAGCTGTCGACCTCCAAGGTGCCCGCCGCCGTCTTCGACGGCACGGGCGACGACGTCGACGCGACGGTGACCTACAGCAACGTCCGCACCCTGTGGGTCGAGCCGGTGACCGGGGTCATCATCAAGGGCACCGAGGCCATCAACAAGACGCTCTCCTCGTCGCTCGGCACCATCGACGCGACCAAGGGCAACATCGGCTTCGACGAGAAGACCATCACCGACAACGCCCAGGTCTGGGGCGCCAAGGCCAGCCAGCTGGCCTTCGTCCGCGACCGGCTTGGTCTGGTCGGCACGCTCGGTGGCCTGCTCCTCGGCGCCCTCGGCGCCTTCCTGCTCATCACTGACCGGGCGCGCCGCAATGGCGCGCACCGCGCCGAGGCTGTCGAGGCCGAGACCACGGTGATCCCGCAGGAGTGGACCCCGCAGGGTTGAGCACCTGCGTCACTGCACACGCACCGAGAGGGGCCGTCGAGCGACGGCCCCTCTCGCGGATGTGGGCGCAGACAGTGCGGTCTGCGCGAGTGTGGTCTGCGCGGGTGAGCTGATCTGCGGCTGTGACGCCGGCGCGGGCGCTGCTCAGGGCTTGTCGGCGACGACGACGAGGGTGCCCGGGATGAGCCGACCGCGCAGCGCCGACCAGCCGCCCCAGTCCTGTTCGTGCCCCTCGGGCCACTCCGGCTCGACGAGGTCGCGCAGCATCAGCCCCGCCCCGACGACCGCCCGCACCCAATCACCGACGGTCCGGTGGTGCTCGGCATACGTCGCGACGCCGTCGCCGCCCTGCTCGACATACGGGGTGCGGTCGAAATAGGAGAAGCGGACGGTCAGCCCATCCGGCCCCGGCTCGTCGGGGAAGGCCCAGCGCATCGGGTGGGTGCAGGAGAAGACCAGCCGACCGCCGGGGCGCAGCACTCGGGCCGCCTCGGCGACCGCCCCGGCTCCGTCGGCGACGAAGGGCATCACCCCGTATGCCGTGAAGACGACGTCGAAGCTCGCATCCGCGAAGGGCAGCGCCAGCCCGTCGCACTGGGCCAGCGGCAGTCGGGGCCAGCCGTGGTCGGCCTCGATGTCGGCACCACGGCGGAGCATCCCGAAGGACAGATCGGTGGACACGACGCGGCCGCCCGCCGAGCGCACCCACCGCCCACCCTGGGCCGCGCCTGCACCGATCTCCAGCACCTGGCGCCCGTCCACCGGCCCGAGCAGCCCGAGCAGCTCCTCGCTCCACCCCTCCGGTCCCCAGACGAGGTCGTCGTCGCCGAGGAAGGCGCCGTGCTCGGCGTAGTAGTCCTGGGCCTGCTCGTCCCACCACGACCGGTTGGCACGTGCCGTTTCGGTGATCCCGGCGGCGCGGCGCAGGGCGAGGATGTCTGAGTCGTCGGGCTCGGTCACGTCGCCCATTGTGTCGGGGCCTCGGGACCCTCGGCTCTCACCCTCGACGGACCACTTGATGTCGTCAAAATGCTCGGAAGCGACAGAAACTGGTCCGTCGATGGGAGTCAGCCAGCCCTCAGCGGTCCGCGCCGGTCAGTGGGCGGCGGCCATCGCGCTCGCGGCGCCACGCGCGGACGCGGCCCGGTTGCCGTCCTTGACACACGAGGTTCAGTGCGCGCCCCTAAAGCGCGAGGTATGCCGCGACCCGTGGGCCGGGCTCCGCGCGGCTTTGACCCCACCCCCCGCGTGCCGGTAATCTGACCCGGTGCCCTTCGGGGTGCCGTTCGATGCTGCCTGCCTGCGACCTACCGTGACCTCGGACCCCCCGGGATCCTCGGGGAACGGAGCACACGGTGGCAGCGGACACCCAACCTGTCCATCCCGCGGGCCGGCCGGTCCACGGCATACATCCTGTCCACCATCGGAGTTCCCACTACATGAGCATCAGCACGGTCAC
>CAZLGB010000088.1:0-13401 GCA_964558825.1 uncultured Intrasporangiaceae bacterium
TCGTCGTTGTAGAAGTAGATGCCGCCCTTGTCGTTCTCACTCCACCCGTCGAACTGCCACAGGTCCAGATCGGACGGGCCGAAGTGGTTGTAGACGACGTCGAGGATGACCCCCAGGCCGCGCTTGTGTGCCTCCCGGACGAAGGTCTTGAACGCGTCCGGGCCACCGTAGCCGGACTCCACCGCGAAGACGTGCGCCGGGTTGTAGCCCCAGGACAGGTCCCCGGCGAATTCGGCGATCGGCATGACCTGCACGGCGTTGACGCCCAGCTTGACCAGGTGGTCGAACTTCTCCATGACCAGCTCGAATTTGCCGACCTCGTCCTCGTGCTTGCGGTAGAACGACCCGATGTGCAGCTCGTAGACGACCAGCTCGTGGTGGCCGGGCAGGTGGAAGTCGTCCCCCTGCCAGTCGAAGGCCCCGTGGTCGTAGATCACCCCGTTGCCGACCGAGTTGGTCACCTGCCGGGCGTGCGGGTCGATCTTCTGGAAGGTCCGCTCCCCCTTGCGCAGGACGAACTTGTACTCCTGGCCCTCCGCCGCACCCGCCACCTCGGCATACCAATTGCCGTTGCCCTCGGACGCCAGCGGGGTGGCGTCCTGAGACCAGTCATTGAAATCACCGGTCACCCACACCGCCTCCGCATGCGGGGCCCACACCCGGAAGGCGACCCCGCCGTCGAAGGGCAACGCGCCCATTCCATCCCTCATGTCCGTTCCCTTCGTCGGTGGCCGGTCGGCCCGTGGTGAGCGAGCCCCGAGGGCCCTGGGTGTCTAGGTGGCAGGCTTGCAGGGGCACGGCCCCGCGGCTACTTGGCCATCCCGGCCACGAGGTTGATCGTCGAGGCGATGATCACGGTCCCGAAGACGTAGGACAACATCGTGTGGGCGAGCACGAGACGGCGCAACCGGGGGGTCTTGAGGTCGGTGTCGGACACCTGGTAGGTCATGCCGAGGGTGAAGGCAAGGTAGGCGAAGTCCGACATCCGGGGGTCGCCCGAGGAGTTGAAGTCGATGCACTTCGGCTCTGACACGTAGTAGTGGCGCGCATAGCGGAAGGTGTAGAGGGTGTGCACAGTCAGCCACGCCGTGGCCACGGTGACCAGGGCCGCGATCCCCTCGGGGACTCGCATCTGGTCGTTGCCGCCCACCAGCATGACGGCGATGGCGGTGAGGCTCACCAGTGCGGCGAGGACGACGATGATCTCCACGGCCCAGCGGGTGGGCACCTGGCTCTCGACGTAACGGCCCGTATCGCTCGGACCCAGCCGCAGCACGAGCCACAGCAGCGGCAGCGCGAGGACCAGGGCCCCGACGACGAAGCCGACGAGCACGTGCATGACGGCGTCGGCGCCGTCCGGGAGGGGGATGAGTCGGCCCGCGAGGATGCCGACGACGAGGGCGATGCCCAGCCTCACGTAGATTCCCATTCCACGGCTCATGTCGAATTCCCTTCTCGTGACGCGGTGTCCGCGCGGCCGTCCATTGGCGACGGCCGCGTGCTCGGCATGCGGTGTCCGCGCGGCCGTCCATTGGCGTCGGCCGCGTGCTCGGCGCCGCTGCGCCAGGTCGAGCCTGGGTCCTCCGCGCGTGAGCCGCAATCCACGGCCGGGTTTCTGCATGCCGCCATCCGCCGATGTGGGTGTCGGCCCCCCACCGCGACGCCGCGCTCCCTCGGGTATGCCGTGCGCTAGGCCCGGGTATGCCGTGCCGTCAGGTGACCTGGCTGAAGGCAGCGCAGGCCGGGTCAGGGCTCGATGAGCCCGGTGCGGATGGCGTAGCGGGTCAACTCCAGGCGATCCTTCATGCCGAGCTTCTCCAGCAGGTTGGCCCGGTGCCGCTCGACGGTCTTGGGGCTGAGTACCAGCAGGTCGGCGATCTCCCGGCCGCTGTGGCCCTCCGCGATGAGCTTGAGCACCTCCTCCTCGCGCGGCGTGAGCAGGCTCGCGTCGGATGTCAGCTCGCGACCGCGGCCGAGGTAGTCGCGGATGAGCGTGGCCACCGCCCCGGGATAGAGGAAGGGCTCGCCGCGCAGTGCGGCCCGGCAGGCGGTGATGAGATCGCGGTCGGCGACCGACTTGTGGACATAGCCGACGGCGCCGAGCTTGAGTGCCTCGAAGAAGTACTGCTCGTTGTCGTGCATCGACAGCATGAGGACGGCCGTCTTGGCGCCCCGGCGCTGGATCTCGCGGGCCGCCTGCAGGCCGGTCATCCGGGGCATCGAAATGTCCATGACGACGAGGTCGATGTCCCCCTGGGCCACCCGCTCGACCGCCGCCGCGCCGTCACCGACCTCGGCCACGACCTTGAGGTCTTGGGTCGCGTCGATGATGTGCCGCAGCCCCTGGCGGACCAGGGCGTGGTCGTCGGCGAGCAGCACGCGGGCCGCCGGCCGTTGCCGGATGTAGGGGCTGCTCGTCATCGGTGCGGTGCCTCCCAGGGCGTATGCCGGATGAATCGGCGGGTGGCCGTCTGGGCGAACGCCCCGGCGATCCACGCCCCCACGACCGCGGCGGCGAGAGCCACGGACATTGACACGGGCGTGCCATGGCTGCGGTTGTAGGCGATCCAGGCCAGTCCCCAGATCATGCCGACGGGGATGCCCAGCTGACCGGGCATCCGGCGCGAGAGATAGAGGCCGAGCAGCCCGACGACGACGAGCACGCTCACCGTGGCGACCTGCGGGCCGGTGCCCGTGGCGGGCACGCCGGCGGCCACGAGCGCCGCGGCGACATTGGCGCAGGTGGCCACGCAGACCCAGCCCAGGTAAAGGCCGAAGGTGCCGTCGATGACGACGGCCTCGACCCGGGAACGGGGCGACGTCGACCCCAACCGGTCGACGAGCAGCCCGAGGTCGACCACGAGGGCGACGATGACCGCGACGCTGGCGGCGATCCAGCCGGCCTGGACGACGAGGATCCACGCGGCGTTGAGCAGCATCGACCCGATGACCAGCCACGCCACCGGCCCGAGCCGTGCGGCGGCCCGCTCGTCGGGCAGCCAGAACCAGATCGCCACGGCGAAGAGCCCGAGATAGACCACGCTCCAGATGGCGAAGGCAGGGACGGCCGGCGCGATGAGGGTGGCGTCGGCGGCGAATGCCGCGCCCCCGACTTGAGACACGTGCGAGCCGAACACCCCACTGCCGAGCAGGGTCCCGTAGACGCACAGCAACTCGGCCACCGACACCAAGGCCCGGGTGCGGCTCGACAAGTGCGGCCAACTATCGTCGGCTCCGTCGAGGCCGACGTCGGCGCCTCCGGCACCGGCCAGCCTCTCCCTCGTCACGTGTGCACTATAAGCCCGCCGAAGTGGCGTGGTCCGGAGCGAGGTCGGCCCGATTAGGCTGCGGGTGTGCCCTTGTTCTGGCGCATCTTCCTCGCCAACGCCGCCGCGCTCCTGGCCTGCCTGTTGTTGCTGGCGGTCACCCCTTTCACGCTGTCCTCACCGCCCACCACGGATCAGCTGGGGTGGCTCACCCTCGGATTCCTCGCCCTGCTGCTGGTCAACGCCGCCGTCCTCGGCGACCGACTCACCCCGCTCGCGAGATTGCGCCGGGCGCTCGACGGTGTCGGTGGGCTCGGCGAGGGGCGCCGGATCCCCGTCGGTGGCCGCGACGAGGTCGCCCAGGTGGCCACGGCATACAACAAGATGCTCGACCGGCTCGCCGATGAGCGGACCGATTCGGTGCGCGCGGTGTTGCGCGCGCAGGAGGACGAGCGAGGCCGGATCGCCCGCGAACTGCACGACGAGATCGGGCAGACGATGACCTTCCTGCTGCTGCGGGTGACCTCGCTGGCCCAGCGCGCGCCGGCCGAGGTGCGTGCCGACCTCGACGCGATCGCCGAGGGGGTGCGGGGCGGACTTGAGGAGGTGCGCACGATGAGCCGTCGGCTGCGACCGTCGGCGCTGGCCGACCTGGGCATCGGGCCGGCCCTGCAGAGCCTGGCCCAGGACGTGCGCCAGGTCGCGCAGCTGGCCGCGGAGGTCCGGGTGGCACGTGGCCTGGACCGCGATCTCGAGCGCGACCTGGTCGTCTACCGGGTCGCCCAGGAGGCCATCACCAACGTCGTGCGGCACGCTGAGGCCTCCCGGGTGGACCTCGAGCTGGAGCTGGACGGGGACTGGCTTGTCTTGACCGTGGCCGACGACGGCTCCGGGACGACCGGCCCGGAGGGGACCGGCAGCAACAGCATGCGCGAGCGGGCCCGGCTGGTCGGCGGCAGGTTCGAACGCTCGAGTATGCCGGGCGTGGGCACCCGCTGCGTGCTGCGCGTGCCGCGCCAGGTCACCCCGCCGAGCGGGGACAGGGAGCCGCGAACGGGTCTGTTCCCCACGACGACGATCTTCCCGCCACCGGCCTGGATGCAGGACGGCGGCCGGACCGCACAGCCGGCGACCGGGGTGCCAGGGACGACGCCGAGGAGGTCAGCGGATGGGTGACGATCAGCAGGACCGCCGGGTGGTGGGGGGGCGATATCGCCTCGACCAGCTGATCGCCACCGGCGGGATGGGTGAGGTCTGGCTCGCCGAGGATCAGATTCTGGACCGCCCGGTGGCCGTCAAGCTCCTGCACGCGGACGCAGCCGTGGACGATATCTTCGCCCGGCGATTCCGCGAGGAGGCGAGGCTGCTGGCCCGGCTGTCCCACCGGTCGATCGTCGCCGTCCACGACTACGGAGAGGACGACGGTGCTCCCTACCTGGTCATGGAGTTCGTCCCGGGGCGCACCGTGGCCCAGCTCCTGCGCGACGAGGGGGCGCAGTCGCCAGCGGCAACCCGCGCGCTGCTCGTCAACGCGGCGTCGGCACTGACGGTGGCGCACCAGGCCGGCATCGTGCACCGGGACGTCAAACCCGGCAACATCATCGTCACCGACTCCGGGCAGGCCAAGCTCACCGACTTCGGGATCGCCCGGATGCTCGAGGAGGTCGGGCTGACCCGCACCGGGGAGGTGCTCGGAACCCCCCAATACCTCAGCCCCGAGCAGGCCATAGGCCATCCTGCGGACGCGCGCAGCGACCTCTATGCCCTCGGCCTGGTCGGCTTCGAGATGCTCACCGCCACCCGGGCCTTCGACCGCTCGACCCCTGTGGCCACCGCACTGGCCCAGGTCAACGACCCGCCCCCGCCGCTGCCGAGCAGCGTGCCCCCCGGGCTGGCCGACGTGCTGTTGCGGTGCCTGGCCAAGGACCCCGACGACCGGCCCGCGACCGCCGAGGAACTGGCCGGCCTGCTGACGGAGGTGCAGATCGAGGGAGGTTCGAGCCCGGCCCCGGTGCCGGTCCCCGTGGGTGCCGTGCCGGGGCGTGGTGAGCTCCGCGCCGAGCCACCGGGCGGGGGCTCGATGGTGGCGAACCCGGTGGTGCTCACCCGAGCCGAGGCCAAGGCGGCGGCGAAGCAGACTGCCAAGGGGGGCAGCGGGCCGGCGCCGGACGCGCCGGCCGACCTCGCCGCACCGGTGTCCTCGAGCGCGTGGAGGGTGCCGGTCGTGGTGTCCCTCGTCGTGCTCGTCGTGCTGCTGGCCATCGTCGTCGTGGGCCGGTAGCCCGCGGGTGGCGCGGTCGTCAGCCGAGCGGGATCCGACCACGCAGGTGGCGCCCGGCCAGGGCGGTGGCGGGGGACACCCATTCCCCTGGGGGCCGACACCCACAATCAGCCTCGCGGGGAGAAACCGGTACTTCTGCCTCCCTAGCCTCGTGGTCACCGGCACTGCTCAATCGCACCAGCCCGCCGGCCGACAGCGAAAGGAACCTCCATGTACATCGGCACCGGAATCTTCCTCCTCGTCCTCGGCGCGATCCTCAACTGGGGTGTCGCCGACCGGATCTCGGGCGTCAACCTGCACATGATCGGCCTCATCTGCATGGCCGGTGGTGCGCTCGCGATCATGCTGTCCTTCCTCGCCGGCCCCGGCCGCCGATCCGGCGGCTATACGGCCACCCGCACCGCCTCGGTCGACCACGCCACGGGCACCACCGTGGAGCAGGTCGACGTCGAGCGCGACTGACCCCTCACTCAAGACCCACACCCGCACCTGGCCCGCACGCAGGGAGTAAAGATGAACGAGCACCAGCCCGAGGCCCCCCACACCACCCCGGTGGGCACCCTCGCCGTCGTCGTCAACCCGACGAAGTTCGACGACCTCACCGAGGTCAAGGCCACCGTGCAGGCGGGGTGTGATCGCAACGGATGGCCGCAGGCGCGGTGGTACGAGACCGCCGAGGACGACCCCGGGACCGGTCAGGCCGCTCAGGCCGTGGCCGACGGGGCGACCGTCGTCTGCCCGCTGGGTGGCGATGGCACGGTCCGAGCGGTGGCGCAGGGCCTGGTCGGCACCGACGCCATCCTCGGGCTGCTGCCCGGGGGGACCGGCAACCTGCTAGCCCGCAACCTCGACGTGCCCGTCGACGACCTCGACGTGGCCCTCGACGTTGTGCTCACCGGCCATGACCGCCGCATCGACGTCGGGGTCATGCGCTGTGACGACGACCCCGAGCAGATCTTCCTCGTCATGTGCGGCATGGGCCTGGACGCCGACACCATGGCCGGTGCGAACGAGAAGGTCAAGGGCATCCTCGGCTGGCCGGCATACGTCCTGTCGGGCACCAAGGCCGCCTTCTCGAGCGGCTTCCGCGCGCGGGTCACCGCCGACTCGCAGCCGGCCCTGCGCTCGCACACCCGGACCGTCGTCGTCGGCAACTGCGGCACCCTCACCGGCGGCGTGGAGCTCATGCCCGACGCGGTCCTCGACGACGGCAAGCTCGACATCGTCATGGTGTCGCCCAAGGGCGTGCTGAGCTGGGGCGCCGTCGCCCTCCAGCTGGCCACAGGCAGCCGCAAGGGCCATGCCAAGGTCCAGCGGCGCACCGGAGAGCGGATCGAGGTCGTCGCGTTCGAGCCGACCGAAGCCGAGCTCGACGGCGACGCCATCGGCCCGCGCACCCGGATGGTCTGCACGATCAAGCCCGGCGCCCTGGTGGTGCGCGTTGCCTAGGACCATGACCGGTGCGGCTCGCGGCATACCCGCGACATCCGGTGCCGCGCCCGCTCCCGGCCGCGGGCGTCGCCTCCTGCGCGCGGTGGGGTATGCCGTGACCTTCACCCTCCCCGTCGCCGCCATCGGCTATCTCGTGCGCTCGCGGTGGGAGCCGATCCTCCACCTCGACGAGGCCGTCATCCGCTCGGCGACCGACATCACTCGGGCCCGCCCCGCGCTCTTCGAGGCGCTCGTGGCGTGGGAGGCGGCCCTGCAGCCGACGTGGGTCTACCTCGCCGGTTCCCTCTTGTGCGTGTGGGTGTGGCGTCGCTACGGATGGACCGGGCGCGCCCTCTGGGCGTTCGTCACCATGATGGTGGCCTGGAATCTCGCCCTCGACATCAAGGTGCTCGTGGCGCGGGCGCGACCGGTCGTCGAGGACGCTCTCACCCACGCGCCCGGATACAGCTTTCCCTCCGGCCACGCGGCCAACACCGCAGCCGCCGCGACCACGCTGACGATCCTGCTCTGGCCGGCCCTGCGCCGGCGCGGCCGGGTGGCCATGGTCACCGGCGCCACCGTGGTCACCCTGGTCACCGCGGTGGACCGGGTCATGCTCGGCGTGCACTACCCCTCCGATGTCGTCGCGGGGGTCGCCCTCGGGGCCGGCCTGGCCCTGGCCTCGTATGCCGGTTGGCGCCCGGGCGGGATGCTCGCCAAGGCCGCACCCGCAGCCCCGGCCGCGCGCACCGGCATGCCTCTGGCCTCGGGGACCTCACACCTGGAAGGAGAGCTGTCATGATCCGTCGCTACGAGCTGGACCCGTCGGCCCCCACGGTCGGAGGCTGGCTGCGGGATGTCGTCCTGCGGGCCGTGGTCCCCGCTGTCGTGCTCTTCGCCGCCATCGTCGCCCTCGGCAAGGTCATCGTCGGTCCGTTGAACAGCATCCCGGGCGAGGACGACATCAACCGCAGCGCGCAGTCGGTCCGCAACCCGACCTGGGACTCGATCACCGAGGTGTGGTCGCACATCGGCAACACCGAGATCGTCATTGGCTTGTGCGTGCTCGCCGTCGCCATCCTCTGGTGGCGGACCAAGCAGTGGTGGTACGCCGTCATCCCGGCACTGGCGATCACGTTGCAGGCCAGCGTCTTCGTGCCGGCGACCGCCGTGACCGGCCGCGAGCGCCCGCACGTCGAGCACCTCGACCCGGCGCCGCCCACGTCAAGCTATCCCAGCGGCCACATGGGCGCCTCCACCGCCCTCTACCTCACCTTCGCTGTCATGGCCCAGCGGATCGAGCGCACCTGGCTGCGCCGGCTGGTGACCGCCGTCTGCGTGGTCGTGCCGCTGCTCGTCGGCTATGCGCGCGTCTTCCGGGGGATGCACCACGTCACCGACGTGACGGTCGGCGCCCTCAACGGCATCGTCTGCACGCTGCTCGCGTGGCACGCGCTCCGCCGCCGTCCCCAGCCTGCCGCCGCCCCGGACCGCGCCGAGCAGGCCGACGCCCGGGCACCGCGATGACCGAAGAGGTCAAGGAGGTCGCCCGCACGGTCGCCGACCACCCGATCGTCGAGCACGGGGCCCGGCTCGGGTATGCCGCCAACGGCCTCATCCACCTGCTCATCGCGTGGATCGGCCTGCAATTGGCCGTGACCGAGCGCGGCGACACGGCCGACCAATCGGGCGCCTTTCGCACCCTCGCGGGCACGGGCGCCGGGCAGCTGGCGTTGTGGGGGGCCGGTGCGGGTCTGGTCCTGCTCGCGGTGTGGCAGCTCACCGAGGCGGTGGTGCGCCGCAAGCTGTCCACCCGCGGCAAGTCGCTGGCCAAGACCGTCGTATATGCCGCCCTGGCCGTGTCGGCGATCAGTGCGGCGCGCGGGGGGCGCACCCAGAGCACCGAGCAGACACGTGACTTCACGGCGACGCTCATGGACCGGCCCCTCGGCCTGGCCCTGGTCGCCGCTGTGGGGATCGTCGTCGTCGGGGTCGCGGCCTACCACGTCTTCAAGGGGTGGACCGCACGCTTCGTGCGTGACCTGGCCGAGCACCCGCCCGGGTGGGTGATCCTGCTCGGACGCTATGGCTACCTCGCCAAGGGAGTGGCGCTGTTCTTCGTCGGGCTGCTCTTCATCGTGGCCGTGGTCACCAAGCAGCCCGAGCACGCGACCGGCCTGGACGGCGCCCTGCGCACCCTCATGGATCTGCCCGCCGGCCGCGTCCCCCTCTTCCTCGTGGCGGTGGGGTTCGCGGCATACGCGATCTATTCGGGTGCTCGGGCGAGATATGCGCGGTTGTGAGGGGATGTCGGGCAGCGCCATGAGCGGCGATGTCACGGAGTGATCGAGCACCATGAAGGAGTCGAGACAGATGGCTGGATACCCCGATTTCACCTCTGCTGTGCAGGCCAAGGCCGACAGCAGCGCGCTGGCCCACTATGTGGTGGACACGATGTCCGCGTTCACCGATGGCGACGACGTGACCCTGGACTTCCTCAGCAAGTCCGCGGTCGGAGCCTTCTGCCGGTCCCTGGGCATCCGACGCAACTGGGCCGAGCTGACCCTGGATGCGATCGCCCCGGCTGACTCCTTTGGGGTCAACATCGTGCCGCGTGCCGAGGCCGACAAGATCCTCGGGCTGTTGGCCGCGCTGATCCGCGATGGGTTGATCACTCCCGAGGACGAGCAGGGCAAGCCGGTGAAGACGATCCTCAACGACTTCCTGCAGCGGCCCAAGACCTTCCAGGGCGAGCCGACCTTGGGTCATCTCGACGAGTTCGCCTATGCGGTGGCCGTCGAGCTCGAGCACGGCCGGGCCCGGGGACAGAACGTCACGATGAACCACCCGCTGCTCACGGGGATGGTCGTCATGGCGCACTTGGCCGAGGACACCCTCTACTACGCCCGGCTGCGGGTGATGGAGGCGGAGGGCGAGCTGTTCCACAAGCAGCTGGACCGGGTGCCGCATGCGGAGGTCATCGATGTGCTGGCTCGGCTTAGCGACGCGCGGCGGCGGCTCGCCGAGCGGATGTCCGAGAAGATCGCCGCCGGCTGACCGACCTCGGGCCAGCCGGGCCACCGGTCAGCCGGCCACCGGCTCGCCCCGGGCATGGGGTGAGCGGGGCGGGTGCGGTCATGGCTACCGCGGTGGCCGGTCGCGGCGCTTGGCGGCGACCTTGCGGTCGGTGAGCAGGATCCACCCGACCAGTGCGGCGCCGGCGACCGCGGCGGCGAGGAAGAAGACGATGGCGATGCTCGGATAGCCGAGCAGGGTCGAGCTCGTCGGCACCTGCATGAGCAACGCCGCCCCGACGACGATCGAGGCGATGATCAGCCCGATGGTGACCCGGTTGGCCACCCGCTGCAGCACGGTGTGCAGCCGTTGCTCGTCGATCGCATGGACCCGCAAGGTCAACTGCCCCTCGGCGAGGGAGTCCATGATGGCGTTGGCCCCGGCGCGGCAGCTGCGCGGTGAACTCCTTGGCCTTGCCGACCATCGACATCTCCGGCGGCGGGCGCAGGCCCCGCGCCCCCGAGATGCGGGTCATCTCCACCAGGACCGTGCCGGCCTGCAGCTCCGAGCCGGCCGCGACCGACTCGGACACCAGATGGGCCACGTCGTCGCGGAAGTCGGTGGCGTCGTAGTCGGGCAGCGGCAGCCCCATGCCGGCCAGCACCGTGGCGGCCTCCTCGCCCTCCCCGTCGCCGATGGCGACCAGCAGCTTGACGAGTTGGTCGCGGATCCGCCGGGGCACCTGGGCGACCATGCCCAGGTCGATCAATGCGAGGCGGGCGTCCTCGGTGTAGAGGACGTTGCCCGGGTGCGGGTCGGCGTGCAGCACCCCGGCATCGAGGATCATCCGCAGATAGCAGGCGAACAGCTGCTCGACGATCGGGCGGCCGTCGACGTCGAGCATGCCCAGCTTGCCGATGTCGGTCACCTTGCGCCCGGGCACGTAGTCCATCGTCAGCACCCGGCTGCTCGTCAGCTGCCGGGCCGGCTCGGGCACCACCAAGCGATCGTAATCCGCTGTCAGCGTGCGGAATTGGATGAGATTGCGGGCCTCGCGCCGATAATCCAGCTCGCCCGCCAGCGACCGGCGGAACTGCGTCAACAGGTCCTCGGCACCGAACCGCCTGCCGATGTCGGTGCGGGCCTAGGCGAACGCCGCGAGCTTGCCCAGCACCTCCATGTCGTCACGGATCGTCTCGCGCACCCCCGGACGCTGCACCTTGACGACCACCTCGCGGCCACTGCGCAACCGGGCCCGGTGCACCTGACCCAGCGAGGCCCCCGCCATCGGCACATCGTCGAAATCGGCGTAGAGATGACGCACCTGGATGCCGAAATCGGCTTCGATCATCTCCCGGGCCTCCTCCACCGGGAACGGCCCCACCCGGTCCTGCAGCCGCGACAACGCCGTCGTGTATGCCGGTGGCAACAGATCGAACCGCGTGGACAACAACTGTCCCAACTTGATGTAGGTCGGGCCCATCGCCTCGATGTCCTCGGCCAATCGCTCGGCGCGATCGGCCGTCCCGGGATCGGCACCCTCCTCACCCGCGAGCTCGTCCACCCCGAACTCGTCCAAGCCGGCACCACTGACCAGATCCGACCGGCCATGACGGATCAACAGTCGAGCGAGGGCGGCATACCGCGCGGTGGTGGGCATGCCCGGAGACTACGCCGTGACCTGGCCCGAGGAGTCCAACTGCATTTGGTGAGAACGTCGGGTCGGGCTGCGGGGGGTGGTCAGCCGGCCCATGACGGATCGGCGGCGTTGAGCCAGGCCGGGTCGGCCGTCCCGGGCTCGGGCTTGGCGGCCCCAGCCGCCGGCCCGGAGAGGGCTGCCGAGGTGGCCTCGTCGAAGGAGAGCATCCCGTCGGTGCAGCCCGGCGCGTAGGCCGCCAGGTCCTGCTCACGGCATACCACCTCGTGGGTGAGGCTGCCCACGAGCGGCTTGGCCACCCCGGTCGGCACGGGGGTGACCAGGCCGACCCAGTGACTCGCCAGGCGCGGCGTGAGCACCGGCACCGTGACGACCACGCGCTCGCGCAGCCCGTCGAGGGAGGCGAAGCGGGTGATCATCTCCCGATAGGTCAACACCTCGGGACCGCCGATGTCGAAGGTGCGATTGACCTCGGCGGGGAGGTCGGCCGCCACGACGAGCAGGCGCAGGACGTCGCGCACGGCGATCGGCTGGATCCGGTTGTCGAGCCACTTGGGCGCCACCATCGCCGGCAGCCGGCGGGTGAGATGGCGCAACATCTCGAAGGAGGCCGACCCGGCGCCGAGGATGACCGCCGCCTGCAGGACCGCCGTCGGCACCCCGCTCGCCATGAGCACCTCGCCCACCTCGACCCGTGAGGACAGGTGGGGGCTCAGCTCGCCCGGCGGGTGCAGTCCGGACAGATAGACGATGCGGGTCACCCCGGTGTCGCGCGCAGCCCGCCCGAACGCCGCTGCGAGCTGGCGATCCCGCTCGACGAAATCGCCGTCTCCGTCCATCGAGTGCAGCAGGTAATAGGCCACGTCGACCCCGGCACAGGCGCTGGCGAGGACGCCAGGGTCGGCCGCGTCTCCCTCCAGCACCTCGGCGTCCGCGACCCACGCCCGAGGGGTGACTCGGGCGCGGTCGCGGACGAGCACCCGCACGTCCCACCCCGCCTGCAGCAGGGGCGGCACGAGACGACTGCCGATATAGCCGGTGGCCCCGGTGACGAGAGCCTTGCGGCGTCGGGTGGTCATGCGGTGATCCTCACGTGGTGCCGTGTGGTCGGGCCGGTGGTCCGGCCCGGAGGGTGCTGCCGGGCGCTCAGCCCAGGTCGAGCTTGGCGTTGTCGCCGTCGGCCGGGGTGCCATGCCCGAGCAGGCCACGGACCAGGCCGATGACCTGGGCCGGCTTGTTGGGCGAGTCCCAATACTCGCCGTGTCGGGGGTCGACGCGAATGAGGGCAACGGCAGGATTCTCCGGCTCGCACTGGAACCAGGCCTTGGCGAAGGGATTCCACAGCTCGCGCTTCATCGCGTCGTCATCGACCAGGGAGGCGACCCCGCTGGCGGAGACATAGGTGTCGCCGTCGGTGAAGGTGAGGTTGACCTGCGGGCGGGCCTGGATCTGGGCGATCTTGGGAGCGTCCGAGAAGGCGAAGAACCACACGGTGGCATCCTCGTCGACCCGCTGCACGGCCATCGGCCGGCTGACGACCGCGCCGTCGTGGTCGAGGGTGGTGAGCATGCACGCGCGCAGGCCCCCGACGAGATCGACGAAGACGGGCACGTCGTGCGCGGCGCCCTGGGCGGGATCGGCGAGGCTCTTGGTCGTGTCGACCCGCTCGTGGCCGACGGTCGGGTCGGGGGTGTGGTCGGTCACTAGGGCACCATCCTCTGTGCGAGGGCCTGTTGGGCGTTCGTTGTAGG
>CAZLGB010000089.1:0-13276 GCA_964558825.1 uncultured Intrasporangiaceae bacterium
AGCGGCCTCGGGCCCGAGCGTGTCCGCGACGGGGACCGGCTGCCCGTGGGCCCCGACCGACCCGACATCCCCGCCGTCGACATCGTCCCGCTGCCCGCCCCCCTCGCCGAGCCGCTCCTGCGCGTGCGCCTCGGGCCGCGTGACGACTGGTTCGACCGCGCCGCCGCCACGGCTCTCACCTCGGCCCCGTATGCCGTGCTCCCCGACTCCGATCGCGTCGGCGTGCGGTTGCGCGGGCCGCTGCTGACCCGGCTCGACACCCGTGAGCTGCTCTCGGAAGGCATGGTCGAGGGTGCCCTCCAAGTGCCCCCTGACGGTCAGCCGGTGCTCTTCCTCGCCGATCATCCGGTGACCGGCGGCTATCCCGTCATCGCGGTCGTGCACCCGGACGACCTCCCAGCGGCCGCGCAACTGCGACCGGGGCAGACGCTGCGCTTCCGCGTCAGCTGAGCCCCATTCGAGGGCCGCGCGGGGGCGGGTCGGGTTAGGGTGAAGGGAATGGCTGCCAACCGAGCGACCCAGCATCCCGTCGTTGTCGTCGCCAATCGCCTCCCCGTCGACCGCAGTGTCGACGCTGACGGCGAGGTCACCTGGGCGACCGCCCCGGGAGGTCTGGTGACGGCGCTGGCCCCGATCATGCAGTCGACTCACGGCGCGTGGGTGGGCTGGTCAGGGGGCACGAGCGAAGACGGCCCGGAGCTCGCCCCCTTCGATGTCGAGGGCATTCACGTCGTGCCGGTCCCCTTGAGCACCAAGGAGGTCGAGAACTATTACGAGGGGTTCTCCAATGCGACCCTCTGGCCGCTCTATCACGACGTCATCGTCCCCCCGGTCTTCCACCGCGAGTGGTGGCAGGCCTATCGCCGGGTCAACGAGCGATTCGCCGAGGCGGCCGACCGGGCGGCCGCGCACGGAGCGACGGTCTGGGTGCACGACTACCAGCTCCAGCTCGTGCCCGAGTTGCTGCGCGCCCGCCGGCCGGACCTGCGGATCGGCTTCTTCCTCCACATCCCCTTCCCACCTTTCCAGCTCTTTGCCCAGTTGCCTTGGCGCGGGCCGATTTTGCGCGGGCTGCTGGGCGCTGATCTGCTCGGCTTCCAGCGCCGCGAGGATGCCACGAGCTTCCTCCGGGCCTGCCGCGAGGCGCTCGGTCTGGCCGCTCGTCGCGGCCGGATCCGCGTCCCAGCGAGCGACGGCGCCCCGGCGCACACGGCTGAGGTCGCGGCCTTCCCCATCTCCATCGACGGCGAGTCGCTGGCCGAGCTCGCCGAGACGCCCGAGGTCATGGCCCGGGCCGCGGAGATCCGCGAGGACCTCGGCCACGACCGCAAGATCGTCCTCGGCGTGGACCGGCTCGACTACACCAAGGGGATCGGCCACCGACTCAAGGCCTACGGCGAGTTGCTCGCCGACGGGCGGGTCGACCCGGCGACGACCGTGCTCGTCCAGGTGGCCTCGCCGAGCCGCGAGCGGGTCGAGGAATACCAACGGCTGCGCGACGAGGTCGAGCTCACCGTCGGGCGGCTCAACGGGGTCCATTCGACGCTCGAGCGCCCCGCTGTCGTCTATCTGCACCAAAGCTACGAGCGCACCGAGATGGCCGCCCTCTATCGGGTCGCCGACGTCATGCTCGTCACCCCGCTGCGCGACGGGATGAACCTCGTCGCCAAGGAATACATCGCCTGCCGCACCCACGACGACGGTGTCCTCGTGCTCAGCGAATTCACCGGCGCGGCAGTCCAATTGCGCCAGGCGATCATCGTCAACCCGCACGACATCGCCGGTCTCAAGGACTGCCTCGTGCTCGCCCTGGAGATGACGCCGGCCGAGCAGCGCGCCCGGATGCGCCGGCTGCGCCGCAGCGTGCTCACCCAGTCGGTGCACGTCTGGGCCGACGACTTCCTGCGCGTCCTCGCGGGGGAGCGTGAGCTGCCGTGGTGAGGCCGTGATCGACGACCACCTCCACGAGGAGGTATGCCGGTTGCGCACCATCGCCGACACCGGCGGGCTGATCGTCGTCCTCGACTTCGACGGGGTGCTGGCGCCGCTCGTCGACGACCCGGCGGCCTCGCGGCCGCTCCCCGCGGCAGTCACCGCGCTCACGGCTCTGCTCGACCGCGAAGTGCCCGTGGCCATCGTCTCCGGTCGAGCGCTCGCCGAGCTGCGCGAGGTCACCGCGGCGGGTGGCCTCGATCCTCGGGTGCGACTCGTCGGTGGCCACGGCGGTGAGTGGGGCGACGACGAGGGCCCTGCAGGCGCACCCGGACCGGCATTCCCCACCCTGGGCGAGAGCGGGATCGACGAGCACCGATACGCGCAGACCGCAACGGTTTTCGACGAGGTGAGCGCACGGCATACGGGCACCCGGGTGGAACGCAAGCCGGGGTCGCTCGTCCTGCACACACGTGGAGCGTCACCCGCGCAGGCCGCGGCGGCCCGGGCCGAGCTCGCCGAGGCCCTCGCGCCGGGCGTCAAGCTCATGACGGGCCACGACGTCCTCGAGGCGATGCTCACGCACGCGACCAAAGGCGCGGCGGTCGACCGGCTGAGGGCCAGCGCCCACCCGCAGGCAACGGTCTTCTTCGCCGGTGACGACGTCACCGACGAGTCGGCCTTCGCGCGGCTGCGCGCGGGTGACCTCGGCGTCAAGGTCGGCCCCGGCCCGACAGCCGCCGGCGCCCGGGTCGCCGATCCGGGTGAGCTTGCCGAGGTGCTCGCCCTGCTGGCGGCCCACCCGGCATGATGTGTCCGACGGCCCCACACGGCGGCCACTCGGACAGCGAGGGATCGCACATGCGCAGCAGCACTTCGACGCTCACGGCCGCCGACGGCACCCAGGTCTTCGTCTTCGAGTGGCTGCCCGAGGGTGACCCGAAGGCCGTCGTCCAGATCGCCCACGGGATGGCCGAGCACGCGTCGCGCTATGAACGCTTCGCCGAAGCGCTCACCGCCGCGGGGTATGCCGTCTACGCCAACGACCACCGTGGTCACGGCAAGACCGCGGGATCGCTCGACAACGTCGGCTATTTCGCCGACAGCGACGGCTTCGAGCGCGTCGTCGGCGACATGCTCGACCTCACCCACCAGATCAAGGCCGAGCACCCCGGCCTGCCGGTCTTCCTCTTCGGCCACAGCATGGGCTCGATGCTCGCCCGCGGCTATGCCATCGAGCATGGCGAGGAGCTGCACGGGCTGCTGCTCTCGGGCACCGGCGCCGACCCCGGCATGCTCGGCAAGGTCGGCGGGGTCATCGCCCAGGTCGAGGGACGCATCCGCGGCCGCAAGGCGCGCAGCAAGCTGCTCGACACCATGACCTTCGGCAAGTTCAACAGCGCCTTCAAGCCGACGCGGACCAATTTCGACTGGCTCTCGCGCGACGACGCGGAGGTCGACAAGTACATCGCCGACCCCTACTGCGGCGGCGTCTTCACGACTGGCTTCTTCGCCGACCTGCTCCACGGCATCGGCATCATCAACGATGCCAAGCACGTCGCTCGTGTGCCCAAAGACCTTCCGGTGCACCTGTTTTCGGGCAGCCGTGACCCGGTCGGCGACAACGGCAAGGGCGTGCGCAGCGTCGCCAGCCAGTTCCGCCGCGCCGGCCTGCGCGACGTCACCGTCGACATCTATCCCGAGGCTCGGCACGAGATCCTCAACGAGACCAACCGCGACGAGGTCACCGGCGACGTCATCGGCTGGCTCGACGAGCATCTGCCGCACGCCTGACCTGCGTCGCGTCCCGCGGTCGCGGCCGTATGCCGCGCCCCTCGCTCAACCGGGCGCGACGGCATACGGCGGACGTATGCCGTGCCCCTCACCCAACGGGGCGCGACGGCATACATCGTGCGGGTCTGCCGCAGCAGAGCTGAGCTAGAGAGCTAGGCGCTAGAGGATGCGCCGGATCGCGTCCATGGCGCCGCGCAGATAGCGCTCGACCACGGCGCGCTCCTCGGCGGTGAAGCTCGCGTCGAGCTGAGCAAGGGCGATGAACATCGGGATGAGGTGCCCGAGCACCTCTTCGCGGCCGGAGTCGGTCACCGACACCTGGGTGCGCCGACCATCGGAGCTGTGGGCCTCGCGCAGCGCGTGACCGCGCGCCTCGAGCCGGTCGACGATGCCGGTGGCGGCGGCCGTCGTCACGCCGAGCTTGCGGGCGAGCTCCGCCGGGCCGTGCGGCTGGGCGACGAGCAGCTCGAGCGCGCGCAGGTCGGTGTGCCCGAGGTCAGCCCGGCGGGCGATGGTCGGGCCGACCTGCTCGGAGACGGTCACCAACTCGCGCAGGGCAGCAAGAGTCGGCGTCTGGCGCCACTCGCGCACGAACGCCGTGTTGGGCCGCTGCTCCGCGCCCTGGGTTGACAGGTGATCGTTCATTAGATTAGTAATCTACTTAGATATCCCCACAAGCACCAGAGCAGCGGAGCTGCCCATGTCCGGACTGTCGAGCATCCCCGGCGTCATCCTTGCGCGCCGCCGGTCGTGGCTGGTCGCGCTGCTCTTCATCCTCGTCGCCGGGGGGATCATCGGCGGGCTCAAGGAGGCGACCAAGCCGACCTCGGCCACCGGAGCCCTGCCTCGCGGGGCCGACTCGACGCGGGTGGTAGAGCTGCTGGAGGGCTTCCCCCAGCAGCAGGGCTCGACCGCGGTCGTGCTCTTCTCCGCTGACTCCGGGTCCCTCGCACCGGACGTCGTCAACGCCCTGCGGGCCACACCGGCCCTGGCCAAGGGCGCTCCGTTGACGGTGAGCCAGGACGGCACCGCCGCCCTGGGCGTGGTGCCGATCGCCGACACGAGCAACGCCGGCATCTCGGCGGCGATCAAGGCGCTGCGAGCCGAGGTGCGAGCTGCCGCCCCGGCCGGCGTCACCGCCCAGGTCACCGGCCCGGCGGCCATCCAGGCCGACCTCGGGGCGGTCTTCGAGGGCGCCGACACCCGGCTGTTGCTCGCCACCGCCTCGGTCGTCGCGCTGCTGCTGCTCATCACCTATCGCAGCCCCATTCTCTGGCTGGTGCCGCTCATCGTCGTCGGCATCGCCGACCGGCTCGCGGCCGTGCTGGCCACCCAAGTCCTCAAGGCCACCGGGCAGGTGTGGGACGAGTCGGTCGTCGGCATCCTGTCGGTCCTCGTCTTCGGCGCGGGCACCGACTACGCGTTGCTGCTCATCTCGCGCTATCGCGACGAGTTGCGTCGCGAGCCGGATCGGTATGCCGCGATGCGTGCAGCGCTGCGGCATACGGGGGAGGCGGTCCTGCTCAGCGCGACCACGGTGGTGCTCGGCGTGCTCACCCTGCTGCTGTCGGCCTTCCCGGGGACGCGTGCCCTCGGGCTGGCCAGCGCGGTCGGCATCGTCGTCGCCGCGGGCTATGCCCTGCTCGTGCTGCCGGCGGTGCTCGTGCTCTTCGGTCGGTGGATCTTCTGGCCGCTCGTGCCCCGGGTCGGTCAGGTCTCCAGCGCCGACTCGCGCTCCTTCTGGCGGCGCGTCGGAGATCAGGTCGCGGCCCGCCCGGCCGCCTTCGTCGCCGGGACGCTCGTGCTGCTGGCCGTGCTGGCCGGTGGGCTCACCCAGATCCGCAGCGGTCTGGCTCCGACCGACCAATTCCTGCAGAAGCCCGAGGCCATTGCGGCCTCCGAGCGGTTGGCTCGATCCTTCCCGGCGGGCAGCTCCGACCCGCTCGTGGTGCTGACCCCCGGCGACCCGGCCGCCGTGGTGACCGCGCTCGGCACGGTGGCGTCGGTGTCGAGCGCTCGGCCAGGGCCGGCTTCGGGCGGGCTCACTGAGGTCGCCGTCGTGCTGCGTCCTGCGCCTGGCAGCGATGAGGCCCGCCAGGCGGTGCGTGACGTGCGCTCGGCCCTGACCGGCATACCTGACGTGCTCGTCGGCGGCACCGAGGCCAAGGGGGTCGACGCCGCCGACGCCGCCGGGCACGACCGGGTGGTGATCTTCCCGCTCATCCTCGGGCTGGTCCTCCTGTCGCTGCTCGTCCTGCTGCGCTCGGTCGTCGCGCCGGTCATCCTCGTGCTGACCGTCGTAGCCACCTATCTCGCGGCCCTCGGCGCGTCGTGGTGGATCTTCACCAAGGTCTTCGGCTTCACCGCTCTCGACGTCACGGCGCCGCTCTATACCTTCCTCTTCCTCGTCGCGCTCGGCGTCGACTACAACATCTTCCTCGTCACGCGTGCCCGGGAGGAGGCGTCCCAAAACGGTTCTCGCGCAGGGATGTTGCGGGCGCTCGCGGCCACTGGCGGAGTGATCACGAGCGCAGGTATCCTCCTCGCCGCCGTCTTCGCCGTGCTCGGCGTCCTGCCGCTCGTCGTCCTCGCCCAGATCGGCGTCATCATCTGCGTCGGCGTGCTGCTCGACACCCTGGTCGTGCGCACCGTACTCGTGCCCGCCCTCGCGATCCTGCTCGGGGACCGCTTCTGGTGGCCCCGCAAGGTCGGCGCCGGGGCACCGGCCGCGAGCCTCGCGGGCGCCGGGAGCCGGGCCTGAGGGCGCACATGGTCGACGCTGACGCGGAGCGCATCGCGGTCGTCGGGTCGGGCGTCGCCGGGCTCACGGCGGCATACCTCCTCTCACGCCGGCACCGGGTGACCCTCTGGGAGGCCCAGCCGCGGCTCGGCGGGCACGCTCACACCCACGACATCGATGGGGTGGGCGGCCCGCTGCGGGTGGACACCGGCTTCATCGTCCACAACGACCGGACCTACCCGCTGCTGCGGCGCCTCTTCGCCGAGCTCGGTGTCGCGGCCCGTCCGACGGAGATGTCGATGAGCGTCCGCGACGAGCCCTCGGGGCTCGAATATGCCGGTGGCCGTGGGCTTTCCGGATTCGTCGCGCGGCCTCGGCAGCTCGCTCGTGGGGACTATGTGCGGATGCTCGTCGCGGTCCGGCGCTTTCACCGGCTCGCGCGCGACTTCCTCGCCCAGACCGATGACACCGACACGACGAGCTTCGGGGCCTTCTGCCGGGAGGGTGGTTTCGGTCCCGACTTCCTCCGGCTGTATGCCGTGCCGGTCGTTGCCTGCGTGTGGTCGACGGGCACGGCCGACGCCCTGGACTATCCGGCTCGCTATCTCTTTCGCTTCCTCGATCACCACGGGATGCTCTCGATCGGCGACTCACCTCAGTGGTTCACCGTTGTCGGGGGATCGCGCACCTATGTCGATGCGGTGGCGGCCCGGGTGGCAGACGTGCGGGTCGGTCGTGGGGTCGTCGCCGTGCGGCGGCTCCCCGACGGGGTCGAGGTGACCGGCGTCGGCGCGGCGGCCGAGCGGTTCGACCGGGTCGTCATCGCCACCCACCCCGACGAGGCCCTGCGCCTGCTGGCCGATCCGACCGACCTCGAGCGCCGGGTCCTCGGGGCCTTCCGATACTCCACCAATGAGACTGTCCTGCACCGCTGCTCGAACCTCATGCCGCGCGCGCGCGGAGCTCGAGCGAGCTGGAACTACCTCGTCCGTGGTGACGGCGACGGGCCCCCGCTCGTCACCTATTGGATGAACCGCCTGCAGGGGCTGCCTCCCTCGGACCCGCTCTTCGTCACCCTCAACGGCACCGAGCGCATCCCCGACGCCGACGTGATCGCCTCGATGAGCTACGCCCACCCGGTCTACGACGCCGCCAGTGTGGCGGCCCAGCGCCTGCTCCCGCAGCTGTCGGTGGGGCGCACGGCATACGCCGGGGCCTATCACGGATGGGGTTTCCACGAGGACGGGGCGCGTGCGGGGGTCGCCGCTGCAGCGAGCTTCGGGGTGACCTGGTGAGCCGCGGGCTGCCGACCCTCCCGGCCCTCGTCGTCGGCAGCGTGCGGCACACGCGCCTCCGCCCGGTACGGCACAGCTTCACCCATGGGCACTATCAGTGGCTGATCGACCTCGACGACCCGCCGCGCCTGGCGCCGGCCCTCGATCGGCTCACGGCCGTGCACCCCGTCGACCATCTCGACGGCCCCGCTACTTTTCAGGAGCTCAAAGCCGCTGTCCTGCAGCTCATCTCGCGAGAGCACATCGAGCTGCCACCTCACCCGCGTGTGCTGTTGCTCGCCCACGCGCGCCTGGGCGGCCACGTCTTCGACCCGCTGTCGGTCTATTGGGTGCTCGACGCCTCGGGCGAGACGGTCGCGGCCGTCCTCGAGGTCCGCAACACCTACGGCGGTCGGCACACCTACGTGCTCACCCCTGACCCGGGGGGTGCCGCCCAGGTCGACAAGGTCTTCCTCGTCTCTCCCTTCAACGACACCACCGGGAGGTATGCCGTGCGGCTGCGCCTCGACGCCGAGCGGGTCACAGTCGCCGTGCGTCTCGACCACGGAGGCTCCCCACTGGTCTCCGCGTCGGTGACCGGTCGCCCGGTGCCGTTGACCAATCGCTCGCTGGTCACCGTGCTGATGCGCTATCCGCTTCTGCCGCAACGGGTCAGCGCTCTGATTCGCGTGCACGGCGTGTGGCTCTGGAGCCGTCGGCTGCCGGTGCTCCGCGAGCGGGCGGCGAATCCGAGACCGTTCAGCCGGCTGGCCACTCCCACCGGCGGCGGCGCCGTTCCCCCTGCTGAACACGCCGCGGACCTGGCCCCCGACCCCCGGCTGGAGCCGGCCGCACAGCATACCCGGTGGACCCGTGGGTGGATCGCCCGCGCGCTGGTGCGCCGACTGGTGCGCCCGCTGCCCGTCCGCGTGCGCCTGCCCGACGGACGCACGTGGGGGCGGGCGGCCGAGCCGGTGCCGGTCCTGCAGATCAACGACGCCGATGCGTTCTTCCGCCGATTGGAGAGCCACCCCAAGATCGGGCTGGGGGAGGCCTACATGGCGGGCGACTGGGCCGCAGGGCCGGGGACCGATCTCGCTGACCTGCTCATCCCCTTTGCTGCTCGCCTCGAGCGACTGCTCCCGCGGCCGGTCCTCGCCTGTCGAGGTCTGGTCGACCGCGCCCTGCCGGCTCACCAGCGCAACACCCTGGCCGGCTCGCGCACCAATGTCTCGGCGCACTATGACCTCAGCAACGAGCTCTTCGCCGCGTTCCTCGACGAGACGATGAGCTACAGCAGCGCCCTCTTTGACGAGGCGCGGCCCTGGGGAGATCAAGATCTGGCCGCGGCTCAGTGGCGCAAGATCGACGCCGCACTGGACGCGGCCGGGGTTGGCTCGGGCACGCGGCTGCTCGAAATCGGCTCTGGCTGGGGCGAATTGGCGATCCGAGCGGCTCGGCGTGGAGCGACGGTCACGACGATTACCCTCTCACGCGAGCAACAGGAGCTGGCTCGCGAGCGGATAGCCGCGGCCGGTGTTGCCGATAGGGCCGAGGTCGAGTTGCGCGATTACCGCGAGCTGACCGGGCAGTTCGACGCCATCGTCAGCATCGAGATGATCGAGGCGGTCGGCGAGTCGTATTGGCCGGTCTATGTCCGGGCGATCGATCGGGCGCTCGCTCCCGGTGGCACGGCGGTCATCCAGGCGATCCTCATGGAGCACCATCGATTCGAGGCGACCAAACACTCCTATGGCTGGATCCAGAAGCACGTCTTTCCTGGGGGTCTCATCCCGTCGCTGGAGGCGCTCGAGCACGTGACGGCACGGCATACGTCGCTGCGAGTGGGGGACGTGCGCCGCTTCGGTCCCCACTACGCACATACCCTGCGACGGTGGCGGCGCACCTTCGATGCCAACTGGCCGCGGATCGCCACGGCGGGCTTCGACGAGATCTTCCGGCGGCAGTGGGAGTTCTACCTGGCCTACTGCGAGGCCGGCTTCGCCACCGGCTATCTCGACGTCGCACAACTCACCCTGAGGAGGACCTGATGGCCCGCACCCTGCACCGCACCGTCTCCACGAGGACCTCGGCCGATCGGGTCTTCACCTATCTCGCCGACTTCAGCACCGCCGCCGAGTGGGATTCGGGCACCGTGTCGTGCACTCGGATCAGCGGCGACGGCGGACCAGGGACGGTCTACCGCAACGTTTCTCGCTTCGCTGGACGCGAGGTCGAGCTCGACTACACCGTGGTGTCGTGCGAGGCGCCGACGGTGGTCTTCGAGGGTCGCAATGCGACGGTCGTCAGCCGAGACACCATCACCGTCACCCCGCAGGGCGACGGGGCGTTGGTGGACTACCTGGCCGAGTTCACCTTCTCGGGTGTGGGGCGGTGGCTGGGCCCGATTATGCAGCCGCTGCTCGAGCGGCTCGGCGACGCGACGGCGGCCCAGCTGGGTCGCACGCTCGACACCCTGTGAGCCGGGCCGCGAGGATGGGCGGATGACCTCGGTCCTCTGGCTGCGCCGCGACCTGCGGGCGGCCGACCACCCAGCCGGGTGGGCGGCCATCCGCGCGGCCGAGACGTCGGCCGGCGGCGGTGATGTGGTCGTGCTCTTCGTCATCGACCCCGCCCTGTGGGACGCGGCGGGGCCGGTCCGACGTGGCTGGCTGGGGGCCAACCTGCGCGCCGTCTCCGACGAAGGCTTCGCCGGGCGGCTCGTCCTTCGCGCCGGGCACCCGGCCGAGGTCGTCCCACAGGTCGCTCGCGAGGTCGCCGCCACCAGCGTCCACGTCACCCGCGAGACCACCCCTGCGGGGCGGCGACGTGACCTCCTCGTTGCCGAACGTCTTGCTGCGCAGGGAGTTTCGTGGGTCGAGACGGGGAGCCCGTATGCCGTGGGGCCGGGGATCGTCACCACGGGCGCCGGCACGCCCTATCAGGTCTTCACGCCCTTCTTCGGCGCTTGGCGGGCCCACGGCTGGCCGGCCCCGGCGCCGGACCTGCCGCCGGGCGAGCAGTGGGCGTGCCAATTGCCGAGCGACCGCGAAGCCGTCGCTGCCGTCGCGCGCGCGGTGGCCGAGGCCCCCGCCGGCCTGCTGCACGATGCGGGAGAGCTGGCCGCACGCCGACGCTGGACGGCCTTCCGCGACGGTGCGCTCACGGCATACCCGCGGGATCGTGATCGGCCCGATCGCGACGGCACGTCGGGGGTGTCCCGCTATCTCAAACTCGGTGTGCTGCACCCGCGCACGCTCTTGCACGAGATCACCGCGCGCGGCGACGAGGGGGCCCGCGCCTTCGCCCGCGAGCTCGCGTGGCGGGAGTTCTATGCCGACGTGCTGTGGCACCACCCAGGCAGTGCCTGGCGCGACCTGCGACCGGCGCTGCGCGGGCTCGCCTATGACGAGCCAGGCGAGCTGGTCGAGGCGTGGCGGGTGGGGCGCACCGGCTTTCCGATCGTCGACGCGGGGATGCGCCAACTCGCCGCGACCGGGTGGATGCACAACCGGGTGCGGATGATCACCGCGAGCTTCCTTACCAAAGACCTGCATGTGTGGTGGCCGGTCGGCGCCCGGCACTTCCTCGAGCACCTCGTCGACGGCGACATCGCCTCCAACAGCCATGGTTGGCAATGGGTTGCGGGCACGGGCACCGATGCCGCCCCCTACTTCCGCGTCTTCAATCCGATCTCGCAAGGTGTGCGTTTCGACCCCGCGGGCGACTACGTGCGCCGCTGGATCCCGGAGCTCGCCCACGTGCAGGGAGCGCTCGCCCACGAGCCGTGGCGCGCCCCTGATGGTCTCGCCCACGGCTATCCGCAGCGCATCGTCAACCACGACGACGAGCGTCGCGAGGCCCTGGCGAGGTATGCCGCTGCCCGCGCCGTCTCAGCCGCCCCATCCGATCGCCCCGTCTGAGGAGAGCCATGAGCGCCGCCCACACCACACCACCCTCGGCCGCGGGCGAGCACCCGTCGGATCGCCTGATGGACAGGCTGTCCCGCGCAGTGGACACCGCGCTGGACCGCACCGTTGTCCTCGGCTATGCCGCCCCCGGCCACGCGATCCGGCAGCTGCTGTCGACCTGGCCGGAGGATCCGGCCCCGGATGCGTTGCAGGGCAAGCACGTCATCGTCACCGGTGCGACCTCCGGCCTGGGCACGCGCACGGCCACCGACCTCGCTGCGCTGGGCGCTCACGTCCATCTGCTCGTGCGTGATCCGGCGCGGGCCGCCGAGGTGGGCCGCAGCATCGAGTCGCTCGGCCGCGGTGCGCACAGCATCTGGCGGTGCGATCTCGCCGACCTCGAGTCGGTGCTCGCCTGCGCCGCGCAGCTGCGGGCGGCAGTGCCGGCGCTGCACGCGATCGTCCACAACGCCGGCATCCTTCCGGCGACCCGTCAGACCGACAGCACGGGACATGAGTTGACCATGGGGGTGCACGTCCTCGGACCGATCCTGCTCACCGAGGAGTTGCTGCCCGCGCTCGGTGGGCAGGCCGCCCGGGTCATCTTCGTGACCTCTGGGGGGATGTATGCCCAGGCGCTCGAGTTGGATGACCTCGATTATCACGACCAGCCCTATCGGGGGTCGATGGCCTATGCCCGGAGCAAGCGGGCGCAGGTCGAGCTCCTGCCAGTGCTCCAACGGCGTTGGGCGCCAAGGGGGCTCGCGGTCTATGCCACCCATCCGGGCTGGGCGGCCAGCCCGGGGGTCACCACGTCGCTGCCGGTCTTTGCCAAGGTGACCGCACCGGTGTTGCGCCGTGGCGAGGCCGGGGTCGACACGACGACGTGGCTCGTCGCGGTGGAGCCGCGGCCTGCTGGAGGCGGCCTCTGGCACGACCGGCGACAGCGGCCGACGAGCTATTTGCGTCGGACCCGGCCCACGGAGGCGCAGCGGCGCCGGCTGTGGGAGTGGGTGGCGACCGAGACCGGCATACCTCTCGGGTGAGGTGATGAGAAAGCGGTTTCCTGGTGGGTTCTGATCAGGTCAGTTGGCGACGACAGGCTCGGTGAACGGGTCGAGGCCTGTGTCAGGCCCGGTCGAGGTCACATTCCCCGCCGCGGCCGATCCGCCGTCGGAGCCCGCCGCGGCCGATCCGCCGGCGCCGGTCGCCGCAGCAGACCCGCCACGCGCCTGATTGAGCGTTCGAGTGGCGGGTTTTCCGGGTGTTTCGCGGCTTGCGAGGCCTGATTGATCGTTCGAGTGGCGGGTTTTGCAGGTGGCGGATGGGCGGGCTGGCCGGGGTGGCTCGCGAGTCGCGGCGGAGACCGGCATGCCCCGCGGGGTGAGCCGATGAGTAGGCGGTTTGCCTGGTGGGTTTGATCAGGGATGTGCCAGGTGAGGTGGGAGTAAGCGCTTGCCTGGTGGGGATTTGATCAGGTCAGTTGGCGACGACAGGCTCGGCGAACGGGTCGAGACCGTCGTCAGACTCGGTCCCGGTGGCCGCCAGCGCAGCCGACGGAGCAGCCGCCGCGGCCGATCCGTCGACGCCGGTCGCCGCGGCCGATCCGCCGGCGCCGGTCGCCG
>CAZLGB010000090.1:0-13190 GCA_964558825.1 uncultured Intrasporangiaceae bacterium
CGGCCCGCGGCCAGGGCGACGACCTCGTCAGCCGCCGCCGCGGGCACGAGCAAGGGCCCGACGAACCGGCGGTATGCCGTGCGCCCGACATGGTCGGCGACCGCCCGGGGGAGCGGGGCCAGGCCGGGCGGGAAGACGGCGGCGTCGTCGACGAGCCCGGTGAAGAGGGCCTCGTCGAGGCTGGTCGGCATACCAGCGAGGCTAGTCGAGATTCGGCCAGGGCTAGTGGCCACCCCAGAGCGTGCCGGGAGTAGCGTCGAGCCCGGCCCCTCCACATGCAGGCAAGGACGCCTGCTTTCCCACCAGAGGTGATGGCATGACCCCAGACCGCACTCCCACCGACGCGTCGACGACGCCCTCCACCGCGCCGCCGCGGGGCAGCGGGCTCACGAGGCGGCAACTGCTGGGGGCGGCGATCGTCGGCGGGGCGGGGCTGGCCTTCGGGCCGGCGCAGGTGGCATCCGCGAGCGCCGACGGGGCCCACACCTTCCTGCTCACGGTGCTCGGCACGACCGACCTGCACGGCAATGTCTTCAACTGGAACTACTTCTCCAACGCCGAATACGACGACCGCGCCCACAACGACATCGGGCTGGCCAAGGCCTCCACCCTCATCACGGCGATGCGGGCCGAGCGCGGCGCCGCGACCTGTCTCACCCTCGACGCCGGCGACATCATCCAGGGCACCCCGCTCGACTACTACTACGCCAAGATCGACCCGATCACCGGCGGGTCGACCCACCCGATGGCCGCCGCGATGAATGCCGTCGGCTATGACGCGATCGCCATCGGCAACCACGAGTACAACTACGGCCTCGACACCCTGCGGGCCTTCCAGCACCAGCTCAATGCCCCACTGCTGTCGGCGAATTCGGTCGACTGGACGACCGGGGAGCCGGTCTTCCCGGCATACGTCCTCAAGACCATCCAGGTGCCCGGCACCAAGCCGGTGACCGTCGGCATTCTCGGCCTGGTCACCCCCGGCGTGGCGATCTGGGACAAGGCCAACGTCGAGGGCAAGGTGCGCTTCCCCGGCATCGTCGAGCAGGCCAAGATCATGGTGCCGCGCATCAAGGCGGCCGGCGCCGACGTCGTCATCGTCTCCTGCCACTCGGGGCCCAACACGTCGTCGTCCTACGGCGATGCGCTGCCCTATCCCGAGAATGCCAGCACGCTGCTCGCCGAGCAGGTCCCCCACATCGACGCGATCCTCGTCGGCCACGCGCACCTCGAGGTGCCGCAGCGGCTCGTCACCAACACGGTGACCGGCAAGCAGGTGCTGCTGTCCGAGCCCTATTACTGGGGCATGCGGGTGGCGGTCATGGACCTCGGGCTGACCAAGATCCGCGGCCAGTGGCAGGTCACCTCGCAGTCGGCGACCCTGCTCAACGCCAACACCGTGGCCGAGGACGCCCAGATCGCCGCGATCGTGCGCCCGGCCCACGACAAGGTGCTCACCTATGTCAACGGGGTGATCGGGCGCAGCCTGGCGGCGATGTCGGCGGGCACCTCGCGCTATGAGGACACCGCGGCGATGGACTTCATCAACTACGTCCAGGCCGATGCGGTCAAGGCGGCGCTCGCCGGCACGGCCGAGGCAGCCACGCCGGTGCTGTCGATCGCGGCGCCCTTCAACAAGGCAGCGGCGATCCCGCAGGGCGATGTCACGGTGCGCGACGTCGCCGGGCTCTACATCTATGACAACACCCTGCTTGGCATCGTCTTCACCGGGGCGCAGGTCAAGGCCTATCTGGAGAAGTCGGCAGAGTACTTCAAGCAGGTGCCCGGCCCGGGGACGTATGCCGCAGCGGCGGTCACCAACGCCGTCACCCCGACCGCGCCGACCGGCACGCCCGACTACAACTACGACATCATGGGCGGGCTCGACGCGCGGCTCACCTATGACATCGACATCTCGGCGCCGGTCGGCTCGCGCATCCGCGATCTCGCGTATGCCGGGGTGCCGGTGGTCGACGGGCAGCGCTTCGTCGTCGCCATCAACAACTATCGCCAGTCCGGCGGCGGTGGCTTCCCCGGGGTGACGAGCGCTCCGGTCGTCTACAACCGGCAGGTCGAGATCCGCCAGCTGCTCATCGACTGGGTCAGCGCCCACGGCGTCATCGACCCGTCGGTCTTCAGCACGATGGACTGGCGGCTCGTCGCCGGCACCACGCCGCTGACGATCACGCCCTGACGTCGTGCGGGCCCGCACCCGCTGACGCTCGCAGCTGCGCCCCTGGTCGGATCTCCGGCCGGGGGCGCGGTCGTGTCGCGGGGCCTCAGCCGCCCAGTCGCGGGGCGCCGACGAGCTCGACGCCGGCCTCGCGCAGTTGCTCCAGCGCATCGGCGGTGGTGTCGGGTGCCACTCCGGCGGTGAGGTCGAGCAACACCCGCGTGCGCAGCCCCTCGCCGACGGCATCGAGGGCGGTCGCTCGCACGCAGTGGTCGGTGGCGATGCCGACGACGTCGACCGCCTCGATGCGGTGCTCGTGCAGCCAGTGCCCCAGGGTGGCTCCGGGCGCGCCGTCGGGGGCCACGGCATACCCCTCGAAGCCGCTGTATGCCGCGTGGTCGCGACCCTTGCGAAAGACCGCGTCGGCCTCGTCGATCGCCGGTTGCACGGCCTCGTGGAAGGCGGCCCCGGGCGTGCCCGCCGCGCAGTGCACCGGCCAGCTGTCGCGGAAGTCTGGGGTTGCCGCCCAGTGCGAGCCCGGATCCTCGTGCCAGTCGGCGGTGGCGACGACGACGGCATACCGATCGGCGTGCTCGTCGAGCCAGTCGGTGATGTCGGCGGCGACCGCCCCGCCACCCGCGACGGCGAGCGAGCCGCCCTCGCAGAAGTCGTTCTGGACGTCGACGATGACCAGGGCGCGGCGGGTCAGTGACATGTCTCGATCATCCCGCAGTGGGGCGGTCAGGAGTGGGTTGCAGGGCGGCCTGCAGTTGGGCGAAGCGCTGGTCGATGAGCTCTCTGAGCTCGCTGACGGCGGCGTCGAACTCACCCTTGTTGACGTTCTGCTCGTGCTTCTTCAACTCGACGGTGATGCTGCCGCCCGGCGAAATCGACGCCTTCTTGACCTCGTGGACGTGGTCGGCGCCCTGGCGGTGCAAGGCGGAGAGCAACTCGTGCTTGGCCAGCCCCACCTGGTCGAGGCCCCCTTGATCGAGTTGGCCGTCGAGGATCAACGTCGTGTCGCGCCCGTTGAAGAGCCGGTCCATCGTGGGGTTGGCATAACACAGCCGGTCGATGACGCCGTTGACCCCGACAAGGGTCACGGCTCCGAGCAGACCTCCCGTCACCGAGTTGTCGTTGCCGATGATGGCGTTCTGCACGACATTGGACAGCAGCAGGGCGACGACCAGGTCGAAGGTGTTGAGCTGGGCGAGTTGACGCTTGCCGGCGATGCGCAGCAGCACGACGATCGCCGCATAGACGATGACGGTGCGCAGGATCTTCTCGCCGATCGGCAGCTGTTGGTCGAACATGCTCGCCCAGATCGACTGGTCGGTGCCCGGGTCGCCGGCCATCGCGAGGGCAGGCAGGAAGTGGGTCATGGGGCAGGGCTCCTTCGCCGGTCGGTGCTGGTCGGTTACTCGTCAGTGCTGGTAGATCGTCGGGATGCAGACCTCGCCTCGCTGCAATTGCAGTGCGGTGCGCGGCAATTCGTCGCGTGCTCGCTCGTGGCGGGAGCGGGCGTCCTCGAGATCGCTCTTGTTGACGACCTCGCCACGGCGGACGAGCTCGACCATGAGCGGACGGTCATTGCCGTCCATGACGGGGCTCGAGCCGATGCCGACGACCTCCGCCTCGGCGCGACCGTCGGCGCCCAGCCGGCGCATCGCCCATTTGCGTCCGCCGACCGAGAGCTTGTCCTGGCTCTTCTTGGCGACCGGCTCGAGTCTGCCCGATGCGCCCTCGCGGGCGACGAGCTTGTAGACCATCGACGACGTGGGGTGCCCCGATCCGGTGACGAGCGCCGTCCCGACGCCATAGGCGTCGACCGGTGCGGCGCCCAATGCGGCGATGGCGAATTCGTCGAGATCGGAGGTGACGATGATGCGAGTTGCGTTGGCTCCCAAGGCATCCAGCTGCGCGCGCACCTCGCGGGCCTGGACGAGCAGGTCTCCCGAGTCGAGCCGCACGGCCCCCAAGGCCGGTCCGGCCAGCTCGACCGCGGTCTGCACGGCGGAGGTGACGTCGTAGGTGTCGACGAGCAGGGTGGTCGACGCGCCGAGGGCCGCGAGCTGGGCGGCGAAAGCCTCCCGCTCGGTGTCGTGCAGCAGGGTGAAGGCATGGGCCGACGTGCCGGTCGTCGGCACGCCATAGCGGCGCCCGGCTTCGAGATTGGAGGTCCGCGAAAAGCCGGCGAGGTATGCCGCTCGCGCCGCGGCGACTGCCGCCTCCTCGTGCGTGCGCCGTGATCCCATCTCGACGCATGGGCGGTCCCCGGCGGCGGAGGTCATGCGCGAGGCCGCGGAGGCAATGGCGCTGTCGTGGTTGAGGATTGACAGCACGAGCGTCTCAAGCAGGACTGCCTCGGCGAAGGTCCCTT
The DNA here is from genome assembly GCA_964558825.1 of uncultured Intrasporangiaceae bacterium. Classification (GTDB taxonomy): domain Bacteria; phylum Actinomycetota; class Actinomycetes; order Actinomycetales; family Dermatophilaceae; genus Phosphoribacter. The sequence goes on from CAZLGB010000090.1 coordinate 4,554, forward strand.
CGACGACGAGCACCGGCGACCCGGGAAAGAAGCAGTCGCCCTCGGCATAGCCGCGGATGTCCCCGGTGAAGCGATAGTCGGCCAGCCAGCGGCAGGTGTCGGCGTCGATCACCCCGTGCGCGCTCAGGTCGGCGAGCTCGTCGTCGCCGAAGCGGAAGTCGGCCAGCGCCTCGAGCAGCCGCCCGGTGCCGGCGAGCACGGCATACCGCCGGCCCTCGGGCAACCGACGGGTGAAGGTCTCGAAGACGCATCTGCGGTGGGCCGCTCCGCTGCGCAGGGCGGCCTGCAGCATGGTCAGCTCGTAGTGGTCGGTCAGCAGCGCCGTGCTGTGCGTCACGCGTCCAATGTATGCCGCGCGCCCGCCGGATCGCTCAGGTGCAGACGTTGCCGACGCAGGACTGGATCACCTGGGCGCCGGCATAGCCGACCCGGGGGATGTCGCCGATCGCTGCGGGATAGGCCGCCGCGAGGTGCGGGTCGAGGACGTGCCCCAGGTCGTCGAAGTCGTCGGTGACGGTCCAGTAGAACCGGCCGACCGTCGGGTCGCCGATGGGGGCGAGCGTCGCAGCCACCTTGCCGCTGGGGAGGCTGATCATCACGTGGTCGACGCGACCGCGCGCCAGGCCGAAGACCAGCCAGCGGGCCGGCTCGCCCTTGGGCGTGGGCAGGACGACGGGGTGCGCCAACGGGGCGAAAGCCGAGTTGCCCCAGAGGCCGTCGACATCCAGCTCGATGAGCTTGCGACATTCGGTGGGCTGCAGTCCGCTCGCGGTGCGCTCGCTGAGGCACTGATAGCCGCTCTGGGTCGCATAGACGACGAGGTCACCAGCGGACGTGTGCAGTCCGAGATCGACGACGGGGCCGGCCGGGACCATCGGGATGTCATCGTTCGTCGGTGGCGCCTGAGTCGTCGCCAGCCGCGTCGAGGTGGTGCTCGACCCCCCCGACGGGGTGATCGGGGCGGCCGTGCCGACATGCAGCAGCTGGGTGGTGCCCACGGCGAGCCCAACGACCAGCCCGATCGTGAGCGCGCTGGTGGTGGCCTGCCGGCGCCGGCGCAGTCGCCGACCCTGCGCGCGAGCGCGCGGAGCCAGCTCCCCGGGGGTCGGGGGATCGGCATACGAGAGGTCGATGAGGGTCATGAGGACGCTCCTTGAGAGGCGATGGGCGGAGCCGAGTCAGGGGTGAGGTGCGGGTCGTGGCGTAACTTGCCGGGCCGCCCGAGCCGCGGTGCTCTTGACCGTGCCGGGGGCAATGCCGAGCTCGGCGGCGATGGTCGCCTCGTCGAGGTCGAGCCAATAGCGCAGCACGACGACCGCGCGCTCGCGCCGGGTCAGGGCCTCCAGGGCGCGCTGGACGGCGTCGCGGCGGGCGATGTCGGCGTCCAGCTCACCCGGGGCGGCTCGGTCGTATGCCGTGGGGCCGGCTGGGTCGGCGGCGTGCAGGATCGGCTGCTCGCGCCAGCGCACCCGCCGCCACCAGTCGAGATAGCGGTGGAGCATGACCTTGCGGACGTAGGCCTCCGGATGGCCTCCCCGCAGGGTCGACCACCGCGAATACGCGACGGCGAGCCCGTGCTGGACGAGGTCCTCACCCCGGGCCCGGTCCCCGGCCAGCAGATCGGCGGCGTGCAAGAGGCGGCCCGAGACGGCAGCGACGAAGGCGTCGAAGTCCTCGTCGCCGGTGCGCTCGGTCATGGGTGCCTCGCCCCCGGTCGGCCGTTTGGTCGGGCATCGGGTCCCGATGCCTCGACCCTATGGACGCCGCAGCACGGCCGGCGGTTCTGTCCCGCCTAGAGTTGGTCGGGTGACCACCGCACCCGTCAAGGAGCCCGAGGTCGTCGCCGACGCGACGGTCGAGCCCGTGCTGCCGTGGATCACCCTCGTGTGGAACGACCCGGTCAACCTCATGACCTATGTGACCTATGTCTTCCAGAGCTACTTCGGCTATTCACGCAGCAAGGCCGAGAAGCTCATGATGGACGTCCACACCAAGGGCAAGGCGGTCGTGTCGCACGGCACCCGCGAGGAGATGGAGACCGACTGCATGGCGATGCAGGGTTTCGGGCTGTGGGCGACCTTCGAGAAGGACCAGTGATGGCGCGTCCCTTCCGGCGCAAGGGCCAGCGTTATGTCGCGACGATCGACGCGGGGGAGCGGGCGATCGTCGCGGGTCTCATGGACCAGACCCGCACCCTGCTGGCCCCCGAGGTCGCCTCGACCGGTGATCCGTTCGCCGACCTCGTCGCCTCGCTCGAGGCCGAGCTCGCCGCGTCCGCCGACTCCGGCGAGGGTATGCCGCGCGGCACCGACCCGGGGGATCGCGACCCGGCGCTGGCCCGCTTGCTCCCGGACGCCCACCGGGGCGATCCGGCCGTGGCGGCGGAGTTCCGGCGGCTGACCGAGCAGGACCTGCGCCGGCGCAAGAGCGACGCCCTCGACACGGCCATCGAGGCGCTGCTGTCGGTCCCCGAGGACTCCGACAGCGTCTCGCTCGATCGCCCCCAGGCCGATGCGCTGCTCGTCGCCCTCACCGACACGCGGCTGCTGCTCGCCGAGCGGCTCGGCGTGCGCACCGAGGCGGACATGAGCAGGCTCGAGGCCAAGGTCGCCGGGCGCGAGGACCAGCTCGACGACCCGTTGACCTTCGCCGTCGCCGTCTACGACTTCCTCACCTGGCTGCAGGAGACGCTGGCCGGCGCGCTCATGGGGCGGCGCCTCTTCGGCTGAGCGGCGCGTATGCCGCGGAGCCGGCGCAGGTCAGGGGCGCAGAGTGGCCAGGTCGACCTCGGCCTCGCGCAAGAGGGCGAGCGTCCCGGCATACATCCGCGCCTTGATGACGCCGAGCTGCGGCTTGGCGTGCGCGATCCGCGAGCGGGCGAGCGTCGTCGCCGCCTCGAGCACGGCGTCGCCGTCGGCGACCGCGTCGACGATCCGGGCGGCCAGCGCATCGGCGCCGGTCCAGCGGCGCGCGGTGACCATCGCCTCGTGCGCGGCCGGCGGGGAGAGACGGGCCTGCACGAGCGCGGACATCCCCGGCGTGAAGGGGATGCCGAGGTCGGCCTCGGGCAGACACCAGAAGCCGCGGTCGGCGCGCATGACCCGGCTGTCGAAGGCCAGCGCGAGCATCGCCCCGCCGCCGAACGCGTGGCCCTGCAAGGCCGCGACGGTCGGCACGGGGAAGGCCAGCAACCGCGCGTAAAGATGGTGCAGCGCAGCGATATTGGCCTTGGCCTGGTCGGGGTGCGCCATGAGCCAGGGCAGGTCCAGGCCGTTGCTCCAGACCTTGCCCGAGCCGATCGCGACGAGCGCCCGCGGCCCGCTCGCCGCCTCGACCTCGTCGAGTGCGGCGTTGACGGAGCCGAGCCACTCCGGTCGCACGGTGTTGTCATCGGATCCCAGGTCGAGCACGAAGACCTCGTCGGGGCGTGTCAGCGTCGGCATGGACTGGATGCTACCCGTCGGTAATATCGCCGACCAGATGGCCGTCCGATGACCGTCCGGTGAACACCGATGTGACCGAGGTGACCACGCCGGTGATTGGGGCGGACGGCATACCTCTCCCTATCCTGATGCGCGTGGTGGACGCCCCGATCGGGATCTTCGACTCCGGCTACGGTGGCCTCACCGTCGCCCGAGCCGTGCTCGACCAATTGCCCCACGAGTCGATCGTCTACTTCGGCGACACGGCGCGCACCCCCTATGGCCCCCGGCCCATCGCCGAGGTGCGCGAGTTCGCCCTCGAGTGCCTCGACCGGCTCGTCGACCGCGGGGTCAAGGCCCTCGTCATCGCGTGCAATACCGCCAGCGCCGCGATGCTCCACGACGCCCGCGAGCGCTATGCCGTGCCCGTCATCGAGGTCATCCGCCCCGCCGTGCGCCGAGCGGCGGCGGCGACGCGGACCAACCGGGTCGGGGTCATCTCGACCCTCGGCACCCACCAGAGCCGCGCCTATCTCGACACCTTCGCCCCGGCGCCGCACATCGCGGTGACCTCGCAGCCGTGCCCGCGTTTCGTCGAGTTCGTCGAGGCCGGCATCACGGGTGGCGATGAATTGCTCGCCGTCGCAAGGGAATACCTTGCTCCGCTGCAGGCCGCTCAGGTGGACACGCTGATCCTCGGGTGCACCCACTATCCACTGCTCACCGGCGTCATCTCCTATGTCATGGGCGACCTCGTCACGCTCGTCTCCTCGGCCGAGGAGACCGCCAAGGATCTCTACCGAGTGCTCGCCGACGCCGACGCGCTGCGCCCCGACCACCTGCCGGCGCCGCGCCACGAGTTCGTGACGACCGGCGATCCGCAGACGTTCGTGCGGCTCGCCCGACGTTTCCTCGGCCCCGAGGCCGCGGTCCAGGCCCAGCGTGAAGAGGTCTCAGGCGGATGACTGGGTATGCCGTGCGGCTCACCGTGATCGGTTGCGCCGGGTCCTTCCCGGGGCCGGCGTCACCGGCGTCGTGCTATCTGTTGGAGGCCCCCTTCGAGGGCCGCACGTGGAGCATCGTGCTCGACCTGGGCAACGGCTCGCTCGGTGTGCTGCAACGGCATACCGACCCTGGGGCGCTCGATGCCGTGGTGCTCAGCCACCTGCACGCCGACCACTTCCTCGACCTCTGCGGGCTCTACGTCATGCAGAAGTACCGGCCCGGTGGGCCGTCGGGCCGGGTCATCGACGTCTTCGGGCCGGCCGACACGCCGCACCGGGTGGGGCTGGCCTATTACGGGCACTCCGTCGAGACGGTCGCCGAGTTCGCCTTCAATCCGGTCATGGACGGGAGCAGCTTCACCGTCGGACCCTTCCGCGTGCTCGCCAAGCGGGTCAACCACCCGGTCGAGGCCTACGGCTATCGCGTCGAGGTCGGCGGGCGCGTCGTCACCTTCACCGGCGACACCGACACCTGCGATGCGCTCAGCCCGCTGATGACCGGTGCCGATCTCGTGCTCGCCGACACGGCCTTCGTCGACGGGCGCGACCCCGAGCGCGACATCCACATGACCGGCTCGCGGGTCGCCCGGGCGGCGCTCGACGCGGGTGGGGTCCGGCGGCTCATGCTCACCCACATCCCTTCGTGGAACGACCCGGAGGTATGCCGGGCCCAGGCCGCCGCCCTCTGGCCCGGCGAGGTCGAGCTGGCTCGATCGGGCCTGGTCGTCGAGCTCTGACGCGCCGCATCGGCACCGCTGACCCCGACGGCAAAGCGTCAGGCATCCGTAAGGTGTCCGCGGCGGCGAGCACCCGGCATACCGACATAGGGTGAGGGCCGTGACCACCGGATCCCGCCACGACGGCCGCACCCCCGACCAACTGCGCGAGGTGCGCATCACGCGCAACTGGCTCGACCACGCCGAGGGGTCGGTGCTCGTCGAGTTCGGGCGCACCCGGGTGCTGTGCGCCGCGTCCTTCACCGAGGGCGTGCCGCGCTGGCTCAAGGGCCAGGGCAAGGGCTGGGTCACGGCGGAATACGCCATGCTGCCCCGCTCGACCAACACCCGCTCGGACCGCGAGTCGGTCAAGGGCAGGATCGGCGGGCGCACTCACGAGATCTCCCGGCTGGTCGGGCGCTCGCTGCGCGCGATCATCGACACCAAGGCCCTCGGCGAAAACACCATCGTGCTCGACTGCGACGTCCTGCAGGCGGACGGCGGCACCCGCACCGCGGCGATCACCGGGGCCTTCGTCGCGCTCGCCGACGCCATCGCCGACGGTCGCGCCCGCGGGCTCATCAAGGCCGACGCCACGCCGCTCACCGGGTCTGTCGCGGCGGTCTCGGTCGGCGTCGTCGGTGGAGTGCCCGTGCTCGACCTCGACTATCCCGAGGACTCCGGCGCCGAGACCGACATGAATGTCGTCATGACCGGTGACGGGCGTTTCGTCGAGGTGCAGGGCACCGCCGAGGGCGAGCCCTTCGACCGCGAGCTGCTCGGCCGGCTGCTCGATCTCGCCACCGCCGGCTGTGCCCGGCTCACCGAGCTGCAGCAGGCCGCCCTGGCCGGCGCCGCGCGCTCGCGCAGCTGAGGGGTATGCCGTGCAGATCGTCCTGGCCACGCGAAACGCCCACAAGGTGGGGGAGTTGCGAGAGATCCTGGGTGATGTGCTCACCGAGCTGAATCTCGAGCTCGTCGGGGTCGACGCGTTCCCCGACGTCGCTGACGTCGTCGAGGACGGCGCGAGCTTCGCCGCCAACGCGCTCCTCAAGGCCCGCGCCGTGGCGACGGCGACGGGACTGCCCGCGCTCGCGGACGACTCCGGCCTGGCCGTCGACATCCTCGGCGGTGCGCCGGGGATCTTCTCCGCGCGCTGGTCGGGGCGCTCCGACCTCACGGGTGAGGCCAAGGACCGCGCCAACCTCGACCTGTTGCTCGCCCAGCTCGCCGACGTGCGCGACGAGCATCGCGGCGCCGGCTTCGTCTGCGCGGCCGCGCTGGTGCTGCCCGACGGGACCGAGCGCGTCCAGGAGGGCCATTTCCGTGGGACGCTGACCCGGGCACCGTTGGGGGACAACGGTTTCGGCTATGACCCGATCCTGCTTGTCGAGGGCGACACGCGGACCTCCGCCCAGCTGTCACCCGAGGAGAAGAACGCCATCTCTCACCGCGGCAAGGCCTTCCGTGCCCTCGCCGCCGATCTGCGCGAGTTGCTCGGGCCATGACCGACGACCCGGGCGTCCCCGACCGCCGGCCTCCTTGGGAGGTGGACGAGGACGCGCCCGCGGGTGAGCCCTTCGGCCCCGGGGGATGGGCGGTCGGGCCCGTGCCGTATGCCGTGGACGGCCTCGTCGCCGGTGGCCTCGGGTTGCTCGTCGCCGAGGTGGGGGCCGCGTTGGGCTCGGCGCTGGGGTTGGTCGGTGCCGCTGCCACCCGCGGGTCGCCGCTGCTGTCGGTGGGTGCCGCGGCCATCGACCTCACCCCCAAGGCGCTCAAGGACTGGGCGGTCTCGACCTTCGGCACCGCCGACAAGGCCGTGCTGCTCACCGGCGTCGCGATCACCGTCATCGCCCTGCTCGCGGTCATCGGTGTGCTCAGCCGACGCCATCGTGCGCTGGCCCGGGTGGCGTTCGTCGCCCTCGGGCTTTTGGCGGGAGCTGCGATCCTCACTCGTCCCGGCGCCGGGCTGGGTGACGCTCTGCCCACGCTGGTGGGGATCTCGCTCGCGAGCGGCGGGCTCGCGCGGATGACCGACGCCACGGCACGCGACGGAGGACCGACCCGGCGAGAGGCCCTCACCGCCGCCGGCAGTGCGGCCGGCATCGGTCTGGTGTCGGCCCTGCGGGGTGGATCCGCAACGGGCACAGGCCTTTCCGGCTCGTCGACCCCGTTGCCGTCCGGGGCGCCTCCGCCGACCGCCGCGGTCGGGGCGGAGACCGGCATACCCGGTGCGGGGCCGTGGGTGGTCGCCAATGGCGACTTCTACCGGATCGACACCGCGCTCGTGCCGCCGCGCGTCGACGCCGAGTCGTGGTCGCTGCGAGTCGTCGGCGAGGTCGAGCGCGAGGTGACCCTCACCTGGGCGCAGCTGCTCGCCCAGCCGATGGTCGACCGCTATGTCACCCTCTGCTGCGTCTCCAACGAGGTCGGCGGCGACCTCGTCGGCAACGCTCTGTGGACCGGCTGGCCGGTGCGCGAGCTCATCGCCCAAGCCGGGCCCCGGCCCGGCGCCGACATGGTCCTCTCGCGCAGTGTCGACGGGTGGACCGCCGGCACGCCGCTGCCGGTCCTCACTGACGGTCGCGACGCCCTGCTGGCGATCGCGATGAACGGCCAGCCGCTGCCGCGGGAGCACGGCTCCCCGGTGCGGCTGGTCGTGCCAGGGCTCTATGGCTATGTCTCGGCGACCAAGTGGGTGACCGAGCTCAAGGTGACGAGATTCGCCGTGGACATGGGCTATTGGACGCCGCGCGGGTGGTCGGCGCTCGGCCCGGTCAAGACGGCCTCGCGGATCGACGTGCCGCGATCCGGTCGCGAGGTCACCGCGGGCAAGGTGGCGGTGGCCGGGGTCGCCTGGGCGATGCATCGCGGCATACGCGCCGTGCAGGTGCGTGTCGACGGGGGGCCGTGGGCCGACGCGCGGCTCGCGACCGAGCCGACCGTCGACGCGTGGCGGCAGTGGGTCTACGAGTGGGACGCCACGGCGGGATCGCACACGCTCACCGTCCGCGCGCAGGACGGGCAGGGGGAGTGGCAGACCGAGGCACAGGCTCCGCCCGACCCCGACGGCGCGACCGGCCTGCACACGGTGACGGTGCGGGTGAGCTGATGGAGCGCCTGCGGCGGCTGCACTGGCCCGGCATGACCGAGTCGGGGGTCGTCGCGGCCATCGCGTATGCCGATCGCGCGCCGGTCCGCGCGCGCCACCGCGGGCTGCCCTCGCCCTATCTCACCGTCGTCGTCATGACCTCGCCGGACCCGGTGATCTGCGAGGGGGAGGTGGGTGGGCCTACCTCTCCGTGGGCGTGGACCTCGGTCGCCGCCGGCTTGGGCGATCGCGCGGTCCGGCTCACCCTGCCCCGGCTGCAGCGTGGCGTGCAACTCACCCTCGACCCGCTCGCCGCTCGCCATCTGCTGGGGATGCCGGCCGGTGAGCTGCCCGCTCGCGGCGTCGCGGCCGACGAGGCGCTGGGCAGCGGCGTCGCCGAGCTG
>CAZLGB010000091.1:0-12681 GCA_964558825.1 uncultured Intrasporangiaceae bacterium
GTCGAGCGGGCCCGGGCCGGCACCGAGCCACTGGCCATCGCCGCGCACGGTCTCGCGCTGCACGAGCGGGCGGCGGCCCCGGCCGGCGGGGCGGCGGGTGAGTCGGTGGTCTTCGAGGGGGTCGACCTCGCGGTCGAGCCCGGGTCGGTCCTCGTCGTCCACGGCGCACCGGGGTCGGGCAAGACCTCGCTGCTGCTCACCCTGGCCGGGCGGATGAGCGGCGTGCACGGTCACGCCGAGATCGATGGTCGCCTGTTGCCCGACCAGGCCGGCGCGGTCCGGCGGATCGCGGCCCTGGCCGAGATCCCCGGCGTCAACGACCTCGACCCGCTGCTGACGGTCGATGACCATCTCGGTGAGCGACTCGCCGCCACGAGTTGGCACCCGTGGGTGAGCGGGGCCAGCCGGGCTCGCGCGCGCGGACTGGTCACCGAGGTCCTCGGGTATGCCGTGGCCGCCGCCCCGAGCGCCCACGCTCGGGCGACCCTCGATCCGCAGACCCGGGTGCGCGATCTCGCTCCGCTGGAGCACTGGGCCTTGGGCGTGGCTCTCGCCCTCGTCGAGCGCCCCCACCTGCTCGTCGTCGACGACATCGACGCGCTGCGCGGGACCGACGACCAGGCCGCTGCCTGGGGGGTCATCCGGGCCCTCGTCGCCGCCGGAGGGACGCCGGCCGGCTTTGGCTCGCCCGAGGCGCCGGCCCGCCCGCTCACCGTCGTCGCCTCGTGCCGCGATCTCGCCGAGGCGCAGGTGGCCCTGACCGGCATACCCCTCGTGGCCGTGCAGCTCGCCGCGCCACCCACCGAGCCCGAACCACAGACCAACACCTCCGACCTCGAAGAGGTGCTCGCATGAGCCGCCGTCCCACCCTGCCCGCCGCCGAGCTGCGGCGCTTCACCTCCAGCCCGCGGGCGCTGCTCGCGCTCGTCGCCGTCGTGCTCGTGCCGCTGATCTACGGCGGGCTCTACGTGTGGGCCAACCAGAGCCCCCAGACCCGCGTCGACCAAGTCAGCGCCGCCATCGTCAACCTCGACGAGCCGGTGACGATCACGAAGTCCGACGGGTCGAGCCAGATCGTGCCGCTCGGTCGCTCGGTCGTCGGCAAGCTCACGGCGTCGGGCTCCTCGAGCAACTACGACTGGGTGCTCACCGACGAGGCGAGCGCCGCCGCCGGGCTCGCCGACGGGAGGTATGCCGCGGTGCTGACCATCCCGGCGGACTTCTCGCGGGCGGCGACCTCGACCAATGGTGCTGTCGCCGACGTGCGGGCGGCTCGGCTGCGCGTGCAGACCAATGACGCGGTCAACTACGTCGACGGGTCGATCGCCAAGGCCATCGCGACGAGCACCTCGACCGAGACCGCGCGGATGCTCACCGAGAGCTATCTGCAGGCCCTGTATGCCGGCCTCGCCACCATGCACGGGTCGATGGGCGACGCCGCCGACGGCGCGGGCAAGCTCGCCTCCGGCGCGGGTGATCTGACGTCGGGAGCCGACAAGGCGGCCGCCGGCGCGGGCTCGTTGGCCAGCGGCGTCTCCCAGATCGCCACTGGCGCAAGCTCGCTGGCCGACGGGGCGACCAAGTTGGCGAGCGGCGCGGGCCAGGCCTCGACCGGCGCCCAGCAGCTGTCCACGGGGCTCGCGACGCTCGACAGCAAGTCCTCGGCGCTGCCCGCGCAGACCTCGGCCCTGGCCACCGGAGCGGCCCAAGTGTCCGGCGGCGTGGCCTCGCTGGCCAGCGGATCCGCTTCTCTCGCCAGCGGATTGGTCACGCTGCGTGACGGACTGAGCTCGCTGCAGACCGGCGCGGCCACCGCCGCCTCGGGTGCGGCGACGCTCAAGACCGGGCTCACGGCATACACCCAGGGGGTTGACGCGCTGGCGGCGAGCTGCGCCGCCTCGGGTGCCGCACCCGCCTTCTGTGCGCAGCTGACCGGCCTGTCGGCACAGAGCGCCGGGCTGCGCACGGGCGTTGCCGGGCTCGCCACCGGGACCGCTTCGGTGTCGGCGGGCGTCACCCAATCCGCTGCCGGCGCAGCCCAAAGCGCCACGGGCGCAGCCACTCTGGACGCCGGGGTCACCCAGCTCGCACCTGGCGCGACCCAACTCGCCACTGGGGCAGAACAATTGGCCTCCGGCATGCCTGCCCTCACGACTGGCATCCATGATGCCGCCACCGGATCGGCGACCCTGGCCAGCAAGATGCCGGCGCTCTCTTCGGGCGCCCGCGACCTCGCTGCGGGGGCGGCCAAGCTCGCGACCGGTGCGGGTGACGCGGCTGCCGGAGCCGGCGACCTGCAGTCCGGGGTGCAGTCGATCGCCGACGGCAGCGGCAAGCTGACGACCGGCGCCAACGACCTGGCCAAGGGCCTCGGTGAGGGGGTGGCCAAGATCCCGAGCTATACGGCCGAGGAGCAGGCCACGCTGGCCGGAGCCGCCGCCAGCCCGGTCGTGGCGGATGTCAGCCGGGTCAATGCCGTCAAGGACAACGGGGCCGGCCTCGCTCCCTACTTCATGGCGCTCGCACTGTGGGTCGGCTCGCTCGCGACCTTCCTGCTGCTGCGGCCGCTGTCGCCGCGGGCGCTGGCCTCGTCGGCGCCGTCGCCGCTCATCGCCCTCGCGGGCTATCTCCCGGCCGCGTTGCTCGCCACGCTGCAGGGCCTCGCGCTGGTCCTGCTGCTGCAACGCGTCGTCGGCATCGGCGCGGCCTCGCCGTGGACCCTTGCCGGGATGGCCGTGCTCGCCGCCCTGACCTTCACCGCCCTCAACCAGGCGCTCGTCGCCCTGCTCGGCGCACCGGGTCGCTTCGTCGCGGTGCTGCTCGCGGGCGTGCAGCTCGCCTCGGCTGGAGGCACCTATCCGGTCGGCACCGCGCCGGCGTTCTTCCAGACGGTGCACTCGTGGCTGCCGCTGACGTATGCCGTCGACGGCCTGCGCCGGGCCGTGGCCGGCGCGCCGACCGGGATCGGGCACGACGCCCTCGTGCTGGGTCTCACCCTGGTCGGCTCCTTGCTCGTGACGATGTATGCCGCCCGCAAGCAGCGCACCTGGACGATCCGCCGCCTGCATCCCGTCGTCGCCGCCTGAGCCGGGGCCTCGGAGGCTGGGCGGATCGGACCCACACCACGGCATACAGGGCGGCGAAGGCCGCAGACACAAGGAGCAGTTTCACGGCGAAGCTGGCCATCGGCGGCACCTTTCCCGGGCTCACGCGTGAGGGGCACCGCCGCAGCTGCGGCGGTGCCCCTCACGTCTGGCGGTGGCGCAGGGATTCGAACCCTGGGTGGACTTCCGCCCACACACGCTTTCGAGGCGTGCTCCTTAGGCCACTCGGACACGCCACCGCCGACGAGGGTACCGGGTGGCGCGGGCTGGGCTGAAATCGGTTGGCTGTGCCGGGCACGCGGGGTGCTCGGCCCGTGACGGGGCCCTGGTCACACCTCCGGGCGCGCGCGACAGTCCGGGCGCTCCCGTGCCGGCTCTGCTGGGAGCGTTATGCACCGCCGAGGTGCATAACGCTCCCCATAGCGCCTGCTCGCCCGGGCGGCCCTCAGCGCAGCAGCAAGGCCAGCGCGGCGACGGCCGAGGCGGCGAGCGACGCCCACTCGAAGGCTGCCTGCGACAACCGCCGGACCAGCAGCACTCCAAGCCAGGTGCCCACGAGCACCGCCGGTGCGAGCACCACCGTGAGCCGCAGCGTGTCGGGGGGCAGCAGCCCCAGCCCGGCGGAGAAGGGCACCTTGGAGAGGTTGACCAGTAGGAAGAACCACGCGCTCGTCCCGAGGAAGCGCAGCTTGTCGACCCGCATCGCCAGTAGATAGAGCGTGACGACCGCTCCGGCAGCGTTGGCGGTCATCGTCGTGAAGCCGGCCGCGACGCCGGCCACCACCGCGGCCACCGGATGCTCAGCTCGCGAAAGCCGCTGCGCCGCACGGCCATCCGGGTTGGCAGCGCCGACCCCCGCGCTCGCAGCGCCTCTCGCGCTCGCCGTGACATCGGCGCTCGCAGTGACATCAGCCCCCGCAGTGGCCTCTGCCCCAGCAGCGCCTGCCCTCGCGGCGGAGCGCGCCGAGCGCTGGCGCAGCACCACCTGCACGACCACCATGACGGCGATGATCACCCCGATGGTGCGCCGCAGGACGACGTCGGACACCACCCAGAGAAACACCGCGCCCAACGCCACCCCAGGCAACACCGCCGGCAGCAGCCGCCGCAGCAGCGACCAGTCGGCCGAGCGCCGATAGCGCGCCACCGCAACGAGATCGCCGACGATGAGCAGCAGCAACACCGCGGCGGTCGACTCCTTGGCCGGCATGACCAAGGCGAAGGACGCCACCGCCAGCGCGGCGAAGCCCCCGATCGAGGTCTTCGACACTCCGATGACCAGCGCTGCGGCAGCAAGCAGCGCCCACGCCCCCGGGCTCACCCGCGCCTGGCCCGGAAGAACTCCCGCAGCACGCCCCCGCACCCCTGCTCGTCGAGCGCGCCGACGACCTCGACCCAGTGGTTGGACCGGCTGTCGCGCACGAGGTCCCAGACCGATCCGCAGGCCCCCGCCTTGGGGTCCCATGCGCCGATGACGAGGGTCCGGATCCGCGCCGCGACGATCGCCCCGGCGCACATCGCGCAGGGCTCCAGCGTCACGACGAGCGTGCAGTCGGACAGCCGCCACGATCCCGTATGCCGTGCGGCCGCTCGCAGCGCGACCAACTCGGCGTGGGCCGTCGGATCCCCGAGCAGCTCACGGGCATTGGCGCCCTCGCCGACGATCTCGCCCTCGCCGTCGACGACGACGGCGCCCACCGGCACATCGCCGACCCGGCTCGCGGCCCGGGCGAGCTCGAGCGCGCGCTCGAGCCACTCGGCATACCGTGGATCGGGGGCCGGGCCGCTGGTCAACCCGACAGGCGACAGCGAGGGGGAGTTCACGCGGTAAGTTTCGCCCATGCGCGTGCATGTCGCCGACCACCAACTCATTTCGCACAAGTTGACCTACCTGCGCGACAAGCGCACCGACAGCCCGACCTTCCGGCGGCTGGCCGAGGAACTCGTCACGCTGCTCGCCTACGAGGCGACCCGCGAGGTGCGCGTCTCCCCCATCGACATCGAGACCCCGCTCATGCCGACGACCGGCATCAAGCTGGCCAATCCCAAGCCGCTCGTCGTGCCGATCCTGCGCGCCGGCTTGGGCATGCTCGAGGGGATGATGCGGCTGCTGCCGAGCGCGGAGGTCGGCTTCCTCGGGATGATGCGCAACGAGGAGACCCTCGAGGCGATCACCTACGCCAACCGGCTGCCCGATGACCTGTCCGGCCGCCAGTGCTATGTCCTGGACCCCATGCTCGCCACCGGCGGCACCCTCGTCGACGCCATCCGCTATCTCGTCGACCGCGGCGCCGACGACATCACGGCGATCACGCTGATCAGCTCGCCCGAGGGGATCCTCCACGTCGAGCAGTCCCTCGAGGGCCTCGCGGTCCCGGTCCAGCTCGTCACCGGCTCGGTCGACGAGCGACTCAATGACAAGGGCTACATCCTCCCCGGGCTCGGCGACGCCGGCGACCGCCTCTACGGCGTCGTCTGAGTGCCGGGTCGAGGTATTCCGCTACCGCGAGGTGGTAGCTGAATACCTCGATCCAGCGCGGGAGGGGGTGTGCACCGCCGCCCAGCCCGGATGCCGCCCGGCCCCTATGCCGCCCAGCCGTTTGCCGCCCAGCACGTATGCCGTGCGGCGCGCCTCACGTGCCACACTGGTCTCAACCGTCACACTGGAGCGTCCTGCGAGCCATCCCGGCGCGCCCAGGACCCCGAAGACCGAACGGGCCCGGCATACCGCCGCGGCCCTTGCGACGAGCCAGAGAGAGCAGGACCGTGAAGAAGTTCTGGAACATCTTCAAGTGGTTCCTCCTCGCCTACTTCGTCTACGCCATCGTCAAGTCGCCGCAGACCGCCGCCGATGTCGTCAAGACGCTCTTCGAGCTGCTCGCGGAGGCCTTCCGCGGGATCATCGGCGTCTTCGACGCGATCCTCAAACACTGAGGCCGGGAGCGCGCAGGTGGCCCGCCGCCCCAGCCTGGCCCAGCGCGAGCTCGAGCGAGCGCGCAACCACCAGGCGTTGCGCGAATACCTCACCGTCGACGAGGAGATCCGCCTCGCCGCCCGCCAGCACTGGATCGTGCTCGTCGCCCCCATCGCCTGGGCTGTGGTGGTCACGGCCGGCTCGCTCTGGCTCTTCCTCCACTTGCCGGCGCGGCTGAGCGCCAATGCCCCGACCGTGCTGGCGGTCATCTGCGCGGCCATCTGGTTGCGCGCCGCCTGGAAGGTGCTCGTCCGCCACCACGACCTCTTCGTCGCGACCGACAAGCGAGTCCTCAAATACCAAGGCATCCTCATCACCGACGTGCCGATGATGCGGCTCACCAAGGTGACCGACATGCGCTACACGAAGTCGATCTGGGGCGAGCTGCTGGGCTACGGCACGATCATCATCGAGAGCGCGGGCCAGGACCAGGCGATCCGCGACGTCACCTACCTGCCCGACCCGCTGGAAAACTACCGCCGCCTGTGCGAGGTCATCTTCGGCGACAAGCACCGCCCCGGGCACAAGCGCGAGAAGGCGTGGCGGCGTGCCCTCGAGCGAGTGGCGCGCCGAGGTCGTGGCGGAGCGGCTACGCTGGACGACGGCGACGACGACTGGGACGAGCCCAGCCCCGCGCCCGCGCTCACCCCAACGGTCCCGACGCACCGGCCGGCCCCGAGCGCGCCGCCCTCCTCGGGCATGCCGGGCGCCGGCACCCCCGACCCTGCGACCGGCTCCGCGCCGGCCCCGACACCACCCGCGTCGCGCGGGCCGGTGACCCTCTACGAGAGCGAGGACCGCAAGGCCCGCCGCCGCTCGGCCGACACCCAGACGATCTGGACCCACCCGACCGACGACCCCGGCCACCGCTGACCCCACCGCACTGGGCTGGTTCGCGCCGGCTCTCATCAGCCCCCGCCGCACTCCTGGGCCGCTTCGCCGACCCCCGCCGCCGCCCCCCCGGCCCAGCTGTCCCTGCCGACGGACCACTAATTGTCGTCAAACGCCGGAATAGCAGCACCACATGGTCCGTCGCGATGGGAGGGGGACCGGCAGGAAGGGCCGAGCAACGAGATCGCCGGCACCACGACGCAAGGGGTATGCCGCGCAACTGATTGCGCGGCATACCCCTTGGGGTTGAGCCGAGGTCAGAGCGCCTTGACGATGTCCTCCACGCGCTCCTTGGCGTCACCGAAGAGCATCGCCGAGTTGTCCTTGAAGAACAGCGGGTTCTGCACGCCGGCATAGCCGGTGTTCATCGAGCGCTTGAAGACGACGACCTCGGCGGACTTCCACACCTCAAGCACCGGCATGCCGGCGATCGGGCTGGTCGGGTCGTCCTGAGCGGCCGGGTTGACCGTGTCGTTGGCGCCGATGACGAGCACGACGTCGGTCTCAGGGAAGTCGTCGTTGATCTCGTCCATCTCCAGGACGATGTCATAGGGCACCTTGGCCTCGGCGAGCAGGACGTTCATGTGCCCCGGCAGACGACCGGCGACCGGGTGGATGCCGAAGCGGACGTTGACGCCCCGCTTGCGCAGCTGGGAGGTGAGCTCGGCGACGGCATACTGCGCCTGGGCGGTAGCCATGCCGTAGCCCGGGGTGATGATCACCTGATGAGCGTTCTTGAGCGACTCGGCGACCTCGATGGCGCTCGTCTCGCGGTGCTCGCCATAGTCCTTGGCCTCGCCGACGACCGCCCCGTCTGAGCCGAAACCGCCGGCGATGACCGAGATGAAGGACCGGTTCATGGCGCGGCACATGATGTAGGACAGATAGGCACCGGAGGAGCCGACGAGCGCGCCGGTGATGATGAGCAGGTCGTTGTTGAGCAGGAAGCCCGCCGCGGCCGCCGCCCAGCCGGAATAGCTGTTAAGCATCGACACGACGACCGGCATGTCGCCGCCCCCGATCGAGGCGACCAGGTGCCAGCCGAGGAAGAGCGCGAGCAGGGTCATGATGCCCAGCAGCAGCTGGCGCAGGAAGACGTTGTCGTGCGGCACGAGGATGTAGACGATCGTCATGACGAAGAACGCGACGATGATGCCGAGGTTGAGCACGTGACGCGCGGGCAGGACGAGCGGTGCGGACTTCATCTTCGCCGACAACTTGAGATAGGCGACGATCGAGCCGGTGAAGGTCACCGCGCCGATGAAGACGCCGACGAAGACCTCACCGTCGTGGATCGCCGGATACTGCGCGGTCTCGTAGGAGGAGTTCCAGCCGACGACGACGGCCGCGAGGCCGACGAAGGAGTGGAGCATGGCGATGAGCTCCGGCATACCCGTCATCTCGACCTTGCGGGCGAGGGTGATGCCGATGAGCGCGCCGATGGCCATCGCGACGGCGATGATCCCGAGGGCGTCGAAGCCCGCGCTCTTGGTGGCGAGCCACAGGGTCGCGGCCAAGGCGATCGCCATGCCGACGATGCCGTACTTGTTGCCCTGGACGGCCGTCTCGTGCTTGGACAGCCCCGCGAGGGCGAGGATGAACAGCAGCCCGGCGACGATGTAGGCGCCCTGGATGAGGGTCTCGTTCATCGGGCCGTGTCCTCTCGCTTGAACATCTGCAGCATTCGCCCGGTCACCGTGAACCCACCGAAGACGTTGATGCTGGCGACCAGCGCACCGATGAAGGCGATGATCGTGATCGCCCACTTGTTGTCATAGCCGATCTGCAGCAGGGCACCGACGACGATGATGCCGCTGATCGCGTTGGTCACCGACATCAGTGGCGTGTGCAGGGCGTGGTGGACGTTGCCGATGACGTAATAGCCGATGACCACCGAGAGCATGAAGACCATGAAGTGGCCGAGGAAGGGCGCCGGCGAGGCGTTGGCCAGCAGCAGGAAGAGCAGCGCGGCGCCGGCCATGAAGGCGAGCCGTCGTCGGGGATCCGGCGGTGGTTTGGGCGCCTTGGGCTCGGGTAGGGCCGCGACGGCGGCGGGCGCCGCCGAGACCTGGACCGGCGGCGGCGGCCAGGTCTTCTCGCCGTCCTTGGCCACGGTCATGCCCCGGACGATGACGTCATCCCAGTCGAGCACGGCCTGGCCGTCCTTGCCCGGGGTGATCAGCTTCATGAGGTTGACGATGTTGGTGCCGTAGAGCTGGCTGGCCTGCGTGGGCAGCCGCCCGGCGAGGTCGGTATAGCCGATGATCTTGACCCGGCCCGGGGTCGTGACGATCTGGTCGGCCACCGAGCCCTCGACGTTGCCGCCGTTGGAGGCGGCCATGTCGACGATGACCGAGCCCGGCTTCATCGAGTCGACCATCTCCTTGGTGATGAGCCGCGGAGCGGGCTTGCCGGGGATGAGCGCGGTGGTGACGATGATGTCGACGTCCTTGCACTGCTCGGCATACATCAGCGACGCGGCCGCCGCGTAGTCGGCGCCCATCTCCTTGGCATAGCCGTCGGAGCTGACCTCGCCCTCGGCGACATTGGGCTTGACGAATTCGGCACCCATCGACTGGACCTGCTCGGCCACCTCGGGGCGCACGTCGGTCGCGCGGACGATGGCGCCGAGCGAGTTGGCCGTGCCGATCGCCGCGAGCCCGGCCACGCCGGCGCCGGAGATGAAGACCTTGGCCGGGGGCACCTTGCCCGCGGCGGTCACCTGGCCGGTGAAGAACGACCCGAACTCGTGGGCGGCCTCGAGCACGGCGCGATAACCGGCGATATTGGCCATCGAGGAGAGCACGTCGAGTGCCTGGGCTCGCGAGATGCGCGGCACGGCGTCCATCGCCATCGCCGTGACCCCGGAGGCGGCCAGCTTGTCGACGAGGGCCGGGTTGAGGGCCGGCTGGGCGAGGCTGACGAGGATCGCTCCCCGGTGCATGAGCGCGAGCTCGGCGTCGTCGGGCGGGTTGATCTTCGTGACGATGTCGGCCGCCCAGACGGTGGCCCGATCGCCCACGGAGGCGCCGGCGGCGGCATACGCCTCGTCGGCGAAGCTCGCGCCGTGACCGGCACCCGCCTCGACGACGACGTCATAGCCGAGCTTGACGAGTTGTTCGACGGTCTTGGGGGTGGCCGCCGCGCGGGTCTCTCCCGCGCGCGACTCTCGAGGGACACCGATGAGCACGTGGACTCCCGTCGTCGTGTGGCGCCGCGCTCGGCGGGGAGGCTCGAGGGCATGCGGCAGCTCAGGACACATCCCGGCTACGGGGCAAACCTAGCGCCGAGGGCACCGCGACACAGGGACGAAGGTCAGTCGTGGACACCCGCCACCACAGGGGGTATGCCGTGCGGCTCGAGTCGCGATGGAACGGCCGGAAACGGCCAGGGAACCGGGAGATGTCCGGAAAAAGATCGGAGGCCCGCGAGACAGGGGGACGTCGCGGGCCTCCGGACCTTGGATCAGGCTTCCGAGCCCATCCACTCGGCAGGGGGTCCAAGTGGTTGAGCATTCATCTGCCTGATGGTCTAACTGTAACCCATTTCACTCCAGATGCAAAGCGGTTGGGCGCAATCCGTGTGAGATCGCCTCGGCAGACCATGAAACTGCAGGTCAGGGCCCGGATCCGGACTCCAGGGCGGCCGCCCGATCGGTCGCCTGGCGGGCGCGCACGGGGTTGCCCATGAGCGTGTAGAGCTGCGCGAGGTTGCGCCAGGGGTCGGGGCTGGCGGGCACGATGTCGGTCGCGGCGAGCAGGTGGCGCTCGGCGGCGGCATAGTCGTGCGCCTGCGCGGCGACGATGCCCTCGGCCATCCTGATACGCGGGTTGGTCGGGTCGAGCGCCTGCGCCCGGGCCAGACGCGCGGCGGCCCCGGCCAGGTCCTCGGCGCCCTCGGCCACCGACGACGCGTCGAAGAGCCCATCCGCCGAGACGTCGAGCGAGCCGCCGAGCTCGTCGGCCCATGGCAGACCCGGACGCGCGGCAGCCGCGTGACCGTTGCGGGTGGCCACGGCATACGCATGCAGGGCCATCCGGCGGATGTCGTATGCCGCCCACGGGCGCAGGGTGATCGCGGTGCGGAATGACGAATTCGCTTGTGCGGGGCTGGCATCCGCGACGGCGTCGATGGCCTGCGACAGGCTCACCTCCGCGGCGGCGGCCATGCCGAAGATCAGGGCCAGGCCCCCTGCGACACCCACGAGACCCAGCTGCACTCGCCGGTGCTGCGGGTGCGCGACGACGGCGGGCGCCCGCGGCCCGCGCCTGCGAGAGGCCGGCTGCGGCAGGGCGAGCGGCGTCAACCCCCCGGCCACGGTCGCAGCGAGCAGCGTCGTCGTCGGACCGGTGAAGTGGGTGAGATAGGCGATGGCGACCCCGACGACGCCGAGCACCGACGCGACCACCAGATCAGCTGGGGTTGTCGGGCCCGCGGAGTCGCCAGCCGAGCGCGCTGACCGCAGCGCGGGCGATCTCGGTCTACGGGCGCTACATCCTCTATGCCCTGCCCTCGGGGCTCGCCTCCGGCTACCCAGGACCGGCATCAGTGACCGTGATGGACACCGCCACGGGGGCGAGCGTGTTCTCCGCGTCGACCACCAGTTGGAACGAGTAGATGTTCCGGCCGTCGATCGGTCAGTTCGGGATCGGCTGGATCACCGCCGCAGGCGAGCCGAAGCTCACGCCGCTGCCGGATCAGCATCTGGTGCCTCGCCATGAGGGCAACCCCTTCGCCTCGGCCAGCCTCGACACCAGCTCCGGCTCGACCTGGGACGGCGAGTGGGTCTTCACCGAACCGGTCCCGACCTGCTCGGTGGCCATCACCAACAGCGCCGGCGCCACCGTGCGCACCCTCCCGTGCAATGCCACGTATGCCGCCATGGGCGAAGCCATGGTCTCCTGGAACGGCACCGACACCACCGGCACCACCGTCCCCGGTGGCCTCTACACGTGGACCGTCAACGCCGGCGACGCCGACGGGGCCGCCGTCAACACCGACGGCACGGCCGGCATCTCCGGCACCATCGCGGTGCACAACTCGGCCGGCCCGTCCGGCTACCACGCGTTGACGCCGGCCCGCGTCCTGGACACCCGCCCCGGCCAGCAGACGGTCGACGGCCTGTATGCCGGTGTCGGGGCCGTCGGCCCTGCGGCAACGGTGACCGTGCCAGTCACCGGCCGCGCCGGCATCCCCGCCACCGGGGTCGCCGCCGTCGCGGTCAACATCACCGGCATCTCCCCCACCACTGCCACCTACGTGACGGCATACCCCGCCGGCGCCGCCACCCCCGCCACCTCCACCCTCAACCTCCCAGCCGGAGCGGCCTACGCCAACGGCTCCATCGTCAAGGTCGGCACCGGCGGAGCCATCACCCTCTACAACGCCGTCGGCACCACCGACCTCGCCGTCGACGTGCTCGGCTACTACCCCACCGACGGCACCTACGTCGCCCTCACCCCCGCCCGGCTCACCGACACCCGACCCGCCGCCACCACCGTTGACGGCGGAGCCGCCGCCACCGGCGCCATCCCCGCGGGGACCTCACGAGCCATCCCCATCGCCGGACGCGCCGGCATCCCCACCACCGGAGTCGACGCCGTCGTCGTCAACCTCACCGGCATCAACCCCACCACCACGACCTACCTCACCGCCTACTGAGGTTCCCCCCGGACCGTGGAGGCATCGGCTATAAGGAGAGCCATGCCAGAG
>CAZLGB010000092.1:0-12536 GCA_964558825.1 uncultured Intrasporangiaceae bacterium
CCGCCATCCAGGCCCCGAGCAGGCCGACCGGGGCGCCGAGGGTGAGCGCCAGCCCGAGCTCGGCCAGCACGCGCCGCCCCGCCCCTGATCGTCCGGCGCCGCGCAGCCGGGCCAGCGCGATTTCCTGGCGGCGTTGCTCGACCGCCGAGCCGGCCACCAGGCCGAGCACGACAACAGCGAGCAGGGCCAGCTGGGCCATGAGCAGCGGGACGATCACCCGTGCCTGTCGTTGCCCCTCGAGGATGTCGGCGCCCAACTCGCCGAGGCCGGTGCGCAGCGTGACCCGGGGCAGCCCGGACGTCTCGGCGGCCAGCCCCTCGGACTGGGCACGGGCGATGGTCGACGCGAGCCCGGCGATGTCGTCGACCCCGATCCGGTCGCGGTCGAGGATGTAGGTGACGGTGAGCATCACGCTGCCCCACGCGCGCCAGGTCGTCCTGCCGTCCCC
Organism: uncultured Intrasporangiaceae bacterium; assembly: GCA_964558825.1. Classification (GTDB taxonomy): domain Bacteria; phylum Actinomycetota; class Actinomycetes; order Actinomycetales; family Dermatophilaceae; genus Phosphoribacter. The sequence continues at coordinate 449 of CAZLGB010000092.1, forward strand.
TGACATGGGGGCGAAGGTCGACTCGGAGGTGACCAGCGCATCCATGAGCGGCTCGCCGACCAGCCCCGGGGCGGTGCCGCCTGCTCGGCCGGCGAGGGTGATGCCCAGCCAGGCCGGGTCGTCGGGCACCTGGGTGTAGGTGCCGACGACGGTCATCGGGGTCGGGAAGGGCGGGCTCGTCTGGCCCGGCGGTGCGTAGGTCTCCTTGGCCGCCAAGGCCGTGCCCACCGGCCAGCCCTCCAGCGCCGCTTCCTGGGTGGACACGAGCACCTCGAAGGGCGACTGCGGGCAGCGGCCGGTCTGCAGCGTCAGCCCCGGGCAGCCCGCTGCCGTGCTCCACACACTGACCGTGCCGGTGCCGAGGTGCCCGTTCAGCTGCGCGATGGTGTGCCACGTGGTCCGGCCCGATCCGTAGGCGGCGACCAGCGACGCCGGCATGACCGACTGGATCCGAGCCGGGTCCAGGCGATCGGCAGGCCCACTGTTGGACAGCTCCACGGCGGTCCCCACCGACGACAGCCGCGCCAGGCCGGCGCGGACCAGTGACTGCTCGAGAGCCCGTTCGTAGAGGGGGGCGAAGGCCGCGCAACCGACGACGATGGCCGACAACAGAGCCAGCAGGGCCGCCTGAGCGGGGCGATAGCGGATCGCTGCCAGCATCGAGTCAGCCCATGGCCTCGGCCGGGCGGGGCAGGGCCAACGCGGTCATGACTCCTGCAGTCTCGCCTCGACCCGAGCGACCTTGCCGTCGAGCTCGCCGGTGTGGCCGGGCCGGATGTCCGCCTTGAGGACGAGGCTCACCCGCGGCGCCGTCGCCGCGAGCAGCTCGACGGACGCCTTGACGACGCCCAGGCACTCGTCCCATTCCCCCTCGATGGTCGTGAACATCGCATCGGTCCGGTTGGGCAGCCCCGACTCGCGCACCAGGCGCACGACCTCGGCGATCGCCCGGCTGTAGGAGCCGTCATGGTCGGGTGCGGACGGGGCGACGGAGAAGGCGACGAGCATGCCCCCACCGTATGCCGTGCGGGCGTGCCGCACGGCATACCGGGTGAGTCGGGTGAGTCGTCGAATGCCCGCCGGTCAGTAGCCGGGGCACCCGGCGGCCTTGGCGGCCGCGTAGGGGAAGCCGGGGATCGGACCGGGCCCCATCTGGGGGTAACAGATCACACTCCAGGTCTGGGGCCCAACGACCCCGTCGACCCGCAGGCGGAAGGCGGTCTGCAGGGCACGCACGGCGCTGTCGGTCTTGGGCCCGAAGGCTCCGTCGACGGTCAGCGCGGGGCTGTAGTGGGTGAAGTTGACCAACTGTTGGATGTACTTGACGCACGTGCCGGACGAGTTGATCCGCCACATTGACTGATAGCACGTCGAGGCGTCTGCCGTCGGTGCGGTCGCGGCGGCCAGGCCGCTGGCGAGCAGTCCTGCGGCCGCCACCGAAGCAAGTCGGGTGCGCAATGTCATGGTGTTGCCCCCTGAGGTATTCGATATCGCCAGCCTGCGTGTCGAGGCGGCACCCAACCACGCTAGCGGAGCTCACAGCCCTGCACCGCACCGGGTCACGAGAGGTGGCGGTAGAACTCGCCGATGACCTCGACGGGAGCGAATCCCAATGCCTCGTTGACGGCCACCATCCACTCGTTGGCCGAGTTGTTGCCGGTGAAGATCTCGGTGACCTCGGGCCGCAGCGATTGCAGCGCAACGAGGTTGGCGACCTTGACGGCCATCCCGAGGCGTCGGCCACGGTGCTCGGGCAGCACGAGGGTGCCGGATTGCTGAGCGCGGGTCAGCGTCAACGGCACGAACAGCTCGCTGTAGGCGACCACTTCGTCGGAGCCACGCGGCTGGGCGACAGCCGTCAACCGTTGCCGCCCGGCCTGCTCGTCGAGCTGCTGATAGCCCTGCAGCCGATCCGGGGTGAGCGACTCCGGCTCCCAGTCGATCTCGCCGCTCGGCGCATCCGATTCGACCCGGTTCATGCACTCGCACAGCGAGGCGAGCAGCTCGGCGGGCACGCGGGTGAAGGTTTGCAGCCGATAGTCCGGCTCGTATGCCGCCCGCGCCCCCTCCGCGAGGGCGGCCAGGCGGTCAGGCGGGACCGGCAGGCCGAGCCTGCGGTTGATGCTGAGGCTGCCGAGGCGATAGCCACGCCGCTCGGCAAAACGCCGATAGGGATGATCGTCGGCGCGGTCGGCCGGATACCTCGCGTCGATGACGATCCGGCTGCGCCCCGCCCACCGGGCGAAGTCCTCGACGGCGACGATCGCCGCCGACCCGAGCCCGCGGCGCCGGTGGTCGGGATGCACGTCGAGCTGGACCCAGAGGTTGTCAAGGTTGTCGAGCATCGATTCCCAGATGGTCACCACGCCCGCGAGCTCGCCCTCGTCGTGCAAACCCCAGAGGGTGCAGCGCTCCCCCGGGTCGTCAAAGCGCAGATCCGCCAGAGCCGTCTCCAACGGTGGCGGCACGAAGAAGGGTCGTTCGAAGGTCTTCGCGGCGACGATGACGGCATACATCTGCGCCATGGCCACGTCGTCGGCCTTGTCGATCTCCCGGATGTCCACGCGCCGACGCTAGGCCAGCGCGCCGAATCCGTGCACCTGGATATCGCCTTCCGTTGGCCCGGCGCCCGACACTCAAGCGTCGGCCAGGGGGCACCCCAGCACGACGAGGCTGCGCGCGCGCACCGTGATGGTCTGCCCTGGCAACAGCACGGTGGCCGCCGCAGGAGCCGCAGACGCTGCGGACACCGGCTCGGTCTGGGCGGTGGCCGCCGACGCCAGCGGCGTCGTGTCGCGCGCCGCGGTGTCGATCTCGACGAACCACTCCTCGCCGTAGGCGTCCTCGGGGATGGTGAAGTCGATCGCCTCGAAGTGCGCGTTGAAGAGCACGAGGAAGGAGTCGTCGCGGATCACGCCGCCCCGGGCGTCCGTCTCGGGGATGGCGCGCCCGTTGAGGAACACCATGAGGGACTTGGCATAGCCGTTGGCCCAGGCGCTCTCGTCCATGTGCTCGCCGTCAGGCTCGAACCACGCGATGTCGCCGATTTCGCTCTCGCCGCCGTGGTCGGCGCTGCCGGCAAAGAAGCGCCGGCGACGAAACACCGGGTGCTCGGCCCGCATGGCGACGACCCGTCGGGTGAAGTCCAGCAGGGCGCGCCGCTCCCCGTCGAGCTCCCAGTCGACCCAGGACAGCTCGGAGTCCTGGCAGTAGACGTTGTTGTTGCCCGATTGGGTGCGCCCGAGCTCGTCGCCGTGGGCGATCATCGGCACACCTTGAGCCAGCAGCAAGGTGGCGATGAGGTTGCGCTGTTGTTGGGCCCGCAGGGCCCGCACCCCGGGATCGTCGGTCGGACCCTCGACCCCGCAGTTCCACGAGCGGTTGTGGCTCTCGCCGTCGCGGTTGTCCTCGCCGTTGGCCTCGTTGTGCTTGTCGTTGTAGGACACGAGGTCCCGCAGCGTAAAGCCGTCGTGGGCGACGACGAAGTTGACCGAGGCCATCGGCCGACGCCCGGAGAAGGCGTAGAGATCCGACGACCCGGTGAACCGTGAGGCGAACTCCCCCAGCGTCGCCGGCTCGCCCCGCCAGAAGTCGCGCACGGTGTCGCGGAACTTGCCGTTCCACTCCGACCACAGCGGCGGGAAGCCGCCGACCTGATAGCCCCCGTCGCCGAGGTCCCAGGGCTCGGCGATGAGCTTGACCTGGCTGACGATCGGGTCCTGCTGGATGAGGTCGAAGAAGGCGGACAGCTTGTCGACCTCGTGGAATTGTCTTGCGAGAGTAGCCGCGAGGTCGAAGCGGAAGCCGTCGACGTGCATCTCGGTCGCCCAATAGCGCAAAGAGTCCATGACGAGTTGCAGCACGTGAGGGCTGCGCATGAGCAGCGAGTTACCGGTGCCGGTCGTGTCGTAGTAGTGCGCGAGGTCGTTGCTGACCAAGCGGTAGTAGCGGTCGTTGTCGATGCCGCGGAAGGCCAGCGTCGGGCCCATGTGATTGCCCTCGGCGGTGTGGTTGTAGACGACGTCGAGGATGACCTCGATGTCCGCCTCATGCAGCGCCTTGACCATCGACTTGAACTCCGACACCTGCTGGCCACGGGTGCCGGTCGCGGCATACTCGTTGTGCGGGGCGAGGAAGCCGATGGTGTTGTAACCCCAATAGTTGCGCAGCCCCCGGTCCTGCAGCCCGAAGTCCTGGACGAACTGGTGCACCGGCATGAGCTCCAGCGCGGTCACCCCGAGCGAGCTCAGGTGCTCGATCGTCGCGGGGTGGGCGATGCCGGCATACGTCCCGCGGATCTCCTCGGGCACGCCGGGGTGACGCATGGTCAGGCCCTTGACGTGGGCCTCGTAGAAGACCGTCTCGTGATAGGCGTGGTCGGGCGCGCGGTCCTTGCCCCAGTCGAAGAAGGGATTGACGACGACCGAGAGCAGCGTGTGTCCGAGGCTGTCGGTCGTCTCGGGAGTCTCCGAGAGCCCGCCCTGGGGGTCGTCGAAGGCATAGCCGAAGAGCGCCTGCCCGCCGCGCATGGTCCCGTCGATGGCCTTGGCATAGGGGTCGAGCAACAGCTTGGCCGGGTTGCAGCGCACGCCCCGCGTCGGGTCGTAGGGGCCGTGCACGCGATAGCCGTAGCGCTGTCCGGGCTGCAACCCGGGCAGATAGACGTGCCAGACGAAGGCGTCGTGCTCGGGCAGCTCGACGCGAGTCTCGGATCCGTCATCGCCGATGAGGCAGAGCTCGACCTTGTCGGCCGCCTCGGAGAAGAGGGCGAAGTTGACCCCGGCGCCGTCATAGGTCGCGCCGAGGGGATAGGGCCGTCCGGGCCAGATCTGCATGGTCACCTTCGCCTGCTCGATAGGTGCGCCGGGCGAGGGGTATGCCGTCCGGCCGGCTCCCGGCCTCCCCGCCGGTCTGACTCCCCCATCCTGCCAGGGTGGGCCCGTCCGCGCCTGCGTCGGTGCGCCCACCGGCTCCTCAACCGCTACCGGGCGGCCAAGACCCGCCAGGCGCCAAGGCACGAAACAATCACCCGACGACCGTGAACGTCACCGTCCCCACCACTCCGGAGAGCTCCTCTGTTACGCGCACGGTATAGGTCCCGGCCTCATGAATCGCGAGATTCGTTGCACTCGAGGAGAACTGCGACGTGTAACCCTGCGTGCACCACGCAGACCGAGCACTGGGCTGCGCAGCGTCGGGGCCGAGCACCTGGGCGAAGACCTGACAGGTCTCGGAAGCCACTTTGACACCGCCCGCACGCGACTCCCAGCGATAACTCATGTACAGGGTGGGTTTTCCGCCCCACATGGAAAGCTGATAAGTGCCTGGGCCGATCTTCTTGCCGACAGCGACACCTTGGCTCGCATCAGCGACTACCACTACCTCATTGATGGTCGTCGGAATCGGCACGGCAGAGGCCGACTGAGATCGGGAAGGCGATACCAACGGGGCAGCGGGTTGTGTCGTTGCCCGGGCGGGTTCCTGCCGCGTCTTCGACGGAGTTGGATTCGAGCCGGGCGACGCTGAGGGAGGTCGAGGCACCTCGGACTGAGACACGAATGGGGTGGTGTTGGCTGGGCGAGCTTCAGCGGTCGACACCGGAGGCGCGCTCGGTCCCTGCCGACCAAGGCTCGCCCATGCCTGCACCCCAATGAAGGCCAGCGCAATGCCAATGAGAGCGCCCACCGAAAAGGACTTCGCTCCGTTGGCTATCCGGGTCGCTATCAATCCACAGACAACGGAGATCATTGCCGCAGCAAGCAATTCGACGAAGGCGAATCCAGTCACGGGCAGATTCTGCCGTCGGGTCTCGTCCGCGACAAGCAACACCCCGAATCAGCTGGGTGGTCGCGCAGGTCAGGCCAGCTGGGCCACCACGTCGTCGGCGGCGGCATACGGGTCGATCGTGCCGGCGACGACGGCGGCTGCGTGCTCGGCGATCCCGTGCCCGGAGCGCAGGTCACCCATCCGGGTGCGCAGCGAGGCGACCGCGATGGCCTCGATCTCGTCGGCGGCGCGCTTGACCCGCCGTTGGTCGAGGGTGCCGGTGTGGGCGAGCCAGTCGACGTGCTTGTCGAGGGACTCCATGACCTCGTCGACGCCGGTGCCGGCCGAGGCGACGGTCTTGACGACGGGCGGTCGCCACAGCCCCGGCTCGGTGCGGTCGCCGAGAGAGATCATGTGCCGCAGGTCGCGCACGGTCGCGTCGGCGCCGTCGCGGTCGGCCTTGTTGACGACGAAGACGTCGCCGATCTCGAGGATGCCGGCCTTGGCCGCCTGGATGCCGTCACCCATCCCCGGCGCGAGCAGGACGATGGTCGTGTCGGCCAGCCCGGCGATCTCGACCTCCGACTGCCCGACCCCCACCGTCTCGACGAGGATGACCTCGCAGCCGGCCGCGTCGAGCACGCGGATCGCCTGGGGCGTCGTCCACGACAGCCCGCCGAGGTGCCCGCGCGAGGCCATCGAGCGGATGTAGACCTCGGGGTCGAGGGCATGGTCCTGCATCCGGATGCGATCCCCGAGCAGCGCGCCACCGGAGAAGGGCGAGGACGGGTCGACGGCGAGGATCCCCACCCGCTTGCCGCGGGCTCGGAAGGCGCTGACGAGGGCATTGGTCGAGGTCGACTTGCCGACGCCCGGCGAGCCGGTGACGCCGATGACGTGCGCAGCGCCCGTGTGCGGGGCGAGCGCCGCCATGACCTCACGCAGCGCCGGGTGCGCGTCCTCGACGAGCGAGATGAGTCGCGCGACCGCGCGCGGAGAGCCGACTCGGGCCGCAGCGACCAGAGCCGGGACGTCGACCTGGCGCGGCGGCATACGGTCCTTCCCTCACGTCAGCGGGTCGTTTCAGGGGTATGCCGCGCGCCGGTGCAGGGGGTCACCGGGCGCGCGGCATACCTCGTCTAGCGCAAGCCTAGGCCTTGGGCACCCGGATGATGAGGGCGTCACCCTGGCCGCCACCACCGCAGAGGGCGGCCGCGCCGACGCCGCCACCGCGGCGCTGCAGCTCCAGCGCGAGGTGCAGGACGATGCGCGCGCCCGACATGCCGACTGGGTGACCCATGGCGATCGCGCCGCCGTTGACGTTGACCTTGTCGGGGTCGACGCCGAGCTCCTTGGTCGAGGCCAGCCCGACGGCCGCAAATGCCTCGTTGAGCTCGAGCAGGTCGAGGTCCTTGGGGTCGATGCCCTCCTTGGCGCAGGCCTTCTTGACGGCCTCGGCCGGCTGGCTCTGCAGCGACGAGTCGGGCCCGGCGACCCAGCCGGCGGCGCCGATCTCGGCGAGCCACGACAGCCCGAGCTCCTCGGCCTTGGCCTTGCTCATGACGACCACGGCGGCGGCGCCGTCGGAGATCTGGCTGGCCGAGCCGGCGGTGATCGTGCCGGTCTTGCTGAAGGCCGGGCGCAGGCCGGCGAGCGACTCGGCGGTCGTCGCGGCGCGCACGCCTTCATCGGCCTTGAAGACGATCGGGTCGCCCTTGCGCTGCGGGATCTCGATGGCGACGACCTCGTCCTCGAAGAGCCCGTCCTTCCACGCCTTGGCGGCCAGCTCGTGGCTGCGCGCGGAGAAGGCGTCCTGCTCCTCGCGCGAGAAGAAGCGCTCGCCGGAGTTGGCCGACTCGGTGAGATTGCCCATGCCCTGGTCGGTGTAGACGTCCCACAGCGCGTCATAGTCCATGTGGTCGCGGACCTTGACCGTGCCGTAGCGGTAGCCCTCGCGGCTCTTCTCGAGCAGGTGCGGGGCGTTGGTCATCGACTCCATGCCACCGGCGACGACGATCTCGCACTCGCCGGCGCGGATCAGCTGGTCGGCCATGGCGATGGCGTTGATGCCGGAGAGACAGACCTTGTTGATGGAGATCGACGGGGTGTCCATGGGGATGCCGGCCTTGACGGCGGCCTGGCGCGCGGTGACCTGACCGCAGCCGGCCTGCAGCACATGGCCCATGATGACGTAGTCGACCTGGTCGCCGGTGATGCCGGCCTTGGCGAGGGCGCCCTTGATGGCAAAGCCGCCGAGGTCGGTGGCCGAGAAGTCCTTGAGCGAGCCGAGCATGCGACCCATGCCGGTGCGGGCGCCGGCGACGATGACCGAGGTGTTGCTCATGTGCGCAGCCTCCAGGGCGAGCGGGAGTGGGGTGTCCCGTCCACTCTATCCACGGCTGCGCGACCCCCGCCCGGCTTGCTCTGGTGGGGCTGGCCACATCGCGCGGGTCGGTCAGCGCGCCCTCCGCTGCGGCGAAACGGCGCCGGCCGCACGGCATACCACTTGGGTATGCCGTGCGGCCGCGTGCGGTCGTGGCCAGGACGGGCGGTCGTCAGTGGACCGCGTCGCCCTCCGGTGCCTGCTCGGTGGCATCCTCGGCGCCCTCGGCGACGATGTGGTGCGTCGTGAGGTCGACGGCGTGCCCGCCCGGGGGCAGGTTGGACAGGTCGGGCGCGATGATCAGCTCGGGCAGACCCGAGTCGGGCAACCGGACCGCCGACTGGTCGACCGACGGGCCGGCGAGGACCAGCTCGTGCGCCGAGCGCTTGGGCAGGGTCTCGCCGCGGAAGTACTCCGGGTGGATGCCGGCCCAGACGGCCATGAGGATCAGCCCGAGGACGAGGGCGATGATCCCGACGACGCCGACGGCGCCATACCCGAAGAGGGTGATGGGGTTGTCCTCGTCGTCGGTGAGGTTGTCCGGCTGCAGGAAGGTCACCAGCCCGTAGGCGAAGGTCGAGAGCATGATGAGCCCGCCAAGCAGCGGGATGATCCCCTGCATGAACAGGTCGCGGACGTTGCTCGTGAGGGTCTTGCGGTAGAACCACACGCAGACAAAGCCGGTGAGGCCGTAGTAGAAGGCGATCATCAGACCGACCGAGCCGATCAGTGCGAGCAGCAGCTGTCCGCTGATCAGGGTGAAGGCCACGTAGAAAACCGCCGAGATGACACCCATGCCGATCGTCGCCCAGGTCGGGGTGAGATAGCGCGGGTGGATCCGGGCGAACTTGTGCGGGATGGCCCGGAAGACCGCCATCGACAGGGCGGTGCGGGCGGTGGGCAGGATCGTCGTCTGGGTCGAGGCCGACGCCGAGGTGAGGATCGAGGCGGCGAGCAGGATGAGCCCCGCCTTGCCGAGCGCGCTGTCTCCGAAGAGGTCAGGACCGATCGCCTTGAAGACGTCGCTGCTGTTGTCGGAGTTGCCCAGCCCGACGCCCTCGGTGCCGACACCGGCGAAGGCGACGGCCGCGATCGAGACGAGCGCATAGGTGACCAGCAGCAGAACGGTCGAGATGACCGCGGCGCGACCGGGGGTCTTGCCCGGGTCGTCGCTCTCCTCGTTGCAGGTGACGGCCGTGTCCCAGCCCCAGTAGATGAAGAAGGCGGTGAGCAGTGCCGGCGCGAGCATCGTGCCGAAGGGGAGATCCGTCGGCACGAGCCACGACAGCGACGGGGTCTGGCTGTAGTCCTCGGCGTTGCCGCTGTAGACCTTGACCAAGGCGGTGACCGCGAAGACGACCAGCACGAGCACCTCGATGCCGAGCAGGCCGTATTGCAGCCGGGCGCTGACCTCGATGCCGCGGTAGCAGATGTAGGTCATGATGGCGATCCAGAGGACGCCCGCGACGGTCGACCAGAAGGTGTTGTCCGCGAGATCCGCGACCCCGGCCCAGTCCTGCCCGAGCAGCCCACCGACCTCGGCGACGAACCGATAGGAATAGGACCCGGCCACCTGGGCAAGGTTGGCCATGACGATGACATCCGCGGCGATGATGCCCCAACCGCCGAGCCAGCCGGTCTTGGGCCCGAAGGCTCGCGCCGCCCAGGTGAAGGTCGTCCCGCAGTCGGGCTCGGCCTTGTTGAGCTCCTGATAGGCGATGGCGATGAAATACATGGGGATGAAGGCGAGCAGCATGACCGCCGGCGCCTTGAGCCCGACCGTCCCGTCGTCGCCTCCGGTGGCCACGACCAGCCCCAGCGAGGCGGCCAGCGAGTATGCCGGTGCCGTCGATGCCATGCCGACGACGACGCTGGACAACAGCCCGAGCGCCCCGCCCTTCAGTCCCTTGTCTGACGCCTCCGGATAACCGATCGGCGCCACGTCTGCCTGAGTGCTCATCTGCGCTCCTGCCTGGTGGTGACCCCCGTCGCAGCGGACCATAGGTCCAGCGAGCACTCCAGCACCACTATTCCAGGTTTCCTGGATCACATTTCGACGGAATCCGTTGAATCATCGAGCAAGAGAGCCTGATTCCGAAGACGTGATCGAGATGTGGGGAAGGTGACGTCCCACGGCATACACGGGGTATGCCGGTCCGCCTAGGCTCGCGCTATGACCGGTGATCTGTTCACGATGATCGACCACGTCGGCATCGCCGTGCCCGACCTCGACGTGGCGATCGCCTTCTACCGCGACACCTATGGCATGACCTGCCTGCACGAGGAGGTCAACGAGGAGCAGGGCGTGCGCGAGGCGATGATGGCCGTCGGGGCCTCGGGCTCGTGCATCCAACTGCTCGCGCCGCTCTCCCCGGAGTCGACGATCGCCAAGTTCCTCGCCCGCAGTGGCCCGGGGATCCAGCAGATGGCCTACCGCGTGGGCGACATCGACGCGGTCTGCGCCACCCTGCGCGAGCGCGGCGTGCGGCTGCTCTACGACGCGCCCAAGCGCGGCACGAGCAACAGCAGGGTCAACTTCATCCACCCCAAGGATGCGGGCGGGGTGCTCGTCGAGCTCGTCGAGCCCGCCGCCGACGCCCACCACTGAAGGGTCAGCACGCCCCTGCCCGGAGCGAAACCCACGTCACCGGTGGTTTTCGCTCCGGGCAGGGCTCCTGATCGTGCAATCACGCCGACGGCACGCTCGAAGCTGCCCATTCCAGCCTCGAGCGGTGAGGATCTGCCCCAGCTCCAACGCGAACCGGCAGCGTGCATGGGCCACATCCAGCCAGCCGCCGCGGACGGTGAGCCATCCGTCGCCGGCGGTCACACGGTCTCTTCGGGCGTCACCGACCCGGCCCCAGCCTTCGTGACCGAGTCGACCATCAAGCTCCACGAGGACCCGCTGGCCGGCGAACGCGGCATCGCTGTGCCACCCACGGGCACCCCCGATCGGCTGCTGGAGCACCGGCGAGGGGAGCCCATGTGGCCGCACCACATCCCCGATGAAACGCACCTCCAGAGTGCTCTCGGCCCCTTGGGCGACAACGGCGAGCGCCTCGCCCAATTGGCGACGCCACCGATGACGTGGGCGGGCCATGAGGACCGCGCGCAGTGCGTGCGCGGTCGTGAGGCGCCGCTGAACCGCCCGCGCGACGAGGGCCACTGCCTCATCGAGGCTCACGGTTGCCGCGAGGTCGATCACGGTGTGCTCCACGGTTGTCCGCCACGGCCACGCGGTGTCGTCCGCGTGCTCGAGGATGTCTCGGTCACGGCGGACAACCAGCCCCGCGTGTCGACGCACCCGGCGGTCGGCCGGCACACCGATCTCGATGAGCTGTGGCGACTGACCGAGGCCGTGCAGGTATGCCGCCGACGCATGAGTCAGCGCCGCCCCGCGACCGGCCGCGAACAGCCCGGCGAGCGCCCTCGCCGACCACTCCGAGCGACCTGGCTGAGTCTGATACACGCCACGATGGATCCGTACCCACTGCCCCGAGGCCACGCGGGCAGAGATCTGCCGCTCAGTCATCCCAGCCGCGTGCGCCTGTCCACTGGTGAGCACGCCGAACTGCTCCCCAGCCAAGCGGCGTAGGTCCAGTCGGCTCATCCCCGGACCCCAAGCGGGGGCCCCCGGCAGCGGCGGCACTGGCGTCATTGGCGGCCCTTGCGGCGTGAGGGCACGTCGACCCTGAATCCCCTGGCGGTCCATGCCCCCAACCTGCCCTGCGACGACAGCGGCTGCGAGTTATCCACAAGGACATCGGTTCGGGGCGCGCGACCGCGAGGCGCATCCAACGGAGCGAAAGCCACCTCAAAGGTGGGTTTCGCACCGCTGCAGTGCGAGTCGGGCCTCCGGGTGGCGGGACCCGGCGGGAGGCCACTCGGTAAGAGTCCCGTGGAGTGGTGGGCTTTGAGGTCGATCTCGATGCCGACCGG
>CAZLGB010000093.1:0-12506 GCA_964558825.1 uncultured Intrasporangiaceae bacterium
CGCCCAGCCCTGGCACGGCGATTCGGGCCGGCGCAGCGGCGGAGCTCCCGCCGAGCCGACCGGTCCCGATGCGCACCGACCCGGCACCGCGCCCGTCGCCCGCCGGGGAAGAGTCCGAAGACCCGGGTCGAGCAGCCGACCGACCGCTCGACACGGTCGGCAAGAGCGTGTCCGGCGCCCTCTCCTCGGTGGGAGCGGTCGCGGCGAGTGTCGCCAGCAAGGTCGGGTCGCTGGCCCGTGAGGCCGCCGACCGTGCCGCCCAACACTCCAACGAACGAGCCGAGCGGCGCTCCTACGCCCACACCGATCCCCTCACGCCCGACGGCGAGGTCGCGGTCGACACCCACCTCTCCGACGTGCTCGCCGAGACCGACGCCTCACTGGGTGCTCCTGCACCGTTGATCCCCGACGAGCTGGGAGCGGCCCCGGACCGTCGAGAGTCCCGACTGGCCTTGGCTCTCGTCGCCGGTCTGCTCGTGCTCATCGCCATCCTCGGGATCTGGGGGCTGCCGCGGCTGGGCTTCGGAGCATCGTCGTCCTCTGACAATCCCTCCCGCCCGGCGACGACGCCGGCGAGCAGCACCTCGACCACGCCTCGCGCTGCGTCACCCGGCGCTGCCCCCAGCAGCGGATCGAGCAGCGGGACGCCCGTCGCCGTCACCGCCTCGGCCGCCTTCGAGCCCTCCGGCGGTGGGCAGGTGGCCAGCCCCACGGCGGCTCGCGCCTTCGATGGCGACCCAGCGACCTTGTGGCGCTCCAAGTACTACATGAGCGCGGATTTCGCCGGCATGGGCGTCACCGGGCTGGGGCTCATCGCCGAGCTCGGTCAACCAACCCCGGTGAGCCGGGTCGTCGTGACCCTGCCTGCTGCCCAGGATGTCAGCGTCTATGTGGCCGATCATGCCTCGCTCAGCGGAGCCCAGCTGCTCGGCAGCGCCACCGGCGCCACCGGCACGGTGAGCTTCGACGCCCCCGGCGGGGCGCCACTGACCGGTCAGCTCGTCATCGTCGTCGTCACCCGGCTGGGGCCCGACGGGGAGGGCCACTTCCGCGCGCAGATCTCCGAGATCAAGGTGAGCACGTGAGCGCAGACTCCCCGGGCGCGGCACTCGCCAGCCCCCACCACCCGGCCGGTGGTATGCCGGTCACCCCGGCGGCCGACGCCGACGACGCCGAGCTGCTCGCGGCCCACGTCGGCGGTGATCGCGAGGCCTTCACCCAGCTGGTCCGGCGTCACCAGGACCGGCTCTGGGCGGTGGCCGTGCGCACCTGCTCGGGTGACCGGGAGCTCGCGGCCGACTGCCTGCAGGAGGCGCTCATCGCGGCATACCGCAAAGCCGCCTCGTTCCGCGGCGACGCCCGGGTGACCACGTGGCTGCATCGGATCGTCGTCAATGCCTGCCTCGACGGTCTGCGTCGACGCAGGCCGACGACCAGCCTGCCCGAGTGGGATCTCGTCGATCGCCACGATGCCCACAGCGAGACCGAGACCAGCCTCGACGTGCGCGCCGCGTTGGCGCGACTGCCAGAGGGCCAGCGGCTGGCGTTGGTGCTCGTCGACATGCAGGGGATGTCGGTCGCCGAGGCCGCCGCCGTGCTCGACGTCGCCGAGGGGACGGTCAAGTCTCGCTGCGCTCGCGGGCGAGCCGCGTTGGCTGAGCTGCTGGGACTGATAGAACAGCGGTGACCGGGGAACCGATGTGCGGCGGCAGCCGTCAGAGTAGGTGCCGACGGTCCGCCCGATGCTGTCGGCATGGCACTCGGGATGTCCAGGGGGACCCGAGCTGCCGTCCGATCGTGGAGGGGATGAGGGATGACCCTGGCCGACCGGCCTGACGAGGACATGGACCCGACCGGGGTCCGTGCCCTGCTGGCCGCGCTGCCTGATCCCGGGCCGATGCCCGGCACGGTGAGCGAGCGACTCTATGCACGTTTGGCTGCGCTGGAGCATCCGGCGGCCGTTCCCGACGTCCCGGACGACGGCGACGCGTGGCTGCTGGGATCCCCAGAGGCCACCAGCTCGCTCGACGAGGACGGCGTGACGTCCGGTCAGGATGGCCGGCAGCCCGGAGCCCGGGTCATCACCCTGGGTCGGGGCGGAGTGCAGCGGCGGTGGTTCGCCCTCGGTGCGGCGGCCGCGACGGTCGCGGCGCTCTCGGTGGGGGTCGGCATGATCAGTCGCAGCGGTGCCGGAGTGTCGGCCTCGATCAGCGCCTCGGCCCAAGCCGGCACCCAGGACGGCTCAGGCGTCGACGGTGTCGACCACAATCCGGCACAAAAGGTGCACGTCGAGCTCAGCACGCGGGTCTACACCAATGCCAATCTCGCGGTCCTCGCCCAGAGCCTGCTCGACTCCCCCGGCCCTTCCATGGCGTCGGGCGTCGCCGCGCCGCCCGACGCAGGTGCCCTCGGCACCGCCGACGGAGTCACCGAGTGCGTGACGACCTTGGGCGAGTCTGACGCCGATGCGGTCTCGGTCGACCTGGCCAGTTTCAACGGCCAACCGGCGGCGATCATCGTCGTCATCGACGGAGCTCTCAAGCAGGCCTTCGCGGTCGAGCGGTCCTGCGGCAAGGGCGACCCACAGCTGATCTTCGGTCCCGTGTCGATGAGTTGAGCCACCGTCGATCTGGCGCCCGGAACAAACGGAGCGCCGTCGGGGTTGGCGGGGTCAGACCCGGTATCTTGGGCTGCGCTTCGGGTGTCAGCACAACATCTGCTGCCCTCGAGCACCCACCGATCTGACGAAGGACGACGATGACGAGCGAGCCCACCGCAACCGAGACGACCCCCGCCGTCCGTGAGGTCATCATCATCGGGTCGGGTCCGGCCGGTTATACCGCGGCGGTGTATGCCGCTCGCGCGAGTCTGCATCCCGTGCTCTTCGAGGGCTCGGTGACGGCTGGCGGGGCCTTGATGAACACCACCGAGGTCGAGAACTTCCCCGGCTTCGCCGAGGGCATCATGGGCCCGGACCTCATGTTCGCCATGCGGGCGCAGGCCGAGCGCTTCGGTGCCGAGCTGGTCACCGACGACGTCGTGTCCGTCGACCTCGACGGTCCGGTCAAGACCGTCGTCGACGGAGAGGGCCGCACCTGGGCGGCGCGGTCGATCATCCTCGCGATGGGATCGGCATACCGTGAGTTGGGCTTGCCCGACGAGAAGCGACTCTCCGGTCACGGGGTGTCCTGGTGCGCGACGTGCGACGGCTTCTTCTTCCGCGACCAGGACATCGCGGTCATCGGTGGCGGCGACTCGGCGATCGAAGAGGCGACCTTCCTCACCAAGTTCGCCCGATCGGTGACCCTCGTGCACCGGCGCGACCAGCTGCGGGCCAGCAAGATCATGGCCGACCGCGCCGAGGCCAATCCGAAGATCTCCTTCGCCTGGAACTCCGCGGTGTCGGCGATCCACGGCGACAGCAAGGTCAGCGGGGTGACCCTCACCGACACGGTGACCGGACAGGCCCGGGAGCTGCCGGTGACCGGGGTGTTCGTAGCGATCGGACACGATCCTCGCAACGAGCTCGTGCGCGGGGTCGTCGAGCTCGACGCCGAGGGCTATGTCGTGTGCGAGGGTCGCTCGACGCGGACCAATATCCCCGGTGTCTTCGCCTGCGGCGACCTCGTCGACCACACCTATCGGCAGGCCATCACGGCTGCTGGTTCCGGGTGCGCGGCCGCGCTCGACGCCCAGCACTTCCTCGAAAACGCTTCCGCAGCAACGACTTCCGCGCACAGCGAGCCTGCCGCGACGGCTGTCGGTGCCCACTGAGACACTCGATCGATCACCACCCACGCAAGCCGTCGCGGCACCACTAGCAGAGCGGTCGCACGGCCGAGACATTCCGAAAGGACGCAGATGGGCGCCATCCCCGCCACCTCCGACGCCACGTTCGACACCGATGTGCTGGCGAGCACCAAGCCGGTCCTCGTCGACTTCTGGGCCACCTGGTGCGGCCCGTGCAAGCAGGTCGCGCCGGTGCTCGAGGAGATCTATGCCGAATACGGCGATCGCCTCGAGATCCGCAAGCTCGACACCGATGCCAATCCCACGACGACGATGCGTTATGGGGTGACGAGCATCCCGACGCTCAACCTCTACGTCGGAGGCGAGATCGTCAAGACCGTGGTCGGCGCCAAGCCCAAGCGGGTCCTGCTCAAGGAGCTCGAGAGCTTCCTCGGCTGAGGTATGCCGGGCGGCAGCGCTCGATCCCGACCCGA
Organism: uncultured Intrasporangiaceae bacterium; assembly: GCA_964558825.1. GTDB lineage: Bacteria > Actinomycetota > Actinomycetes > Actinomycetales > Dermatophilaceae > Phosphoribacter. The sequence goes on from CAZLGB010000093.1 coordinate 4,224, forward strand.
CCCGGTCCGACACGACTCGGGACCGCACGGAGGTGTTCCCCCCGTCGCGGCCCGCGGCGAGGTAGCGTCAGGAGCCGCCTCGTCGACACGACGTGGTGGAGAGTCACGTGACGCCGAAGGGGGCCCATGATCACCTCGGCACCGGCCGCCGTTGGCAGCGCCCGATCGACCCGCACCCGCGGCACGCCCCTATGCCGCCTCGGCGACTACGGCCCCGACGTGCTCGACGTGCGCATCGCCTTGGCGTGCGTCCAGGGTCCGACCCGACCGACGTCGCCAGCGGGTCAGTCCAGCGCGGCACCGGGGACCGGATCGTCGCGTGCGACCGGTTCCGCCCTCGAGGCCGCTGCCGACGACACGTCGCCTGACCCCTTGTCCTTCGACGTGGCCCTCGACCACGCCGTGCGGGCCTTCCAACAGACCCGCGGGCTGGCTGCCGACGGCATCGTCGGTCCGGAGACCCGCCTGGCCCTGGCCGACGCGCGCTGGAAGCTGGGCGACCGGATCCTCGCGCACTCCCCGGGACATGACCAGCACGGCGACGATGTCGCCGACCTGCAGTCCCGGCTCATCGGCCTGGGCCTCGGGCCCGAGCGGGTGGACGGGGTCTTCGGCCCGCTCACCGATCGAGCGGTGCGCAATTTCCAGCGCGGCATCGGCCTCCCTGGCGACGGGATCGTCGGGCCGGACACCCTGCGAGGCCTCGCCGCGTTGCGGCGAGCGGTGGGGGGTGGAGCTCCGCACGCCCTGCGTGAACGCGAGACGCTGCGACGCTCCGGCCGCCAGCTTGCTGGGCGCACCATCGTGCTCGATCCTGGGCACGGGGGTCCCGACCTCGGCTACACCACCGACAGCCTGATCGAGGCCGATCTCGTCCTGGATCTCGCCCGTCGGATCGAGGGCCGGCTCGTCGCGCTCGGCGTCACGGTCGCGCTCACCCGGATGCACGGCGACGGTGGCGACGACATCGCTCGGGCCGATCTGGCCAACTCCCACGACGCCGATCTGGTCGTCTCCCTGCACGCCGACGCCGCGCCTGATCCAGCTGCTCACGGCATCTCGACCTACTACTACGGCACCGATCGATTCGGGGCCTGGTCGGTCGTCGGCGAGCACTTGGCCGAGTTGCTCCTGCGCGAGCTGACCGCCCGCACCGGCATGGTCGACTGCCGCAGCCACGCGCGGGGTTCGGCGCTGCTCCAGCGCACCCGGATGCCGGCAGTCCGGGTCGAGATCGGCCACCCGAGCAACGAGCAGGACGCAGCGGCCCTCGCCGACGCCGTCACTCGCGACGCCATGGCCGAGGGGGTCGTCGTGGCCATCCAGCGGCTCTACTTGGGCGACGACGATGCCGTGCGCACCGGCGTCTTCCGGCTCTCGGAGCTGCGCGCCTTCATGGCCGACCTCGCCGGCTGACACCCGTCGCGCGCCGTCGGCGCGGCCGGGATCACCCTCGCGTTGGCTCCTGCGCCACCTGATGCGCCGACCCGACCGGTCGCGGCCCACCGAGCTCCCGGACCGGAGCCAGCAGCCGCTCCACGGCGCTTTCCATCTCGGCCAGCCAACTCACCGCCGTGCCGAGGTCCAGCCGCAGCCGGGGGTATGCCGGGTGCTCCCGCACCGTCGCGAAACCGACGGCGTGCAGGAAACCCTCCGGGACGAGGCAGTGGTCCCCCGCTCGCGAGACGAAGGCCTCCAGCGCCCGGTGGCCGCGGCTCAGCACATCCTTGGCGGCCGTCTGCACGAGGGCACGCCCGAGTCCCTGGCCGGCATACCGCCGACGCACCCGAACGGTGAGCAGCACGAGCGCGTCGGCAGACACGGGGGCTGTCGGAAAGGCCAGCGCGCGCGGAGCCAAGCCGGCCGGCGCGAAGGTGAGATAGCCCGCCGGCACACCGTCGACGTAGGCGATCCGCCCGGGTGAGCCCCACTCGAGCAAGGTCGAGCTGAGCCACTCGTGCTTGGCCACGCGCGCCGCGCCGGGGTCCTTGGTGAAGCGAGCCGGCGCGAGCTCCCAGAAGGCGCACTCGTCGCACGGCTCGAGCAGACCGTCGAGGCGGGCCATGGTGAGCGGGAGGATCTCCCTGCCGTTGCGCCGGCGTCGGCGCCCGTCACGCTCGCGACCGTCACTCATCGACGAGGCCCGTCAGCGGTCGGACATGCCCATGACGTCGAGGATGCGATCCAGGTCCTCGACCGAAGCGAATTCGACGACCACCTTGCCCCGCCGCTGCCCCAAGGCGATCTGCACCCGGGTGTCGAGCCGGTCGGACAGCCGCGCGGCGAGGTCGTCGAGCTGCGGCCGCCTGGCTCCGGGCCGCGGCTTGCGGGCCTTGGGCGCCTCGGCGGCCCCCAGGGCCACGATCTCCTCCACCGATCGCACCGAGAGACCCTCGGCGACGATGCGTTGGGCAAGCCGCTCGATTGCGGCACCGTCGGTGACACCCAGCAGCGCCCGGGCGTGCCCGGCGGACAAGACCCCGGCGGCCACCCGACGCTGGACCAAGGGCGGCAGCTTGAGCAGTCGGAGGGTGTTGGAGACTTGCGGGCGCGAGCGCCCGATCCGCGTCGCCAGCTCGTCCTGGGTGCACCCGAAATCGTCGAGCAGCTGCCGATAGGCCGCCGCCTCTTCCAAGGGGTTGAGCTGGCTGCGGTGCAGATTCTCGAGCAGCGCATCGCGCAGGAGCGCGTCGTCGCCCGTCGACCGAATGATGGCCGGCACCGCGTCGAGGCCGGCCGCCTGGGCAGCCCGCCAGCGCCGCTCGCCCATGACCAGCTCGTATGCCGGTCCCCCGGCAGCCGCCGACGAATCGGCGTGGACCCGACGCACGACCACCGGTTGGAGGATGCCGATCTCGCGCACCGAGTGCACCAGCTCGGCCATGTCGTCCTCGTCGAAAACGGTCCGAGGCTGGCGCGGGTTGGGCCTGATCGATGTCACCGGCAGCTCGGCGAAACTCGCTCCGGGGACATCGCGCAAGGTGGCGTCCCCGTCGACCGCACCCACTCGGTCAGCAGCCGACACGGACGGGCTTCCTGTGGAGCTGCCGTCGCCGGCGAGGTCATCCACGCGGTCGCTGGCGCCGTGCCCGCGCTCGTCGGCGTCAAGCTCTGCCGAGCCGAAGAAGACGTCGACGGGACGGCCTCCGGTGGGCCCGGTCGGGATGAGCGCGCCAAGCCCCCGGCCCAGGGCCCGCCGCTTCTCCTTCTCCTTCATCGGCTGTCCTTCGTCCCGTGCTCGGCTGGGTCTGTGGTCGTCCCCTGTTCAGCCAGCTGTCCGGCGGCCTCGAGGTAGGCCAACGCGGCGCTGTTGAGCGGGTCGTACGTCATCACCGTCTCCCCGAAGCTCGGCGCTTCCGACACCCGGACCGACCGTGGGATCGTCGTGCGCAAGGTCTGCTCCGGGAAGTGCTCGCGGACCTCCTCGGCGACCTGGGCCGACAATCGCGTGCGACCGTCGTGCATCGTCAGCAGGATCGTCGAGACAGCGAGGGTGGGATTGAGGTGAGTCCGGATCAGCTCGATGCTGCGCAGCAACTGCGACAACCCCTCCAAGGCGTAGTACTCGCACTGGATCGGAATGAAGACCTCACGGGACGCCACGAACGCGTTGACCGTCAGCAGCCCCAGGCTCGGCGGGCAGTCGATGAAGACGTAGTCGTATGCCGTCTGCCCCAGGTGCGCCTCGAGGGCCTTGCGCAGTCGACCCTCTCGAGCCACCAGCGAGACGAGCTCGATCTCCGCGCCGGCCAGATCGATCGTCGCCGGGGCACAGAACAAGCCCGCCACGGTCGAGGACTCAGCGACGACCTCGGCGAGGGTGAGTTCGCCGACGAGCACCTCATAGATCGAGGGCACGCCGGCTCGGTGGTCGATCCCGAGGGCCGTGCTGGCGTTGCCCTGGGGGTCGAGATCGATGACCAAGACGCGCAGTCCGGACTGGGCCAGCGCGGCAGCGATGTTGACGGCGGTCGTCGTCTTGCCGACGCCACCCTTCTGATTGGCCACCGTGAGGATGCGGGTGTGCGTGGGCTTGGGCAGCGGCCGACCAGTCAGCACCAACCGACGTCGGGTGTCCACCGCGATCGCCGCCGCCAACGGGGTGTCGTCCTCGTCGACCCCTGCCGTCGCGTGGAGCAGCGCCTGTTCAACCGACTCGCCCACGTCGACCGTTTCACGTGAAACGTCGCCGGCGCCAACGAGCGAACTGGGCTCGCGACCCTCACCGCGGACGTGCCAGCTGTCGGTGTCGTCGTGGCCCCCCGGTTGTCCAGGCAGAGGGTCGGTGAACCTGGAGACCGTTTCACGTGAAACATCTATCGGCCGGCTCGGGGCGCTGGGGGGAGTCACGAAAGAGTCGCCGTCGACGGAACGATCACCGTCAACGGTCCGTGGCGCGGCTGCCGCCGTCGTCGAGGTTTCACGTGAAACCTCGACATCGGTCGGTCGGCTCTCCCGCGCGCCGGACATCGTCGAAACCAGCGACACCGGAGGGCGGTCGGTCGATAGGGGTCCCGTTGGCCAGCCCAAGCCCCTCGCCGCAGCAAGTGGCTTCATCGGCCATCCCAGGCCGGCAACCGTGACCACGTCGTGCATGACGGCCATCCAACCACAGCAGCGCACGCGAGCCGGCTGGGCTCCAGACTCCTGTGGGCGCGGTCGGCGACACCAGGTCGGGACGCCCGCCGCTGGTCGGACCTGCCTCGGCTGTGTGCCTCAGCCGCCACCACTGCGCACGCATCGAGCCACCATCCCCCGGGCGACCTCAGGATGAGTTGAGCGTGGTGACAAAGCCACGACGGTTTGTGTGGCACAGGTGCCGGGCGGGGCTGCATTGACCGGAGCCGTAGGTCGTTCGCCGCTGCCCACCGTGGCGGAAGCCGGTGGGGTGCTGGGCGGCGGTGCATTGACCGGAGCCGTTGGGCTCTCCAACAATCGACAAGGTGAGGTTCGTTATCGCCGCCGCCGTCATCTCCTTCGGGGTGACTGGATGCGGCGGGCCGGGGCAGCTGCCCGCTCCCACGGCCACGGACAGCCCCGCGGGCCGACACCCCGTGCCCACGGTGGTTGCGAGTCAGCTCGACTGCAATGTCATCGGTGACGAGGAGCCACAGCCGACGATTACATCGTTGGGGGCGTTGTCGTTCTCCCCCATCCTGCGCAACCCGCCCTTCAGACCAGCGACCACTCATCGGCTGACCCCAGCCCGACCTCTCCCCTGCGCCTGTTCGCCAAGCGCGGGCTGGGTGTGCGCGCCGGGACGCAGTGGCGGCTGATCGTGCCCGAGGAAGCCGCTGCGCACCTTCGGATCGGGTGGTCCTCTCCGGCCTTACCTGCGTTAGAGGTCACTCCTGGCGACTGTGCCCAGCCCACCACCCGGACCGGGTGGCTGTGGTACCCAGGCGGCTACTGGACAGATCGCGCCGGTTGCTATCCGCTCGAGGTCGTCACGACAGCCGAAACCTTCCGGGTCCAGGTGGGCGTCGGTGCCCCTTGCCCGGGGCAAAGCCCGCCGCCGCACCCGTCCGACACCTGATCGGCGCCCTCGTTCCCAGCAGCCCAGCGGGCATCGCGCTGCTGACGACATCCGGACCCAGCGAGCGGATGGGCGTCACCGCTTGGTGCGGCCTCGACCCGTGCGGCGCCCTCGACCTGAGTCGGCGGTGTTGCGCCGCTCCCGACCCCGGCCCGATCGGCCCGCGCCGGCGGATGGGCGAGGTGCGGAGGGCTGGTGGGCGGGCGACGCCGTGACGATCACGAGCGTCGTCGGTGGGTCCACCACCTCGGCCCCGACTTCCCGCACGGCCGCCGAGGCGACGGCATACCGCCGCAGGATCGCGCCAGACTCGGTCAGCTCCGCCGCGGCACTGGCCCCCTTGAGGGCGACCAATGAGCCGCCGGGTCGTAACAACGGGAAGGCCAGCTCGATCAATCGGGGCAGGGCCGTCACCGCCCGGGCGGTGACACAGTCGGCGACGAGCTCCCCGACCACCGCCTCGGCGCGAGCGCGGTGCACCGTGACGTTGTCCAGCCCCAGGGCCTCGACCGTCGACTCCAGCCACGCGGTCCGGCGCGCGAGCGGCTCGATCAGGTGCAGTCGAAGATCGGGTCGCACGATGGCCAGCACCAGGCCGGGCAGCCCAGCCCCGGAACCGATGTCGATGACGCTCGCCCCGTCTTGGATCACCACCTCGACGACGGCGCAATTGAGCACGTGCCGATCCCACAGGCGCGGAGCCTCGCGTGGGCCGATGAGCCCGTGACTGATACCGGTGTCGGCCAGCCGGGCGACATAGCGCTCTGCGAGCGCAAGACGTGGCCCGAAGACCCCTGCCGCCGCTGCCGGGGTTGCTGGGGTTGCTGGGGTTGACGGAACCAGATCTGGGGCGGGAGGTGTGGGCTCCGTGTCGCTGTCAGCCATCAACTCACCTCGTAGGAGTGCGACGTCACCGGCCGCACAGCGGCGCGGTCGACGACTCAGGCCGGCGCGATGACGATATGCCGGTGCGGCTCGATGCCCTCTGACTCCGAGGACAATCCCGCAGCAGTCACCTCGTCGTGGACGACCTTGCGCTCGAAGGCCGACATCGGCGCGAGCGGCTGAGCCACACCCGAGGCCTTGACCTCGGCGATGACCTGGCGCGCCAGGTTGACCAGGGTGGTGCGCCGGTCGGCGCGGTAGCCGGCGACATCGAGCATGAGCCGGCTGCGCTCCCCCGTCGCGGTCTGCACGGCGAGCCGGGTCAGCTCCTGCAGCGCCTCGAGCACCCGCCCGTCAGGACCGACGAGCCGCCGTGGAACGCGGCCCTCCTCCGAGTCGACGATCGCCACCGCCGCGCGGTCCCCGTCCACGTCGACGTCGATGTCTCCGTCGAGGTCGGCAATGTCCAGCAGTCGCTCGAGGAAGTCGGCAGCAACCTCGCCTTCGCGCTCGAGCAGGGCCACCCGTGAGCGACCCCGGCGGCCCCGCGTGCCCGGCTGGCTCCCGTCGGCGTCGGCATCCGCCGGTGTGTCGCCCTCGGGCTCCGCTGCGTCATCCGTGTGCGACTCACCATCCGTCGGCGACTCACCCTCGGTCGGCGCCACGTCCGTCGGCTCGTTGGGCGCCGGCACGTCCTGCACCTGCACGTCCTCGACGACGTCCTCGCCGGCCTGGTTCTCGCTCACGGCTTCCGACACCTCGGTCACGTCACTCATTGCTTTCTCCTTCGCCTCACCGGTGGCGCGAACCTGCGCGGCCGACCGGCATACCTCATGGGTTCTGGGGGCCGCCATCGGCGGAGTCGGACTCCGCACCGGCGGCACTTGCGTTGCCGCCCGAGCCCGCGCGCTTGGCGCGCTTCTTGCTCATCGGCTGCTGCCGCTGCCGGTTGACGGGGGCATCCTGGACCACCGCACCGTCACCCACGCTGTCCTGGGTGTCGCCGCGCTCGAGGCCCGGGATGCTGAAGACCTTGACGTCCTTGCCCTTGCGCGCTTGGCGCTCGTGCAGTGCACGCTCGGCGGCCGAGCCGGGAGCCGGCATCCGGCGGATGACGTAGAACTGCTGCCCGAAGGACCAGACGTTGGTCGTGAGCCAGTAGAGCAGCACGCCGATGGGGAAGTTGATGCCGGACAGGGCGAAGAAGATCGGCATCAGATAGAGGATGACCGTCTGCTGCTTCATGTAGGGGTTGTCCAGCGCCGAGTCCGGCAGGTTCTTGCGCATGAGCTGGCGCTGGATGATGAACTGCGTCGCGGTCATCAGGGCGATGAGCACGACGGTGAGGATCTTGGTGGGCGCATCGGTCGCCCCGACGAAGGTCGAGGAGAAGGGCGCACCGAAGATGTTGGAGCCCTCGATCTGCTGAGCGACCTCGGCGTTGATGGGGCCGATCGCGCCCCACGTGCCCTCGGCGATCGCCTTGAGGTGGTTGAGCACCGTGAAGAGCGCGAAGAAGAACGGCGACTGCAACAGGATCGGCAGGCACGAGCTGAACGGGTTGGTGCCCGTGCGCTTGTAGAGATCCATCGTCTCCTGGGTCATCGCCTGGCGCGACTCAGGGTCGGTCTTGCCCTTGTACTTGGCCTGGATCTTCTGCATCTCCGGCTGGATGAGCTGCATCCGGCGCGAGGCATGGATCTGCTTGACGAAGAGCGGGATGAGCACGATCCGCACGACGATGGTGAGGCCGACGATCGACAGCGCCCAGGCCCAGCCGCCCCCGATGCCGAGCAGGGTCCACAGCTTGTGCCAGCCGATCATGACCCAGGCCTCGCCGACGGTCAGCGGCGAGAGGATCG
>CAZLGB010000094.1:0-12339 GCA_964558825.1 uncultured Intrasporangiaceae bacterium
GGCGGATGCGGCTTTCGGTCATCACGCCCATTACGCCGGCAACTTCGTCGTCGATGCGGGCTGGACGTGCCTGCGCCCAGGTGCCGGCGAGCCGGCTCGGCGGAGTCTGGACCGACCAGCGCAGCGGAGACCGGGCGCGGGCCTCCGCCCGGATTTGCTCGCGCATCCGCGCCGCGAGGGGTATGCCGGTCACCGCGCCGCGCCGGCGTAGTGGTCGACCCGCTCGGCGGCCAGCGCCCCGCTGATGAGCACCATGGGCACTCCGACTCCCGGGGTCGTCGACGACCCGGCGAAGACCAGCCCCGGCACCCGCGGCTCGAGGTTGCGGGGCCGGAAGGGGCCGCTCTGGCGGAAGCGGTGGGCCAGGGCGAAGGGGGTGCCCAGGTGCATGCCCTGAGCCTGCCAGTCCAGCGGATCGACGAGATGCTCGGCCCGGATGTCGGTCGGATAGCCGTGCTCGGTGAGGAAGGCGAACAGCCGCTCGCGCATCGGTTCGCGCTCGGTCCGCCAGTCGACCCGGCCGCCCAGGTGGGGCACCGGCTCGAGGACATAGAGCGTGCTGTGCCCGGCCGGCGCGAGCGTGGGGTCGCCGATCGAGGGGATAGTGACCAGCCGGGAGGGATCGGGCATGAGCTCGCCGCGGTCGATGAGCGCGGTGAAGGCGCCGTCCCAGTCGGCGCCGAAGTGGATGTTGTGGTGGGCGACGCCCGGCCGGGGGAGCCCGGCCGCGCCGACGTGCCAGACCACGGCGGACGGGGAGTAGCTGCCGCGCACCAGAGCCCGCGGCACGGGGAGCTCGGGCACCAGGGTCCGATAGGCGACCGGCAGGTCGAGGGTGCAGACGACCGCGTCGGCGGCGATGCGCTCGCCGTGGGCACACCGGATGCCGGCGACGGCGCCGTCGGAGCGACGCAGGACGGCAGCGACCTCGGTGTCATAGCGCAGCGGCACCCCCGCACGCTCGAGGGCCGTGCCCATGGCTCGCGGAATCTCGCGCATGCCGCCCTCGGGATAGAAGACCCCGGCGATGGAGTCCATGTAGGTGATGACCGCGAAGACCGCCCGGGCGGTCGCCGGAGCGACACCGGCATACAGGGCCTGGAAGCTGAACAGCCGGGTGAGCCGGTCGTCGCGGAAATAGCGCCCGACCGCAGGCCCGAGGCGCCCGAGCCCACCCGCGCGCAGCAGCCGCGCGGCGGCCAACGGGTCGGCGGCGAGGTCGAGCGGCGAGTCGTAGTTGCGCGCGATGAAGGAGTCGAGCTCGAGGTCGTAGAGGTGCTCAAGCCACGCGACGAACCGGTCGAAGGAGCGCGCCTCGTCGGGACCGCACGCGCGCTCGACCTCCGCACGGGTGCCCTCGGTCGAGGCGCGCACGAGCAGCTCGCTGCCGTCGGCATAGACCGCGCGGTATGCCGGGTCCAGCCGGCGCATCCGCAGCCCGACCCCGGCGCGCGACGACCCCGCCGCGGCGAGCGCGTCGTCGAGCAGGCCGGGCATCGTCATGACGACTGGGCCGGTGTCGAAGCGATAAGGACCGTCGGTGATCGAACCGGCCCGGCCCCCGGGCTCGGGGCCGCGTTCGACGACGACGACCTCGTGACCACGACCGACGAGATGGCAGGCCGCGGAGAGGCCCGCGAGCCCGGCTCCGATGACGAGGACCCTCACGACTGCCTCCACGCGCAGCTGTGGAGCAGCTCCAGCAGGGCCTCGCGGGCCTCCACAGGCAGCGTCAGCTCGGCGAGCGCAGCCTCGGCGCGGCGAACCAGGTCGACGATGACGGCCTCGGCCTCGTCGCGGACGCCCCAGTCGACGAGGTCATCGGCGAGCCGCCGCACGTCGTCGTCGCCGAGGATCCCGGCGTCGCACCGCGACCAGAGGTCACGCTCGTCAGGCGGCACTCGTTGGCTGGCGAGGGTGAGCAGCAGGGTCGGCTTGGCCTCGCGCAGGTCGTCTCCGGCTGGCTTGCCCGTGATGGCCGGATCGCCCCAGATGCCGAGGATGTCGTCGCGGATGGCGAAGGCGTCGCCAACCAGGTCGCCGAACTGCCCGAGCGCGGCGACCAGCGCGGGGTCGGCCTGGGCGGCCGTCGCCCCGAGCTGCAGCGGTCTGGTCACGCTGTAGCGGCCGGTCTTGAGCCGGGCGATGGCCCGGGATATCTCGACCCGCCGTCCCCGGCAGGCTGCCTGGGTGAGATCCCACAGCTGCCCGTGGACGAGCTCGACGGTCATCTGTCGCCACAGGCGCAGCAGCGGAGCTCCGGTCGTGCTGACGAGCATCGATGCCTCGTGCAGGGCGAGATCCCCGAGCAGCACGGCGACGCTGTCGCCGAAGCGCTCCGGCTCGCCGAGCCCGCCCCACCGACGGTGCCGATCGCGCGCCTCGACGTGCACGGTCGGGCGCCCGCGGCGGTGATCAGACTGGTCCATGACGTCGTCTTGAACGAGGGCGAAGTAGTGCAGCAGCTCCAGGGCGGCCCCGACCCGCACGAGGTCGACGCGGGTCTGCGAGCGCTGCGTGCCCCCCGCCCCGACCCATCCCCAATAGCCGAAAACCGGGCGCACGCGCTTGCCGCCGGCGCGCAACCCCCGGCGCAGCTCACCCACGAGGTCGATGCACAGGAAGCGCGGGTCCGCGCCCGCCGTGAGCACCTCCGACTCGTCCCAGCGCTCCAGCTCGGCGAGCACGACGTCGAGGGTGGTGTCGACCTCGGCGAGGAAGGCCGTCAGCCCACCGTCCAGCGGCGTCACCGCGTCCGTGCCCATCCCGCTCCTGTCGCGCCCGTCGTCCCCACGTCGCCGCCGGACGGGAGAGCCGGGAGTCGTCGCGGGTGTGGCTCACCCTAACTGCTCCGCGGATGCTCCCCAGTCAGCGGCTCCCAACGTGGGCCGCCGTCCGGCGGCTGAAACCCCCGCAGTGAATAATGCGCGTGTGGCGACAACGATCACCGAGACGGTCGAGCTGGGCGTGCCGGTGGAGCGGGTCCTCACGCTGCTCGCCGATCGCGACTTCATCCGGCGGCGCACGGCAGGCAACGCCGTGCTCCCCGGGCGCATCGGTTCGCACGAGGTGAGCCCGTCGCGCATCGTCGTCGAGGTGCTCGCCGAGGTGCCGGACGGGTGGCTGCCCGAGCGGGTGCGCCGCGCGGTCAGCGTCCGTCCCGGGGTGCGCCGGGTGGAGACCTGGCTGCTGCCGTCGGGGCGCGGCGAGGCGGCATACGACTTCACCGGCGTGCCCGCGCAGGCGACCGGGACGATGCAGCTGGAGCCGGTCGGTGCGGGCTCGCGGCTCACCCAGACCGTGACGCTGTCGGTCGCGCTGCCAATCGTCGGGCGCCTCGTCGAGCAGACGGTCGCCAACCAGGTCTCGCGGGGGCTGCGCGCCGAGGCGCAGCTGTATGCCGTGCCCGACGCCGACGCTTCTGTCGCCGACGACGCGCAGGAAAGCGGATGAGTGGCGTCGATCCGGTCCTGCGGGCGGGCTACGAGCGCTGCCGGCAGATCACCAAGGAGCACGGCACGACCTACTTCTGGGGGGTGCGGCTGCTGCCTGCCGAGCGTCGCCGCCATGTGTATGCGGTCTACGCCCTCGCCCGCCTTGCGGACGACATCGTCGATCACGCCGAAGGCCGGCCCGTCGCGGAGGTGACCCAGGCCCTGGGCGCCTTCGAGCAGCGCTTCTGGGCCGCTCTCGATGCGGGGAGCTCTGACGACCCGATGCTCGCCGCCGTGGTCGCCTCGGTGACGTCGTGCCGGATCGACCGGGACTGCTTCCGGCGCTTTTTCGGCGCGATGCGCCAGGACCTCACGTGCACGGCATACCCGACGTGGGAGGAACTGCTCGGATATATGGACGGCAGCGCCGCGGTCATCGGCGAGATGATGCTGCCTGTGCTGCAGCCGCGCTCCGCAGCCGCGCGTGAGCCGGCGAGGGCGCTGGGGCTGGCCTTCCAACTGACCAACTTCCTCCGCGACGTCGGGGAGGATCTCGACCGCGGACGCGTCTATGTGCCACAGGAGGACCTCGAGCGCTTCGGTGCCGATCCCCAGCGCCGGCTCGTCGACGAACCGTGGCGGGCGCTCATGCGTTTTGAGGTGGCCCGCAACGAGAAGCTCTACGCCGAGGCCGACCGGGGCATCGCCCTGCTCGACGGGGCAGCGGCGCGCTGCGTGTCGACAGCCCGCGAGCTCTACTCGCGCATCCTCGGACACATCGAGGCCAACGACTATGACGTCTTCACCACCCGGGCCCGGGTGCCGACCCCGCGCAAGGTCCTCGTCGCGGCTGGCTCGCTCGTGGGGCGCGCGCCGGTCCGGCGGACCGCGATCAGGTGAGCGTGGCGGTCACTGCCGCGTGCAGGTGAAGGTGAACCCCTGGGCGACGAGCCGGTCGACAAGCGGGCGACCGAGCGCCGTGGCGGGGGTGAGCACCCCGGCAGGGTCGGGGAGTGCGTCGGTGTCGAGGGCAAGGGCCAGCGCGCTCTCGGACAACATCACCGCCGTGCTGTCATAGCCCGGGTCACGGTCGTCGCCGACGACCGTGCGGTATGCCGCCCCCTCGCTCGTCTGCGCCTCGATGACCATCCGGTAGTGGCCGGCCGCCCGGGTCGCCTCGTCGGGTCCCTCGCCCGGCTTGGGCAGCACCCGGTCGAGCAGCATCCGGGTGGGCTCGAAGGACATCCCGGCGACGACCCCGAGCAGGGTGGCGCTCGTGGCGGCTGCGCGCGCCTGGGCCGCCGGCCCGGCGCCGAAGTCGGAGATCTCGCGGTAGCGGAAGGCCCGCCCGTAGCGCCACCCGAGCAGGGCGTTGGAGCGCCGGACGATCCGGGTGTTGTAGGACGCCATGACGAACGGGCCGGTCCAGTGGCCCGTCTCGGGATCGCGCTGGACGGGCAGCCGACGGCCGGCCCCCGCAATGAGGCGGCGGGCCCGATCGAGCGGCCCCGCGACGGGCAGCTCGGTCAGCTCGGCCTTGGGCGCGGAGGGCTCGGCGGCGCGGTCGGGGCTCAGCGCATAGGGGTCGGCGAGCAAGGCCCGCACGGTCGAGTCGGCTCTCGCCATCATCGCCTGCTGGCGCATCGAGTCGATGGTGCCGCCGCTCGCGCTGCCCTTGAAGGAGGTCACCGACAAGACGGTGCGGGTGAGCTCGCCGTCGCCAGCCGCCGCAGCGGCATCGGCTGTGACGAGCACCCCGAGGTCGGAGGGGATCGAGTCGAAGCCGCACGAGTGGACGATCCGCGCCCCGGTGTCGCGCGCGGTCTCGTGCCACGCGTCGGCGCTGTCGCGCACGAAGAGGATCTCGCCGGTGAGGTCGGCATAGTGCGTGCCCGCCATCGCGCAGGCCTCGACCATCGGCATACCGCTGCGGGCGTAGGGCCCGACCGTCGTCGCGACGACCTTCGTGCGCTCGGCAAGGGCGGCCAAGCTGGCGGGCTCGGACGCGTCGGCGACGACGATCGGCCAGTCGGAGGCGGCGCGCGGCAGCTGGCGGCGCAGCGCCTCGAGCCGATACTGGCTGCGCCCGGCCAGCCCCACGCGCACGCCCTCGGGGGCATGCTCGGCGAGGTATGCCGCGGTGAGCCGCCCGACGAAGCCGGTCGCGCCGAAGAGGACGATGTCGAGATCGCGAGTCACCCGCTCACCGTACTGCCCGCTAAGTTTCGTCGTATGCCGTCGACGCTCGCCACCACGTCCCGCCGGGTGCTCGTCACTGGCGCCGCTTCCGGCCTCGGGCTCGCCCTGGTCCGGCGCTTCGCCGCCCTCGGTGACCGGGTGCTCGCCACCGACCTCGCCGCCGAGCCGCCGGCGCCCGACTCGCCCAACGCGCTGCCGGCGGGCACGGCATACCTGCGGATGGACGTGCGCTCGGAGGCCGACTGGCACGCCGCGCGCGACTGGGTGCAGGACACGTGGGGCGGGCTGGACGTGCTGGTCAACAACGCCGGCATCGCCGCGGGCGGGCAGATCGAGCTCATCACCGAGGACGAGTGGGAGCTCATCGTCGACATCAACCTGCTCGGCGTCGCGCGCGGTTGCCGGGTCTTCACCCCGATGTTCAAGAGCCAGCACAGCGGCCACATCGTCAACATCGCCTCGATGGCCGGGCTCGTCCACGGGCCGCGGATGGCGAGCTACAACGCGACCAAGGCGGGCGTCGTCGCGCTCTCGGAGACGCTGACCCACGAGCTGCACACCGACGGCATCGCCGTGTCGGTCGTCTGCCCCTACTTCTTCCAGAGCAATCTCGTGTCGACCTTCGTCGGCAGCGACGCGCGGGCGCGGGCGATGGCGACCAAGCTCGTCTCCGGGTCGTCGGTCAGCGCCGACCAGATCGCCGGCCGGATCCTCGACGGCATCGACGCGCGCCGCGATGTCATCCTCACCGACCGGGCGGGCGCCATCGGGTGGTATGCCAAGCGGCTCGCACGCCCGGTCTATCGGATGGCGCTGACCGTCAACGGCCCGTTCAGCCAGATCCAGCGCCGGCTCGGGCTCGGCTGAGGTTTGACTTGTCGCGCTTCCTGCGCGCAGAGGTTGTCCTGTCGCGCTTCCTCAGCGCTTGCCTCGCTCGTCCCTCACGAGGCTGCGCTTGATCGTCAGCGCGCTTAGAGCACGAGCCGGTAGCCCATCCCCGGCTCGGTGACGAAGTGGCGCGGCCGGGACGGCTCGGCCTCGAGCTTGCGGCGCAGCTGCGTGAAGTAGACCCGCAGATAGCTCGTCTCCTTGGCGTATTGGGGCCCCCACACCTCGGTGAGCAACTGCTGCTGGGTGACCAACCGGCCCGGGTTGCGGGCGAGCACCTCGACGATGTGCCACTCGGTCGGGGTGAGGCGCACGCTCTCACCGTCGGCCCCGGTCACCGTGCGCGCGCCGAGGTCGACGGTCACCGCCTCGAGCTCGAGGGTCGCGGCGCCCGGGTCGGCCAAGGGGTCAGTGCGCCGCGTTGCCGCCCGCAACCGGGCCAGCAACTCCTCCATCTCGAAGGGCTTGGTCACATAGTCGTCCGCCCCGGCGTCGAGCGCCTCGACCTTGTCGGTGCTGTCGGCCCGGCCCGACAGGACGATGATCGGGACCCGACTCCAACCACGCAGCCCGTGGATGACCTCGACCCCGTCGATGTCGGGCAGCCCGAGGTCGAGCAGCACGAGGTCCGGCGGCCGGCGGGAGGCGAAGAGCAGGGCGTCGCGCCCGGTCTCGGCGACCTCGACGACGTAGTCGCGGACCTCGAGGTTGATCGTCAGCGCTCGGAGGATCTGGGGGTCGTCGTCGACGACGAGCACGCGGGTCATGCGGGTTGCTCCCGGGCCCCGGGAGGGATGGCGCTCGTCGCCGGCGTGACCGCCGGCAGGGTCACCGTCATGGTGGCGCCGCCACCGGGGGTCTCCCCGGCGCGCAGGTCGCCGCCCATCGCTCGGCTCAGCCCGCGGGCCAGGGCCAGACCCAGCCCGAGGCCCGTGGTGTTGCTCGTGTCACCCTGGCGCTGGAAGGGCTCGAAGAGGGTCTCGCGGTCGGTGCGGGCGATCCCCGGCCCCCGATCACTCACGTGGATGACGACCGTGCCCGGGTCGATCGTCTCGGCGGAGAGCACGACCGGGCCGGCTCCGCGGTGGTGTCGCAGCCCATTGGTCAGCAGGTTGACCAGCACCCGCTCGAGGAGTCCGGGGTCGGCCAGCGCCTCGGGGACCGACTCGTCGATGTCGATCCGCACCCGCCGCCCGGTGGGGTCCGCCTCGCGCACCGCGTGGGCGGCGGCGTCCTCGAGGGCCACCGGCCGGGGGAAGACCGACATCGCGCCGGCCTCGAGCCGCGACAGGTCCAGCAGGTTTTCGATGACGCGACTGAGCCGAGCGAGCGACGTGTCCGCAGTGGCGAGCAGCTCGTCGGCCGGCCCGCCGGTCACCGCGAGTGCCGGAGCGCGCAGCCCCGCGACCGCCGCACGCGCCGAGGCCAAGGGCGTGCGCAGGTCGTGGCTCACGGCGCGCAGCAGCGCCGTGCGGGTCTGGTCGATGCGCAGCGTCGCCTCGGCCTGCGCCGCAGCGACCGCGACCTGCTCCGCCCGCCGCTGGGCCAGGCTGACCAGCGAGCTGACGAGCACCGCGGCGCCGACGAAGACGAGCAGCGCGAGCAGGTGCTGGGCGTCGGCCACCGCAAAGGTGTGCAGCGGCTCGGTGAAGAAGTAGTTGATCAGCCCGACCGCCGCCAGCGCGGTGGCGACGCCAGGCACGAGCCCCCCGGTGGCCGCGACGACCGCGACGACGACGAGGTAGATGAGCAGGTCACTCGGCAGGCTCACCGCATCGCCCGCGAGGCTCAGCGTGATCGTGGTGGCGGCCAGCAGGACCACGGCGAGGCCAAGCCCGAGCCAGGTCCGGCGCCAGGGCATCATGGGGGCCATTCTCGCTCACCCCCGCGCGGCCCGGCCGTCCACCAGCTCGTAGTCGGGGTTGGCGATGGTCCGCCGGCCGTGCAGCTCGGCGAGCCGACCATCGACGACCAGATCCACGCCCGGCTCGATGCCGGCGATGCGCCGCCGTCCGTAGAAGAGCAGCTCGACGTGACCGGTCTGGTCGGCGAGCTCGACGCGGAAGCTCGGCGAGTCGGCGACCGCCGAGACCCGGCACGAGGTGACCTTGCCCCGCAGCCGGACCCGTTCGCGCACCGGGGCAGCCGCGATCCCGCTGCCGTTGGTCGGGGCCGGCAGCGTCGCCGTGGGCGTGAGCCGGGTGCGCGAGACCCGCTCCGAGGCGTATGCCGTGCGACTGCTTGCCGGGGCGAGGGCGGCATACCGCTGGGCGGCGGAGGCGTCGAAGGGGACGATCGTCGCGGCCGCGCCGGGCAGCCGGCTCACCGCCTTGGCGATCCGGTCTGCGGTGCGGTCGTGCAGCAGTCGCGCAGCGAGCCCGCCATAGGCGCGCCGGGGGAGCAGCACGGTGACCTGGGCGAGCGGATTGCTCTCGACCTGGCGTTGGGTCAGGGCCAGGGCGGTGCGCTCGAGCCGGCGATCGGGGCAGTCGACCAGCTCGAGGGACAGATCGGCGGTGTCGGCCTCGCTCCACGCCGCCTCGAGCTCGGCGGCCCGAGCCGGGTCCATGACGATGTGGACGCAGTGCAGCTGGCTCGGACGCAGCGATCGGGCATAGCGCAGCGTCTGGATGACCGCGAGGTCGACGGTGTCGACGAGGACGAGCACGACGGTCAGCCCGGCCCGTCCACTCGTCGTCGTCGCGGAGGCCCGGTCGAGCAGGGCCTCCTCGCGGGCATAGGCCCGGTGCAGGCGCAACAGCACCACGACGAGCACGGGGAAGACGAGCACGACCAGCCAGGCCCCCTCGGTGAACTTGGTGACCGCGAAGATGACGACGACGACACCCCCGACGATGCCGGTGAGGGTGTTGATGGCGATATTGCGGGTTCGCCCCGGGCCAGGGTGGCGCCGGAAGTAGGTCGCCATGCCGAAGCCGGCGAAGGTGAAGCCGGTGAAGACACCGATCGCGTAGAACGCCACGAGCTTGTTGACATGTGCCCCCGTGCCGAGGATGAGCGCGAGCGCGATGGCCGTGAGCATGAGTATGCCGTTGGAGAAGGCCAGTCGGTGTCCGCGTCGGCGCAGCCAGCGTGGCAGGAAGCCATCTGCCGCAACGAAATTGGCCAGGTACGGGAAACCGGTGAAGGGTGTGTTGGCTCCCGTGTAGAGGATGAGCATGGTCGCGGCCTGGACGGCGAAGAAGAGCACGTGCCCGAGCGACGAGTCGGGCAGCACGGCGCGCGCGACCTGGGAGATCACCGTCGGTGAGCCGCTCTCAAAGGGCACCGCGTGGGTGAGGTGGGCGAGCCACGACACCCCGCCGACGAGGGTGCCGAGGATGACGCTCATCGTCACGAGGGTCGTGCGGGCGTTGCGGCCGGCCGGGGCGCGGAAGGTGCTCACCCCGTTGGAGATCGCCTCGAGACCGGTGAGCGACGAGCCGCCGTTGGCGAAGGCCTGCAGCAGCACGTAGATCGCCCCAAAGGTCAGCAGCGGGCTGCCTCCACCCACCGGGTAGGCGCCCTCGGCGGTCGTCGGGTCGTATTGCGGCAGATCCCCGTGCAGGACGTGGACGGCGCCGAGGACGAGCACCATGGAGATCGAGGCGACGAAGAAGTAGGTGGGGAAGGCAAAGGCTCGCCCCGCCTCGCGGACCCCGCGCAGGTTGCCGTAGCAGAGCAGGCACACCACGCCGACGGTGATCCACAGCGAGAAGTCGGTCAGCTGTGGGAAGGCCGAGGTCAGTGCGTCGGTGCCGGCGGCCGCCTGCACGGCGACGGTGACGATGTAGTCGAGCATGAGCGCGACGGCCGCGACCTGGGCGACGACCGGGCCGTAGTTGTCCCGCGCGACGACATAGGACCCGCCGGCCTTGGTGTAGATCATCACCACCTGCCGGTAGGTCATCGTCACGATGACCAGGACGACGAGCACGACGAGGGTGAGCGGCATGAGCAGGTCGTATGCCGCGAGGCCGAAGAGTGGGAGCAGGACGAGCAGGATCTGCTCCGAGCCGTAGGCCGAGGAGGAGATGCAGTCGCTCGACAGCACGCCGAGGGCGAGCTTCTTGTCGAGGCGCTCGTGCTCGGCGGCGTCATTGGTCAGCGGCTGCCCGAGCAGGGCGACCTTGGCGCGATAACCGAGCTCCTCGGGCAGGTCGGCGTCGGCACTGGCGGGGATGGCAGTGGAACGAGTGCTGTGCACACAAACATCGAAGGCGTCGGTCTCGGCGCAGGCGGCCGTCTTAGCGCCGTCCTAGCGGCGGCGGCTCCCATCCGAGCGGCATCCTTGCGGCCCGCCTTCAGTGACGACGCGGTCTCGCCGGGAGGCCCAAGGATGGCGGAGGAAGGGCCTAAGAAGGGCAAAGTGGGCCGGCACGTCTCCCTCGTGCCGGCCCACCAAGTCCCCTACTGCCCCCGCTCCGACCATCGCGCGCGTGCGATTCGAGTCGTCAGCGCGGGCACGAGTTGTGTCGGAGGCGAGGCGGGTGGGTCAGCTCTCCCCACTGACCCACCCGCCACGTCTGCCTGCGGTTCGCCCTTCCGGCTGGTCCCCTCCGAACCCTCCGGAAGGGCGAACCGCTGACCCGACGCATCCCCCCGGTGTTCCCCCCGGCCACCTCAGAGCGTCTGGTCGGAGATAGGACGAGGACCCCCACGTTTCATGACAGCGTTTTGCAGAGATTTCTCGGAGTTTCTTTCCGGGGCGCGCGAGGGGCCTCGGGCGGCCGGATTCAGCCGATCAGCCGGGTGACCAATCCCAGCCCGTGGACCGGTCCGGCCGTGCGGGGCAGCACGAGGGTGCGGATCCCCAAGGCGGCGGCGCCGACATCGTCACGATGGCTGTCGCCGACCATGAGCACTCGTTCGGCCGGCAGGCCGAGTCGCTCGAGCGCGACGGCGAAGGCCCCCGGCGCCGGCTTGACGATCCCGATCTCGTAGGACAGCACGACCGCATCGACCAGCTGGTCGAGCCCCTGCCGCTCGAGCACCGAGGCGACGGGCAGACCCATGTTGGAGAGGATCGCCGTGCGCACGCCACGCTCCCGCAGTGCGGTGAGCGTCGGGATCGAGTCGTCGTATGCCGTCCACTGATCGGTCATCGTCGCGTAGAGCGCCTCGCTCCAGGCCGGATCCAGGGCCGGCCCGACGCTGCCGGACCGGGCCTGCTCGAGGGTGTCGAGGAAGACCCGGTGGTGGGCGGCCACGCGCAGATCCCGCTCGCCGGCCGGGTCGACGACGAGGGCGTGCACCCAGACGTGGTCAAGGAAGTCCAGCAGGGCGGCATACCCCTCGCCGAGTGCCTCGGCCGGCGAGCCCGGGCGCTCGAGGCGCGCCCATGCCTCGGCCACCCAGCGCGCGGGGTCGCCGCCGTGGACGAGCGTGTGGTGATAGTCGAAGATCACGCCCTCGATGGGCGCCGGACCGCTCACGCTGGGCGCCGCGCCCACACGAGGGCATCGCGAGCGGGGCGCGGCGCGTCGGGCACCTCGCGGAGGATCACCTCGGCCCGCTCGATGAGCAGACCGCTGCCGTCGAGATCGGCGACGATCTCGTCGGGCGTCGGCAGGATCGCGGGATCCTGCGGCCCGCCGTGACCGTGGTGGAGATTGGAGCGGTCGTGCGCGAGCACGAGCAGCCGCCCGCCGGGGGCGACCGCGGCGGCCGCGGCGCGGTGGACTCGGCGCAGGTCGGCCGCCGCTTGCGGGGTGTAAAACGTATCGAAAACCAGCGTGCGGTCGGCCAGATCGACGATGGCGGCGTTGCTCGACGCCCCGGTACCGCGAACCATGATGGCGGCATAGACGCCGTGTGC
>CAZLGB010000095.1:0-12244 GCA_964558825.1 uncultured Intrasporangiaceae bacterium
CGGCGGCGATGCTCGCGCGCACGGCTCGGGTGCCGGCGACGTGGGGCGAGCTGCCCGACGCGGCTGCCCAGGTCGTCGCGCTCTTCGACGGGCCCTACACCGAGGCCGGGGCGCAGGCGATCGCCGGTGACCCCGCGGCGACGGCCGACATCTTCCGCGACCCCTATCTGGACGCCAGCCCCGATCCGCGCATCGTCCTCGCGCTGTTGCGTGACGGGCCGGAGGCGGACGCCGGGCTGGCCGATGCTGTCGCTGACGCGGCGCGTGCGGCGGGCGTGCGGGTGTGCGAGCAGTCCGCGGGGCCGGGTGAGCCGCTGGAGCGACTCGCCGACCTCGTCGCTCTCGTCGACTTCAGCGCGACCTATCTCGCGCTCGGGCTGGGGCTGGACCCGGCGACGTCGCCGCACGTGGCCGATCTGCGCGACCGCACGAGCTGACGGCCACGCGTCCTCGCGGCCGGGTGGTCGTCAGCGCTCGAGGCGGAAGCCTCAGTCCTCGGGCACCATGGTGATCGACCCGCAGGGGCACTCGGCCACACACAGCCCGCAGCCCTTGCAGTAGTCGTAGTCGATGGCATAGCCCTTGGCGATGTCGACCTTCTTCACCGCGTTGTCCGGGCACACCCCGAAGCAGTTGTCGCACGCGAAGCAGTTGCCGCACGACATGCACCGGCGCGCCTCGAACTGCGCCGTCTGCTCGTCGAGCCCCTTGACGACCTCGTCGAAGGTCGAGGCCCGCCGCGCCCCTTCGAGGTGCTCGCGGTGCTGGTGGGGTGCGTCGGCGTAGTACCACGTCGTCAGCTTGTCGAAGGTCGCCACCGGGTGCTTGGCCCCCGGAGCGTATGCCGTGCCCCGCAAGTAGCCGTCGATATGGCGAGCGGCCTTCTTGCCGTGGCCGACGGCGACGGTGACCGTGCGCTCGGCCGGCACCATGTCGCCGCCGGCGAAGACGCCGGCGCGGCCGGTCATCATCGTCGCGTCGACCTTGACCACGCCGTCGGTGACCTCGATGCCGGCAGCGCCGTCGAGGAAGGTGAGGTCGGACTCCTGACCCAGCGCGAGGATGAGCGAGTCAGCCTCGAGCTCCTCGAATTCGCCGGTGGGCTGCGGGAATCCGGTCTCATCGAGGGCCATCTTCTCGACGACCATCTTGCCCTCGTCGACGTGCTTGATCGTCGAGAGCCACTTGAGCAGGATGCCCTCCTCGAGCGCCTCCTCGACCTCGAAGTCGTGGGCGGGCATCTTGTCGCGATTGCGCCGGTAGACGATGATCGCCTCTTCGGCGCCCAGCCGCTTGGCCGTGCGGGCGGCGTCGATCGCCGTGTTGCCGCCGCCGTAGATGACGACCTTGCGGCCGAGCATCGGCTTCTCTTCCTCGGTCTCCACATCGTGCAGATAGGAGACGGCGTCGAGGATCTTCGCCGACTCGCCGGCCGGGATGTAGGCCCGCTTGCCGATGTGCGCACCGACGGCGAGGAAGACCGCGTCGAAGCCCTCGGCGAGGACGTCCTCGAGATTGCTCACCTTGGCGTTGAGCTCGATGGCGACCCCGAGGTCGGTGATCCGCTTGACCTCGGCGTCGAGGATCTCGCGCGGGAGCCGATAGCTGGGGATGCCGAAGCGCATCATCCCGCCGACCATCGGGCCGGCGTCGCGCACCGTCACCTCGTGCCCGAGCCGGCGCAGGTGGTATGCCGCCGACAGTCCGGAGGGTCCGGAACCGACGACGAGCACGCGCTTGCCGGACAGGCGCTCGGCCGCGACGGGCTCGAAGGCCCAACCGGATGCGAGGGCCTGGTCGCCGAGGAAGCGCTCGACCGCGTTGATCCCGACGGCCTCGTCGACCTCGGCCCGGTTGCAGGCGCTCTGGCACGGGTGGTAGCAGACCCGGCCCATGATCGCCGGGAAGGGGTTGTCGAGGGTGAGTTGGCGCCAGGCCGCCTCGTAGTCACCCTCCTCGGCGTGGAAGAGCCACTGCTGGATGTTCTCGCCGGCGGGGCAGGCCTGATTGCACGGGGGCAGCAGGTCGACATAGAGCGGCTTCTCGGTCCGCCACGAGCCGGTGCGGTTGGCCAGGCTCGAACCGATGTCGAGGGTGATGGCGAACGGCTTGTCCATCAGGCCTTGGCCTCCGTCTCGGTGGTGCCGGCCGCTCCGGGCACGGTCTGGGTGGTGAAGGACGAGTCGTGCACTTCGTGCTGGTCGGTCGCATCGGACCGCTCGGGCGAGCTCCCACCGGGGAGCAGGTTGTAGCGGCGGATGTTGCGGTCGGCCTGCGCCTGCAGCCGGTCGATGACGTCCTGCCGGCGGGTCGGGCTGAACAGGTGCGCGTAGCGTTTCTGCCCGCGCAGATAGTCCTCGACGGGGACGAGTCGGCGGATCGGCGAGGAGGCGACGACCTCGCCGTACTCGGCCTCGAAGACCGGGAAGAGTCCGCTCTGAGTGGCCAACCGCGCGACCTTGATCGTGTCGCACGACGCCGTGCCCCAGCCGAGCGGGCAGGGCACCATGACGTGGATGTAGCGCGCCCCGTGCATCGACATGGCCCGGGTGACCTTGGCCTCGAGGTCACGTAGGTCGGCGACCGAAGCCGTTGCGACATAGGGGATCTCGTGGGCCATGGCGATGCGGGGGAGGTCCTTGCCCTGGCCAAAGACGTTGCCGGGCTCGGCGCCGACGGCCTGGGTGGTCGCCGTGCGAGCAGCCGGGGGAGTGGCGCCGGAGCGCTGCACCCCCGTGTTCATGTAGGCCTCGTTGTCGTAACAGATGTAGAGCACGTCGTCATTGCGCTCGAACATCCCCGACAGGGCTCCGAAGCCGATGTCGACGGTGCCACCGTCGCCGCCCTGGGCGACGACGCGGATGTCGGTCTTGCCCATCGCCTTGTATGCCGCGGCGACACCGGAGGCGACGGCCGGGGCGTTGCCGAAGAGCGAGTGCAGCCAGGCGACCCGCCAGGACGTCTCCGGATAGGGGGTCGAGAAGACCTCGAGGCAGCCGGTGGCGTTGACGGCGACCAGCTGGCCCCCGGCGGCGGCCATCGCCGCGTCGAGGGCATAGCGGGCGCCGAGCGCCTCGCCGCACCCCTGGCAGGCCCGGTGGCCCGAGGTGAGGGCGTTGGTGCGGTCGGGGTCGGACTGCACCGAGCGGGCCTCGACGGGCAGCAGCCGGTTGCCGACGGCGAAGGAGCCCACCTGGTAGAACTTCACCGGCTTGGTGGCCGGGGCCTCGTGCAAGACGTCGGGGATGACGCCGTGGTGATAGCCGGCGGGGTCGACCCGGTCGGCGGTCGCGGCATCCGTTTCGGGAGTGGTCATGTCAGCGGCTCCTTAGACCGACGCGGCGCGCACGGCACCGAGGTCGCGCAGCAGGTTTTCGGCGGAGGGTCCCGATCGGCGTCCGGCGCGGGTCCGGGCCAGCTCGCGGTCGACCAGGTCGCGGTCGAGATCGAGGAAGGTGAGCGGTTCGAGCTGGTCGGCGACGGCCGCATCGAGCATCCCGTGCAGGGACGACTTGAGGATCGGGCGACCGCCCAGACCGGCGACGACGGTGTAGTTCTTGATCGGGTGGGAGGACATCGCCATCCGCACGTGCGAGGCGACGATGCCGCCGATGCCGACCGAGAACGCCTTCTCCAGGCAGACGAAGCGCTTGGCTGCACCGATCGCCGCCTCGACCGCCGCCAGCGGGAACGGCCGGAAGGACGTGATGCCGAGCACGCCGATGCGCTCGCCGCGCTCGCGGCGCTCGTCGATGACGTCCTTGATGGTGCCGAGGACCGAGCCCAGCGCGATGACGACGGTCTCGGCGTCCTCGAGCCGATAGGTGTGCACGAGCCCGCCGGAGTCGCGCCCGAAGATCTCCTTGAACTCCGCGGCCACGGCCGGGATCAGCTCGAGCGCCTGCATCTGCTTGTCATGGGCGAGATAGCGCACCTCGGTGAAGGCCTCCGGCCCGACCATGGCACCGATCGACACGGGGTCGGCCGGGTCGAGGACCTGGCGCGGGTCGAAGGGCGGCAGGAAGCGGTCGACGTCGGCCTGCTCGGGCAGGTCGACCTCCTCGACGGCGTGGGTGAGGATGAAGCCGTCCATGCAGACCATGACGGGGATCGACAGGGCCTCGGCGATCTTGAAGGCCTGCACGTGCAGGTCGGCCGCCTCCTGGTTGGTCTCGGCATACAGCTGGATCCACCCGGAGTCGCGCTGGCTCATCGCGTCGGTGTGGTCGTTCCAGATGTTGATCGGCGCGCCGATGGCTCGGTTGGCGACGGTCATGACGATCGGCAACCCCAGGCCCGAGGCGTTGTAGACCGCCTCGACCATGAAGAGCAGCCCTTGGCTGGCGGTGGCGGTGTAGGTGCGGGCGCCCGCCGCCGATGAGCCGATCGCGACCGACATCGCCGCGAACTCGCTCTCGACGTTGACGTATTCGCAGCCGGGCAGCTCGCCCTTCTTGACGATGGCCGACAGCCCCTCGACGATGTGCGTCTGCGGCGAGATCGGGTAGGCGCAGATGACCTGCGGGCGGCAGGCGGAGACCGCCCGCGCGACCGCCATCGAGCCTTCGATTTGGGTGCGCACGAGGGTTGCTCCTAGGAGTTGGCGGGGGCGGGGATGAGGGTGCGGACGAGGTCGTATGCCGCGGTCGCGGCGGCCGCGTTCTTGGCGCCGAGCGCGCCGGGGAAGTGCTCCTCCATCGCCTCGATCAGGGCGGGGAGATGGACGATGCCGGTGAAGGCGGCCAGCCCGCCGAGCATCACGAGATTGGGCACCGGGCGGCCGATGTGCTCGCGCGCGATGTCGGTGGCGGGGATGGTGAGCAGGCGGCCGGCGCCGAGTCGCTGCGCCAGACTCTCCAACCCCAACTCGGCCGGTGTGGCCGTGGAGTTGATGAGCACGTAGCCGCGCTCCTTGAGCCCGGCGAAGACGTCGACCTGGTGCAGCAACGTGGCGTCCTGCACGACGAG
Organism: uncultured Intrasporangiaceae bacterium; assembly: GCA_964558825.1. GTDB lineage: Bacteria > Actinomycetota > Actinomycetes > Actinomycetales > Dermatophilaceae > Phosphoribacter. The sequence goes on from CAZLGB010000095.1 coordinate 4,969, forward strand.
AGCGTCCGGGTGCACGACGGGCTCGCGCACGCGGATCTGCTGGTCGGCGATCCGGCAGAAGGCGACGACGGGGGCCCCTGTCCGCTCGGATCCGAAGCTGGGGAAGGCCTGGGCGTGGCGGCCCTCGTCGAATGCGGCGACGGAGAGCAACTCGGCGGCGGTGACGACGCCCTGTCCGCCCCGGCCGTGGATGCGGACCTCAAACATGCTCGTCAACGTATGCCGCAGGTCACGATTGTGCAAAGGGACCAATGGTCCCCACTTGTCCACCAACCTGCCCGCGTCGGCAGTTTCGTTAGGCTGCAAGCATGCTCGACGGCTGCTCTGACCCATATCGCCGCCCGCGGGAGGCCGGCCGGTGAGCGGGGGCCTGGTCGCGCTGCTCGACGACATCGCCGCGCTGGCCAAGCTCGCCGCCGCATCCCTGGATGACGTGGGCGCGGCCGCCGCCAAGGCGAGTGCCAAGGCGGCCGGGGTCGTCGTCGACGACACGGCGGTCACCCCGCGCTATGTCCACGGCTTCACGGCCGATCGCGAGCTGCCGATCATCAAGCGCATCGCCCTCGGCTCGATGCGCAACAAGCTGCTGTTCATCCTCCCCGCGGCGTTGCTGTTGAGCCAGCTGCTGCCCTGGGCACTGACCCCGCTGCTCATGCTCGGGGGCACCTACCTGTGTTACGAGGGCGCCGAGAAGATCTGGGAGAAGGTCAGCGGGCACAGCAGCGGCCTTGAGACCCCGGCCGCGACTCAAGGGGCCGACCACGAGGCCGAGATGGTGGCCGGGGCGATCCGCACCGACTTCATCCTCTCGGCCGAGATCATGGTCATCGCGCTCGGCGAGGTCGCCTCCGAGCCGCTGCTGTCGCGGGCCGTGGTGCTCGCTGTCGTCGCGGTGGTCATCACCATCGGCGTCTATGGCGTCGTCGCGCTCATCGTCAAGATGGACGACATCGGGTTGCACCTGGCGCAGCGCCGCTCGTCGCTCGCGCAGACCATCGGAGCCGGCCTGGTCACCGCCATGCCGCGGCTGCTCGCCGGCCTCGCCCTGGTCGGCACGGTGGCGATGCTCTGGGTCGGCGGGCACATCCTGCTCTCGGGCGCCGACACCCTCGGCTGGCACCCACCCTACGCGCTGCTCCACCACGCCGAGGAGGCGGTCGCGCACGCGACCGGGGCGCTCGGCGGGGTGCTCGGCTGGCTGACCAACACCCTCGGCTCGGCGGTCGCCGGCCTGCTCGTCGGAGCACTCGTCGTCGCCGTCCTGCACGTCATTCCGCGGCGCCGGCACAGCTGAGGATCCCGCCGGCGAAGGCTCCGCGGCGGGGCCGGGTGAACAACCGGTGACCACGCGGCATACAGCGGGGAATTGCGCACAAAGGCGGGCCAGAGGTCCCAATGCGACCTCGTGCGACCTGTGGCACATTGGCGCCAGGACGGAACGTCGCCCCTTGTTGTGGGCCCCGTCCGACTCCCGCCGTCGGAAGGTTGACCCACGATGAGCAAGAAGATCGACATCACCGAGCTGGCCCTGCGCGATGCTCACCAGAGCCTCTTTGCGACTCGCATGGCGCTGGAGGACATGGTGCCGATTTGCGAGGAGATCGACCAAGCCGGCTACTGGAGCGTCGAGTGCTGGGGCGGCGCGACCTTCGACGCGTGCATCCGCTTCCTCAACGAGGACCCGTGGGTGCGGCTGCGGACCTTCCGCGAGCTGCTGCCCAACTCCAAGCTGCAGATGCTGCTGCGCGGGCAGAACCTGCTCGGCTACCGGCACTACGAGGACGAGGTCGTCGACCGCTTCGTCGGCAAGGCCGTCGAAAACGGGATGGACGTCTTCCGCACCTTCGACGCCCTCAACGACGTGCGCAATGTCGAGCGGGCGATCAAGGCCGTCAAGCGCGAGGGCGCCCACGCCCAGGGCACGCTCTGCTACACGGTGAGCCAGCTGCACACCGTCGAGGGCTACGTCCAGATGGCGCGCGACCTCATGGACCTCGGCTGCGACTCGCTCTGCCTCAAGGACATGGCCGCGCTGCTGCAGCCGCAACCGGCATACGACATCGTCAAGGCGATCAAGGACGACCTCGGCGAGGACGTGCGCATCCACATCCACTGCCACGCGACGACCGGCGTCACCCTCGTGTCGCTGATGAAGGGCATCGAGGCCGGTGCCGACTGCGTCGACTCGGCGATCTCCTCGATGAGCCTGGGCCCGGGTCACAATCCCACCGAGAGCCTCGTCGCCATGCTCGAGGGCACGCCCTATCACACCGAGCTCGACGAGGAGCGGCTGCTCAAGATCAAGGACTACTTCGCCGGAATCCGGCCCAAGTACGCCGAATTCGCGTCCAACATCGTCGGCGTCGAGACCGAGATCTTCAAGAGCCAGATCCCCGGCGGGATGATCTCCAACATGGAGAGCCAGCTCAAGGCTCAGGGGGCGGCCGACCGGATCAAGGAGGTCATGGAGGAGGTCCCGCGGGTGCGCGCCGACGCCGGCTATCCGCCCCTGGTCACCCCCTCCAGCCAGATCGTCGGCACCCAGGCCGTCTTCAACGTCATGATGGGCCGCTACAAGGTGCTGACCGGCGAGTTCGCCGACGTCATGCTCGGCTACTACGGCTCCACCCTGGGGGTGCCCAACCCCGAGGTCGTCGAGATCGCCCGCCAGCAGGCCAAGAAGGACCCCATCACCGTGCGTCCGGCCGACCTGCTGCCGCCCGAGTGGGACAAGGACCGCGAGGAGGCTGCCGCGCTGCAGGGCTTCAACGGCAGCGACGAGGACGTGCTGACCTACGCGATGTTCCCCAAGGTCGCCCCGACCTTCTTCGGCACCCGCGACCAAGGCCCCAAGAACGTCGGCAAGGACCCCGACGTGCTCGCCGCCGAGAAGGCCGCAGCCGCCGCCGGTGCCCAGCCCGGCAACCCGGTCCGCACGCCGGTCCGCTACAAGGTCATCGTCAACGGCGCCCCCCACAGCGTCTCCGTCCAGCCGTCCTGAAAGGGCACATCGTGGCCGCGCAGACCATCCAAGAGAAGATTGACGAGTTGCACCGGCGCCGTGCCGAGCTCGAGGCCGCGGGCGGGGAGGCTCGGGTCGCCAAGCAGCACGACCAGGGCAAGCTCACCGCGCGTGAGCGGATCAGCGAGCTGCTCGACCCGCACTCCTTCCAGGAGTCCTCGGTGTATGCCGTGCACCGCGCCAACCGTTTCGGCATGGCCGACAAGGACGTCCCGAGCGACGGCGTCGTCGTCGGCCAGGGGACCATCCTCGGGCGGCTGGTCCACGTGGCCAGCCAGGACTTCACCATCCTCGGCGGCACCATCGGCGAGCTGCACGCCGAGAAGATCGCCCAGTCGGCGCAGATGGCGCTGCGCACCGGCTCGCCGTTCGTCTGCATCAACGACTCCGGCGGCGCTCGGGTGCAGGAGGGCATCGACGCCCTCAACGGGTGCGGCCGGATCTTCTTCGCCAACACGCTGCTGTCCGGCGTCGTCCCGCAGATCTCCATCCTCGCCGGGCCGTGTGCCGGTGCCGCGGCATACTCCCCGGCGTTGACCGACTTCATCATCCAGACCAAGCAAGCGCAGATGTACATCACCGGCCCCGACGTCATCAAACAGGTGACCGGGGAGGAGGTCAGCCACGACGACCTCGGTGGTGCGGCCGTCCACGCGACCCGGTCCGGTGTCGTCCACTTTGTCGCCGACGACGATGCCCAGGCGATGCTCATCGCCAAGAAGCTGCTGAGCTTCCTCCCGCAGAACAACACCGAGGACCCGCCCGAGCTCGAGCACGACGGCAATGTCGACGACAACCGCTTCCTCGACACGGTCATCCCCGACGACGCGCGCAAGCCCTACGAGGTGCGCGACGTCATCGCCAACGTCGTCGACGACGGCGACTTCCTCGAGGTGCACGCCGGCTGGGCGCTCAACGCCGTCGTCGGCTTCGGGCGCATCGTCGGGCGCACCGTTGGGGTGATCGCCAACCAGCCCAACCAGATGTCGGGGGTTCTCGATATCGACGCCTCGGACAAGATCGCCCGCTTCGTGCGCTTCTGCAACGCCTTCAACATCCCGCTGCTCACCCTCGTCGACACCCCCGGATTCATGCCCGGCGTCGACCAGGAATACAACGGGATCATCCGCCACGGCGCCAAGGTGCTCTTCGCCTACTCGGCGGCGACCGTCCCGAAGGTCACTGTCGTGCTGCGCAAGGCCTTCGGCGGCGCCTACATCGCCATGTGTGCCCGCGCTCTGGGTGCCGACAAGGTCTTCGCCTGGCCCTCGGCCGAGATCGCCGTCATGGGTGCCGAAGGCGCCGCGGGCATCGTCTTCCGCAAGGAGATCTCCGACGCCGAGGACTCCGCCGCCAAGCGTCAGGAGCTCATCGACGACTACCGGGGGACCTTCGCCAACCCCTATGTCGCCAGCGAGCACGGGCTCGTCGACGATGTCATCGTCCCGGCCGAGACCCGCCGCTTCGTCGCGCAGGCCTTCGAGTCGTTGACGACCAAGCGCGACGTGCGTCCGCCCAAGAAGCACGGGCTGATGCCGCTGTGAACGCCGCCCCGACCCCGACGCCGGTGCTGCTGCGGACCAGGAGAGGATCCTCATGACGAGCACTCCCGCCGACCTCACCCGGCTCACCGACCTCGTCGACGAGCTGACCCGCCGCGTTGCCAAGCTCGAGAAGCAGCTCGCCGAGAGCCAGGAGCAGCACGGCCCGGTGCCCATCGACACCATCCTCGCGATCTCGGCGGCGGTGGCGGCCTACCTCGGCAAGAAGGCGACCGTGCGCCAGATCCACTACAGCCACACCAATTCGTGGGCCCGGATGGGACGCTCCAATATCCACGCCTCCCACACCTTCACCCACACCCGATCCCACTGACCTGACTGAGACAAGGAACGCTCATGCGACTCAAGGTGACCGTCGACGGGGTCGAATACGACGTGCTGGTCGACGTCGAGGCCGAGCCCAAGCCTGCGCTCGGTGGCTTCGTCTTCTCCTCCACCGGGACCGCCACGGCACCCCGCTCGGGGCCGGCCGCCCCGGCCGGTGAGGCCGCCGGAGCCGGAGGTGGCGAAAACGCGCTGCGCGCCCCGATCGCCGGCACCGTGCTGCAGGTCAACGTCCAGCCCGGCGCCGAGGTCAAGGAGGGCGACACCCTCATCATCCTCGAGGCGATGAAGATGGAGACCGAGATCACCGCCCCCGTGGCCGGCAAGGTCAAGAGCGTGCCGGTCCAGGTCGGCAGCCCGGTGCAGGGCGGCGACATCCTCGTCGACTTCGAATAGCCGCTCCGGCTCGTTGCGTCGTGCTGCGTATGCCGCCCGCGCCCCGCGCGCGGGCGGCATCGCCATGTCAACCGGCCATGTCAACCGGCCATGCCGATCGGTCCAGCCGATCGGTCCGGCCGTCGGCTAGAATGAGGCACTTGCCGGCGTGGGTCGAGGACCCGCGGCCGGGGTGGCACGGCATACGACAGGGCGCTTGCGCTCGCGGACGGCCAGCCCCCCGAGAGCCCTGAAGGGCGGCGCCGGGTCTGCTCACCAGCGCGTCGACATGTCGATGCGTTGCGCGGACCCCACGACCAGACCCACAGACCCGAAAGCGAATCGGAGACTCCTATGTCCATCGACCACAAGGTGGCCGACCTGTCCCTGGCGACCGCCGGCCGCCACCAGCTGCGTCTGGCCGAGCACGAGATGCCCGGCCTCATGGCGCTGCGCGCGCAGTATGCCGACAGCCAGCCGCTCGCCGGCGCCCGCATCGCCGGCTCGTTGCACATGACCGTGCAGACCGCCGTGCTCATCGAGACCCTCGTCGCCCTCGGCGCGCAGGTCCGCTGGGCCTCGTGCAACATCTTCTCGACCCAGGACGAGGCGGCCGCAGCCGTCGTCGTCGGCCCCACCGGCACGGTGGAGGACCCCCAGGGCGTGCCCGTCTTCGCCTGGAAGGGCGAGTCGCTGCCGGACTACTGGTGGTGCACCGACCAGATCCTCACCTGGCCCGCCGGCCCGGACGGCTCGACCGGCCCCAACATGATCCTCGACGACGGCGGCGACGCGACGATGCTCGTCCACAAGGGCCGCGAGTGGGAGCAGGCCGGCGTCGTGCCTCCCACGACCGAGGCGGACTCCGAGGAGTTCGGCGTCTTCAAGGCGCTCGTGCGCGAGACGATCGCGGCCGACCCGACCAAGTGGACCCGCACCGCCGCCGGCATCAAGGGCGTCACCGAGGAGACCACGACCGGGGTGCACCGCCTCTACCAGCTGGCCGAGGCGGGGGAGCTGCTCTTCCCGGCGATCAACGTCAACGATTCGGTGACCAAGAGCAAGTTCGACAACAAGTACGGCTGCCGCCACTCGCTCGTCGACGGGCTCAACCGGGCGACCGACGTGCTCATCGGCGGCAAGGTCGCCGTCGTCTGTGGCTATGGCGACGTCGGCAAGGGCTGCGCCCAGTCGCTCGCCGGCCAGGGCGCCCGCGTCATCGTCACCGAGATCGACCCGATCTGCGCGCTGCAGGCCGCCATGGAGGGCTTCCAGGTCGCCACCCTCGACGACGTCATCGGTCAGGCCGACATCGTCGTCACCGCGACCGGGTGCTTCGACGTCGTCACGGCCGAGCACATGGCCGCGATGAAGGACAAGGCGATCGTCGCCAACATCGGCCACTTCGACAACGAGATCGACATGGCGGGTCTGGCCCGTGTCGCGGGCATCGTCAAGACCGAGATCAAGCCCCAGGTCCACGAGTGGACCTTCCCGGCGACCTCGGGCGAAGGTGGGCGCCCCGCCCACTCGGTCATCATCTTGTCCGAGGGCCGCTTGATGAACCTCGGCAACGCCACCGGGCACCCGAGCTTCGTCATGAGCAACTCCTTCAGCAACCAGACGATCGCCCAGATCGAGCTCTACACCAAGACCTCCGACTACGAGCGCCGGGTCTACGTGCTGCCCAAGGTCCTCGACGAGCTCGTCGCGCGCCTGCACCTCGACGCCCTCGGGGTGCGGCTCACCGAGCTGACCAAGCCGCAGGCCGACTACCTCGGCGTCGACGTGGCCGGACCGTTCAAGCCGGACCACTACCGCTACTGAGCCGCTCGGGTCGCCGCCCGACCTGCTCCCGTATGCCGTCTGCTCACCCGAGCGGGCGGCATACGCGCGTCTGGGGGTGGCTCCGGTGCCGAGGTTCAGGCCGCGAAAACCGGCTCTTCGTACCTGAGGGTGGGGTGAGCACGACGCGCCGTCGGGGGAGTGAGCA
>CAZLGB010000096.1:0-12243 GCA_964558825.1 uncultured Intrasporangiaceae bacterium
CGGGCGGCTGGACCCGGCGGCGGCGCTGAGCTTCGGGGCCAGCGGGCCGGTCGCGCGCGCGAGTGGGGTCGACCTCGATCTGCGCCGCGACGCGCCATATCTCGGCTACGCCGAGCTCTTCGCGCCCGGCGGTCCGGGGCGGGTCGTCCTCGGGGCCGCGGGAGATGCCGCCGCGCGGCTGCGCTGCCTCGTCGAGCAGGTCGAGGTGTCGCTCGATCTGGTCCTCGCGGCCCTTGCCCGTCTCGCGGCGGGCCCCGTGCAGGTGCGCCTGCCCAAGGTCGTGCGGGTCCCCGAGGGCCAGTGGTATGCCGCGACCGAGAGCCCGCTCGGTGTCTCGGGCGTGCTGCTCGCGTCACGGGGCGAGCCCTGGCCGTGGCGGCTGGCCTTGCGCACCCCGTCCTTCGGCAATGTCGCCTGCCTCGCCGAGGTGCTGCCAGGCACGCGGCTGGCCGACCTGTCCGCCGTGCTGGCCTCGGTCAGCTTCGTCCTGGGGGATCTCGACAAATGACGACCACCGGCTCGTCCGCGGTGCGCCGCACCACGTCTGCCGTGCGCCGCACCTCCCGCCCGGTCGCGGGGGCCTGCACCCTGCTGCTCGGGGGCACGCTGGTGGTCGGGGCGCTCGGTGCGTGCAGCAGCAGCGACACCGCCACCGGCATCGCACCCACCTCGGCGTCCACCAGCAAGCCCACAGCCAGTGCCGCCAAGCCCAAGGCCTCGGCCAGCGCCACCAAGACATCGGCCGCGCCACCCACGACGAGCTCGCTGGGGGCCTTCCCGCCGGTGCTGTCCAGCAGCGCCTCGCCGGTGCCTGAGGCCTCGATCCGCGGCCTCGCGGACCTGCCGGCTGCCTTCCAGTGCCCCGCAGTTCCTGCCGCGATCTCGATCCCCTCCTCGACCAAGGGCCCGGCCAGTGTCGTGTGCACGAGCAAGCTGGCCGGTGAGGCGCTCTTCCTCTGGTTCGTCGACTCGCCCGACGCACGCTTCCTCGCCTTGCAGGCCGCCATGGCCACGGCCAAGAACGTCCACGGCGGCCCGACCTGGGTGGCCGGCGGGATGATCGACCCGGCGATGGGCAGCGTCGGTGGCGACGTCTACAAGACGACCCCCACGAGCTGAGGGTCCAGCCAGGGTCGGCCCGGATGGCGCCCGGCTGGCCCGAGGCACCACAGTGGAGCCATGACGACCCAGCACCCCGACGACCCCGCTCCCTCGGTGCAGGACTCCCCCGTCTGGCCACCGGCCGCCGACCCGGCATCCCCGGCGGCGGCGGCCCAGCCGCCTGCGCCGTCGCCGGTGTCGCAGCCGCCCGCCAGCCTGCAGGACGCGACCCAGGTCGCCATGGAGCAGGTATGGACGGTGCTGAGCTCGACCAAGCGACAGGGCACATGGCGCGTCCCGGCCCATCTGCTGTTCACCGTCGGGATGGGCGAGGTGCGCCTGGACCTGCGCGGCGCAGAGCTGGGCTCGGCGGTGACGACCATCGAGGTCCGCGGGATCATGGGCGACGTCAAGATCATCGTCCCCGACACCATGCGCGTCGAGTGCACCGGTTCGGCCGTCCTGGGCGAGTTCGGCCAGCGTGAGTCCGGGCCGACGGCGCCCGCCGGCCCTGGGGCCCCGCTCGTGCGCGTCATCGGCGCGATGGTCTTGGGCGAGGTCAAGGTCTATCGGACCGCGGCCGTGATCGGTGAAGGGGCGTTTGCCATCGACGGCCTCCCCGGGATGCGTGCCCGGCGCCGCGCTCGGCGGCACCAGCGCCGACTCGGCCAGGCCTGACCACGCCTTCGCATTCGTCGCGCGACAGTGCGGCCGGGCCTCAGTCGGCGCTGCCCCCGCGCGACTGCGCGTCGGTGCGCTCGGGGCGCTGGTCGTCGTCCAGGCGGCACATCCGCTGGGCGAGCAGGCCGCTGACGACGAGGACCACCGCCGCCGCAGAGTGCCCGAGCAACAGCGTGAAGCGGGCTCGTTGAGAGTCGACGTCGATGTCCGGCAGGATCGTCAGGGCTTGGGCGGCATACCACCCGAGCAGCCCCGCGCCGGTGAGCGCGGCGGCCTGGGCGAGCACGAGCGAGCGCGCGGCCCGCAGCGGGTTGAGCGCCTTGGTCGCCCGCCCCTCGCGCAGCCGCTTGACCGGCAGCGCCGCGAAGTAGACGCCGACCGCCATGAAGAGCAGCAGCACCACCCCGGCCCAGCCCGGGTTGGGCACCGGCCCCGGGAGCAGGCGCAGCACGGCATACCCGAGCAGCGCGATGACGAGGACGATCGCGAGCAGCAGCCGCAGCCGCACGCCGTGCCGGCTCACCATGCGGGGCTCCATTGCGGCCCTTGACGTATGCCGTGCTGGTCGAGCTCGGCGAGCCGGTCGGCGACGCGGATGACCGGGTCGGTCACACTCGGGCCGACCCTCATGACAGCATCGGGGTCGGCGAGCGACCAAGGCAGCAGCACGAAGGCGCGCTCGATGGCACCCGGGTGGGGCAGCAGCAGCGTCGGGCTGTCGGAGAGCCGCTCGCGGTCAGTGCCAGGCACCCCGAATTGCACGAGGTCGAGATCGAGAGTCCTTGCGCCCCAACGGACCTCGCGAGTGCGGCCGTGCGCGTGCTCGATGGCGTGCAGCCCGCGCAGCAGGGCCGTCGGCGATCCGGCGAAGGCACCCAGGACGATGCCGTTGAGATAGCGCGGCTGGTCAGGACCTCCGCCGAGGGGGTCGGTGTCGACGAGCGGCGAGACCGCGGTGATGGTGAATCGGGGCAGGTCGGCCAGCGCCTCGACGGCCTCGGTGACGGTGCGCACCCGGTCGCCGAGATTGGAGCCGAGCGCGACGACGACCGGGGTGCCGCGGCGGCGCTCGATCTCGACGCTGACGTCGCCGAAGGGCACGCCGACCGGCGCCTCCGGCTTGTGGACGACCACCTGGGCGGCGTCGACGGTCGGCAGCTCGAGCAGGTCGCCGGCGATGACCTCGGCGAGCCGCTCGATGAGGTCGTAGGGCTGCCCCTCGATGCGGGCGACGACCCCAGCTGCCACCTCGCCATAGTTGACCGTGTGCGCGAGGGTGTCGGAGCGGCCGGGCCGGCGCAGGTCGAGCTCGAGCATGACGTCAACGACGAAACGCTGCCCCTCGCGGCGCTCGAAGTCGAAGACACCGTGGTGACCGAATGCCTCGATGCCCCGCACCCGGATCCGATCGGTCATGAGCCCCACCCTGGCCCGGCAACGGCGGCCGCACAAGCGGCCGCCAGCACGTCGAGGGCATCGCGCGTGCCACGCACGTCGTGGACCCGCACCGCCCAGACGCCGGAGAGCGCGGCGAGCACCGAGGTCGCGGCCGTGGCGACATCGCGCTCGAGCGGCGGTCGCGGCGAGGCGCCCTCGGCCCGCCCCACCTTGCCGAGGAAGGCCTTGCGCGAGGCGGCATAGAGCACTGGATGACCCAGTGCCGCAACGGAGTCCAGGTGGGCGGTCAACGCCCAGTTGTGCTCGGCGAGCTTGGCGAAGCCCAGCCCCGGGTCGAGCACCAACAGGTCAGGCGCGATCCCCGCGGCGAGGGCGGCATCGCGGCGGGAGGCGAGCTCACGGCATACGTCCGCCACGACATCGTCGTATGCCGCGCGCGCCTGCATGTCGGCCGAGTGACCGCGCCAGTGCATGGCGATGTAGGGCACCTGTCGCTCGGCGACGAGCGGGAGCATGCCGGGGTCGGCGAGCCCGCCGCTCACGTCGTTGACGAGGACCGCACCATGCTCGAGCGCGGCGGCAGCCACCTCGGCCCGCATGGTGTCGACCGACACGAGCCCTCCGGTCTCGGCCAGCGCGCGGACGACCGGGACCACCCGGCGCAACTCCTCGTCGAGCGACGGCCGCTCGGCGCCCGGTCGGGTCGACTCCCCGCCGACATCGAGCAGGTCGGCCCCGTGTGCGAGCAACGCCCGACCGTGCTCGATGGCCGCCTCGGCCTCGAACCACGTGCCGCCGTCGCTGAAGGAGTCGGGGGTGACGTTGACGACCCCCATGACGAGGGTGCGTCGCCCGTCGGAGAAGGGCCCCGCGTGCCGGGTGGTCGCCGCGGGGGCGACGGGCGTGGTGGGAGCCCCGCCCAGGCTCACCGCTTGCCGCCGAGCAGCAGGGCCATGGCCTCCGCGCGGGTCGCGGGCGCCCGCAGCTGGCCGCGCACCGCGGAGGTGATGGTCCGCGAGCCGGGCTTTTTGACCCCGCGCATCGACATGCACAGGTGCTCGCACTCGATGACGACGATGACGCCCTGCACGCCGAGGTGCTCGACGAGGGCGTCGGCCACCTGGCTGGTCAGTCGCTCCTGCACCTGGGGGCGCTTGGCGAAGACGTCGACGAGCCGGGCGATCTTGGACAGCCCGGTGACCGTGCCGTCCTTGGCCGGGATGTAGCCGACGTGGGCGACCCCGTGGAAAGGCACCAGGTGGTGCTCACAGGTTGAATAGACCTCGATGTCGCGCACGAGGATGAGTTCGTCGTGGTCGATGTCGAAGGTCGTCGCCAGGACGAGGGCCGGGTCCTGATCGAGGCCGACGAAGATCTCCGAGAGCGCTCGAGCGACCCGGGCCGGGGTCTGCTGAAGGCCCTCGCGGTCGGGGTCCTCCCCGATGGCGAGCAGCAACTCGCGGACCGCAGCCTCGGCGCGGGCGTGGTCGACCGGCATACCTGCCGTGCCTCTCAGTGGCCGGGGGCGTCGGCGGGGGCCTGCGCCACGTCGGTCGGCGCCCCGGGCGGGGGCATGGCCGGGCCGTGCCCGTTGCGCGTGGCGGCCTCTTCGGCGGGGGTGAGCACCGGCGGGCGGTCGCTGATCGAGCGCTCGTCGCTGGAGAGCCAGGTGGGCCGCAGCGGGCGCTTGACGATCGACGCGAAGATCTCGGCGAGCTCCTTGGTGCCGAGGGTCTCCTTGTCGAGCAGCTCGAGCACGAGGTGGTCGAGGATGTCGCGGTTGTCGTTGATGACGTGCCAGGCCTCGTCGTGAGCGTTCTCGACGAGCTTGCGCACCTCCTCGTCGACGATGCTCGCGACGCGCTCGCTGTAGTCGCGCTGATGGCCCATGTCGCGCCCGAGGAAGACCTCGCCGGTGCTCTGGCCAAGCTTGATCGCCCCGACCCGCTCGGACATGCCGTATTCGGTGACCATCTTGCGGGCCATCGCCGTGGCCTTCTCGATGTCATTGGAGGCGCCGGTCGTCGGGTCGTGGAAGATCATCTCCTCGGCCACCCGCCCGCCGAGGGCATAGGCGAGCTGGTCGAGGATCTCGTTGCGGGTCGTCGAGTACTTGTCGTCCTGCGGCATGACCATCGTGTAACCGAGGGCGCGCCCGCGCGGCAGGATCGTCACCTTGGTCACCGGGTCGGTGTGGTTCATCGCGGCGGCGACGATGGCGTGTCCGCCCTCGTGGTATGCCGTGATCTTGCGTTCCTTGGCCGACATGAGGCGGGTGCGCTTTTGCGGACCGGCGATGACGCGGTCGATGGCCTCGTCGAGGGCCTGGTTGTCGATCGCCCGGCGGTTGGTGCGGGCGGTGAGCAGGGCGGCCTCGTTGAGGACGTTGGCCAGGTCGGCGCCGGTGAAGCCCGGCGTGCGCCGGGCGACCGCGAGCAGGTCGACGTCGGGAGCCATCGGCTTGCCCTGGGCGTGGACCTGCAGGATGCGGTGACGCCCGATCATGTCGGGGGCCTCGACGGCGATCTGACGATCGAAGCGGCCCGGGCGCAGCAGCGCCGGGTCGAGGATGTCGGGGCGGTTGGTCGCCGCGATGAGGATGACGTTGGTCTTGACGTCGAAGCCGTCCATCTCGACGAGCAGCTGGTTGAGGGTCTGCTCGCGCTCGTCGTGACCACCGCCGAGGCCGGCGCCACGGTGGCGCCCGACGGCATCGATCTCGTCGACGAAGACGATCGCGGGGGCGTTGGCCTTGGCCTGCTCGAAGAGGTCACGCACGCGCGAGGCGCCGACGCCGACGAACATCTCGACGAAGTCCGAGCCGGAGATCGAGTAGAAGGGCACGCCGGCCTCGCCGGCCACAGCTCGGGCCAGCAGCGTCTTGCCGGTGCCGGGAGGGCCGTAGAGCAGCACGCCCTTGGGGATCTTGGCGCCCACGGCGAGGAACTTGGCCGGGTCCTGGAGGAACTCCTTGATCTCGTGCAGCTCCTCGACCGCCTCGTCGACGCCGGCGACGTCGGCGAAGGTCACCTTGGGCATGTCCTTGGAGGCGAGCTTGGCGCGCGACTTGCCGAACTGCATGACCCGGTTGCCGCCGCCTTGCATCTGCCCCATGAGGAACCAGAAGAGCCCGAGGACGATGACCATCGGCAGCACCAGCCCGATCATCGACGTGAACCAGTTCTGGGTGTCGATCTGGTCGGTGAAGCCGTCGGTCGGCTTGTGGTCGTTGAGAGCGGAGACGATCTGCGCACCGCGGGCGTCGACGTAGTAGGCGTAGACCTTCGACGCGCCCTGCACGTGCTCCTTGTCGCTGGTGTAGGTCACGCCGTCCTTGAGGACGAGTTGGATCTGCTCGTTGTTGAGGACCTTGGCCGAGGCGACCTTGTCGTCGGTGATGAGCTGCAGGGCCGTCGAAGTGTTGACCCGCGCGTAGCCGCTGGTGTCGGACGCGAGCACCACGAAGAAGAGCACGGCGGCCGCGATGAGCAGCAGCCAGAGCCACTGCGGACGGAAGATGCGCTTGGTAGTCATGCGTCTGCGGGGCTTGCGCCCCAGCCTCCTGATCGGTCGTGCTCACCAGCCAGGCGGCATACCCCAGCTGTCGTCGGCATTCTCGCAGGTCAACGCGCGCGCGACGGTGCATGTTCCGCAGCCTGACCTGACTGGTATGCCGAGCGCCCCCGGCGGGGGGACGCGGGCGGTGCCCGGCTGACCAGCCACCGCCCGCGCTGCTCACGCGCCCGGCAAGAGCACGCCATCGATGACGTGGATGACGCCATTGCTGGCCATGATGTCGGTCTTGGTGACCTTGACCATGGCGCCGGTGCCGTCAACGAGCACGACATCCGAGCCGGACACCTTGACCGTCAACTCGGCCCCGTTGACCGTCTTGACCTTCGTTCCGTTGAGCTTGATCACGTCGGCCGCCATGACCTTCCCGGGGATGACGTGGTAGGTGAGGATCGGCGCCAGCTTGGTCTTGGGCTCCATGAGCAAGGAGTCGAGGGTGCCGGCCGGGAGTTTGGCGAAGGCAGCATCGGTCGGCGCGAAGACGGTGAACGGACCAGCCCCCTTCAGAGTGTCCACCAGGCCAGCCTTGGTCAGTGCCGTGGCGAGCGTGGTGAACTGCCCCGCGGCCACGGCAGTGCTGACGATGTCCTGGACCTGGGGAGTGTTCGGCTTGGCCATCGCCGTGGTCGGTGCCGCGGCCGGCGCGCTGGCGCCAGCGGATCCGGCGGACGGAGTCGTCGTGGTGGAGCTGCTGCAGGCGCTCAAGGCCAGGACTGCAGCGATGGTGGTCACGGCGAGGATCGAGCGACGCATGGGAGCTCCTTGGGACGGTCGGGGTCGTGGATGCCCTCTCTTCCACCCGACAAGGGGCTACGGATGCGCCTAGGGGAAAGTATTTGGCGGGTTGGTGCATCCGCGCTGGCGCTCGGGCCGGTAGAGGGGGAAAGGTCGCATTCGGTGGCCCGCTGAAGGGAGATCAGATGACCCTCACCCGCCCGCTGACCACCCGATGGGCAGCCGCCGGCGCTCTCGGCATGGCGTTGAGCTTGGGAGCGGCGCCCGGAGCCTCGGCGGCGACCGCCGCAGCTACCGCCTCTCCCAGCCGCAGCCTGGCCGCCGTGTTGACCGCAGACGGCAACCGCTTCGACTCCAACTGGTATGACTTCGACATCGTCACTGAGGCGGTCCTGGCGGTCCTGAGCGCCAAGCCGGCAAGCCCCGTGGCGGTGCTCACCGACGGCAGCACGCCGGTGAGCGCCTTCATCCCCAACGACCGTGCGTTCCAGGTCCTGGTCGCGGATCTCACGGGCACCTGGATGCGCGGGGAAGAGGCGGTCTTCACGGCCGTCGCGAGCCTCGGCATCGACACCGTCGAGAGCGTGCTGCTCTATCACGTGGTCCCCGGGGCCACGATCACCAAGGCCATGGCCGTGAAGTCCAATGGCGCCCAGCTCACCACCGCCCTGGGCCCGACCATCACGGTGCGGGTGCTCAACCGCAACCTCCCACTGGTCGTCCTCGGCGACCAGGACCCCGATGACCTCAACCCTTGGCTCAACCCCTGGGCCCTGGATATCAACGCCGGCAATCCTCAGATTGCTCACGGCATCACGCTCGTGCTGCGCCCCGCCAATCTCTGAACGGACTGGCGCAGAGGGGGCGGTGGTGGCGGACGGCAGGCAACACCGCCCGATGTCCCCACGTTCGGGATACGGTGACGCGATGGCGCACGAGGACGTCGACCCCGTTCGCGATTGGGGTCGACGGCTGCGAAACGGCGACCACACAGCGATGGCAGAGGCCTTCGATCGGTGGTCGCCGTTGGTGCACACCCTGGCCCTGCGCGCGGTGGGCAACCACCATGACGCCGAGGACGTGACCCAGCAGGTGTTCATTTCGGCCTGGCGCGGCCGACACACCTTCGACCCCGAGCGCGGCAGCCCGGCTGCATGGCTGATCGGCATCACGCGTCGACGATGCGCCGACCTGCACGCCGCCCGAGCCCGCGAGCCGGTGGCCATCGGGACGGAGCTGGACCACGACCGCGTCGCCCGCGAGGATCACGCGGCCGATCGGCTGCTCGTCGCAGGGCTGATTGCCGGCCTCGATGAGCCTCGACGCACCATCATGGGCCTCGCCCTTTATGACGAGCTCACCCACGAGTCCATCGCCCGGACACTTGACCTGCCGCTGGGAACGGTGAAGTCCCACGTCAGACGGGGCTTGCTCCACCTACGCGCCCGCCTCGAGGAGGTGCACGATGAGTCATCCTGACTCCGAAACCCTCGCCGGCATCGCGCTCGGCGATGACGTCGACGAGGGATCGGCTCGTCATGTGAGGGATTGCGACAGTTGCGGCCGCGAGCTCGCCGAGCTGACTCGGGTGCTGGGATTGACCCGCGGCCCCGCTCCCACGCTGGTGACGCCGCCACCGTCCGTCTGGACCGCCGTGGCCGCCGAGCTGGGCGAGCCGATGCCGACGCCGCGCCGATGGTCGAGCTGGTGGATCGCGGCCGCGTCGGTCATCGGGCTGCTCGTCGGGGTCGTCGGCGATCGATTGAGCATCGGACCCACCACGCCGAGCCCGCAGATCCTCGTCAGCCGTGCCACCCTCGACACCCTCGACACCAAGACCCCGCGGGGGGAGGCCGATCTGCTGCGTGCGGACTCCACCTTGTCGTTGAGGATCAGCACCCAGCCGCTGCCTGCCGGCACAGGCTATCTGGAGGTCTGGCTGATCAACACCGATCTTTCGCGGATGGTCTCCGTCGGTGTGCTCGCCCCAGCGCAGGCCGACCAGACCTTTGAGATCTCCCAAGCCATCATCGACGCGGGCTATGTCATCGTCGATATCTCCCAGGAGCAGTTCGACGACAAGCCCCAGCACTCGGGTGACAGCCTGGTGCGCGGACGCCTGGCCTGATCTCTCCACCAGCGCCGTCCTCGCCTCGCGAGACACGTGCCAAACGACAGGAGCCCTGATGACCTCCGGCAGGCCCATGCCCAACGCCACGGCGGCCAAGCCCGCCACCACCAGCACTGACCGGCTCCGCCAGCTCGCGGTGGTCGGCAGCGAGATCGCCTGCATCGTCGGGACCCTTGTCGGCATCGGCCGGCTCGGGACGAGGGTGGAGGAGTCCTCAGGAGGGAGCCTCGCCGCCGATGCCACGCTCATCGCGCCCGGGCGTCCGGCGTTTGCGATCTGGTCGGTCATCTACTGCGGCCTCGCGGCATACACGATCTGGCAGCTGCTGCCAGCGCACGCCGCCTCCCCTCGCGCGCGGGCGATCGGCTGGCTGGCGGCCGCCTCCATGCTGCTCAACGCCGCATGGCTGCTCGTCACCCAAGTGGGGTGGCTGTGGGTGAGCGTGCTCGTCATCCTCGGTCTCACCCTCGTGCTCGGGGTGCTCGTCCAGCGGCTGCACGAGCAGGCAGCGGGCGGGACCATGGAGAAGGTCGTCGTCGACGGCACCTTCGGCCTCTATCTCGGCTGGGTTTGTGTGGCCACCTGCGCCAACATCACCGCGACCCTCGTCGCATCCGGGGTGCGGCCCGGTCAGGCCGTTGCCGAGTCGGCGGCCGTGGTCGTGCTGGCCGTGGCTGCCGGGGTGGGCGTGCTGTTGGCGCGTCGCCTCGGCGGGAGGTATGCCGTGGCCGCGGCCGCCGCATGGGGGCTCGGCTGGGTGGCGTGGGCTCGGTTTGCCGACGCCCCACGCTCACCGGTCACCGGCGTCAGCGCCCTCGTCGCGGCCGTGGTCGTCGTCGCCGCCGCCGTGCGATGGCACCCACGAGCAGGCCGGCAGCAGGCCTGACAGCGCCCGACCAGTCAGACTGCGAGCCGAGCGAGCAGAGCGATGGTCGCTGCGACGATCTGCTGCTGCGCCGCCTCCCGGGAGATCGACGGCTGCCCGTCGCCGGGCTGCGCGCCATAGTCACCGAAGTAGGCGTGCACACTTCCCTCGACGACGATGAACTCCGTGTCGGCGGGCAGATCACCGGCCCGGCTGCGGACCTCGTTGGGGCTGGCCAGCCCGTCCGACCCGCCGATCACCGAGGTGACCTGCAGCGTCGAGTCGCGCATCGAGGTGGCCGGATAACTGGCCCAGAGCACCAGCCCGCGCACGGTGGCCGGCGCGGCGGCGGCATACGAGCAGGCGGCCACGCCGCCGAGGCTGTGTCCCCCGACGGCCCAGGTCGAGATCTCGGGATGGGCCGCGATGACCGCCTCAGGTGCGCCGATGCTCATGAAGGCGATGTCGAGCGGCGGCTTGAGGATCACCACGACGTAACCGGCGGCGGCGACCTGCCCCAGCACCCGCGCATAGGACCGGGGGTCGACGCGTGCCCCCGGCTGGAAGATGAGGCCGGTCGGTGCTCGCAGCGTCGACGGAGTGAGCGTGAGACTGGTCGGGCTTTCGGTGACGGTGACTCCGGGCAGCGCGCCCTGGACGACTGCGAGTGCCGCCGGTTCGGCCGGAAACGGCGCAAGCCAGACGGTGCCGGCGAGCAGCCCGACTAGGCCCACGACGCCGAGCCATCTCCCCACGGCCCGCACGCCCCGACCCCGGGCCGGGCCGTCAGGGCGGAGGCGGCTGGCGCGGCGAACCCGCCACCCGGCGCCGAGCAGGACCAGGCCGGTGACGGCGATCGCCGCCACGAGCAGCAGGTATGCCGGGTGTCCGGCGAGGATGGTCGAGGCGCGCGTCGCCGCGAGCGAGCCAGCGACGCCGAGGCAGGCCGCCGCGAGCAGCCAGCGTAGCCTCGCCATCGCCCCGGTGGCTCAGCTGTAGACGGTCGGCGAGAGGGTGCCGATGCTGCGCAGATTGCGGTAGTCCTCGGCATAGTCCAGGCCATAGCCGACGACGAACTCGTTGGGGATGTCGAAGCCCACATATTTGACGTCGATGGCGACCTTGGCGACCTCGGGCTTGCGCAGCAGGGTGCAGATCTCCAGCGAGGCGGGCTTGCGCGAGCCGAGGTTGGCCATGATCCACGAGAGGGTCAGACCCGAGTCGATGATGTCCTCGACGACGAGCACGTGCTTGCCGGTGATGTCGGTGTCGAGGTCCTTGATGATCCGCACCACGCCGGAGCTCTTGGTGCCCGAGCCATAGCTCGACACGGCCATCCAGTCCATCTTGACGCTGCCCGGAAGGGTGCGCATGAGGTCGGCCATGACGAGCACGGCGCCCTTGAGGATGCCGACGAGCAGCAGCTCACGGCCCTCGTAGTCGGCCCAGATCTGCGCGCCGAGCTCCTGCAGCCGCTGCTGGATCTGCTCCTCGGTATAGAGGACCCGTTCGAGCTTGGTCCCCATGTCGGCAGCGTCCACGGCCAGGCTCCTTCGGGGTGCAAATCAGGTCTTGGGGTGCGGCCCCGACCCTACCGGACCGGCGTGAAGCTCACCCGTCCGCCGGCGCGGGCAGCGACCACCCCGCCGGGCAGGTCGACCGGTCCTTGACCCCGCCAGGCCGTGACGAGGGCGTCGAGGGCGCCGACCTGGGCGGCCGTGAGAGCGCGGCCGCCCGCCTCGGCGGCGAGGATGCGCCA
>CAZLGB010000097.1:0-12053 GCA_964558825.1 uncultured Intrasporangiaceae bacterium
CCAAGATCAGGCCCCCACCAGGCGGGCGCGTTGCCTGGACGCTATGACACTGCCGGCGGGCCAATGGAAGTTTCGTTCGGGTGCGGCTCGCCGCCTGAGCGGCACCCCAGGCCAATGTTTCCTGGAGACTGTCAGCGTCGTGGGGCACGATGGGGAAATGGGAAGCGACGACCGGTCAGACTTGGCGGACGCCGCAGGCGACCGTCGAGAAGAGCCGTGGTTCATGCCACGCGAGTACGAGATCGGCGGTGCTCGCTGGTTTAGCAAAGCCTCCCAAGAGATGGCGCGCGCCCTCCACCCGCTGCTCGCGCAGGTGACCCGAGAAGAACTCGTCGAGGGGCCCCTTCCGCACGCCGAAGGCTTTGCGTTACCGGCCGAGGCTTCATCTCTATATCGCCCCATGGCTGTCCGGCACGAGTGGACAGTGCAGATCGAGGACGTTCGGGAATTTAACCTGGGTCAGTTCCTTGCAGATCTGCATTCATTTGCTGACTCCATGGGCGGCCAGATGATACGCGGCATGCTAGAGCACATCTCGGCAGTGACTGATGAGTACGGCAACACCATTGATGCCTCGGGTCGCGACTTCTTTGACGTGTTCGCCGAGACCCTGGAGACAGTTGAGATGACCTTCGACCAGGAAGGCCGGCCCAACCTCACGATCGTCATGCACCCCGACACGATGGAGAGACTGCGGGGCAAGCAGCCGACTCCCGAACAGGAAGCTCGGATCAACGCGATCATGGACCGCCGAAAGGAGGAGTGGCATGCTTCGCGACGTCGTCGGGATCTTCCTTGACACCCTCACAGAGCGCGAATTCGACGGGCCGTTGCTTGCAGTGCTCGGGGCGCGCGGTTTCACGGATATTCACTTCATCCACGGGGCCTTCGAATTCGGCAAGGACGTCCTAGCCAAGAAGACCGACCCAAGAACGGGCGAGACGCGGCAGTACGTCATCCAGTCCAAGGCTGGAGACATCGGCCAGCCCGAATGGCGCGGGGTCCGCCCGCAGTTGGAGGAGTGCGAGTACAACGCCATCGGGCATCCATCCTTTGACCCCGCCCTTCCCCGTGTTGCGGTGCTTGTCACGACGGGCCGATTGAAGGGCGCCGCCCCGGCCGACGTCGCCGAGTACCGCAAGTCGGTTGAGGCTCGGGGCCTCGCAGACTTGGAGATTTGGGAACGCGCTGACCTCGTTGAGTGGCTTTGTGATGATCCCACCGTTGGCGTGGCTGGAGACGGCGTGAACGCCGACCTCCTGGGGATGCTTACGTCCGTCATGGACGGCGGCGCCACTGATCGACGAATTGAGGCATACGCGCGGCGTTGGCTCCCTGGGGCGGGCACTTCTCCCCGTGCGGCGGTCGAGGCCGCGATACTCGTGAACGCGTTAGTTCGGACCAAGCGCCTCGACCTCGCCTTGTGCGTCGGGCTCCAGCTGATTCGCGCAACTGAGCAAGACCCGACTACTTCGAGCAACGGGAAGTCGGCGGCGAAGAGGCTGGTGCTCGGGTTGGCGTTGGAGATCTGCGACCAGACCGAGCCCTTGCTGAAGGACCCACTCGACATCGCCCGAAACACGGTCGGCCTGTTGGCCTTGCTGACCTACCCGGTGATCTGTTGCCGGGTTGCGGAGGCTCTCGCTCTCGGACTGGCGCTGGCGCGGGAGGCCGGAGACGGCGACCAGCTGTCCCGGTTCGAGCAGGCTTTGCGTGCCTTCGTCGAGCAGCCTGGCGCGGCCCGCCCGGTCAGCGACCTCTTCGCGCCGTCAGTCGCGGCTGTTACAACCATGCTGGCAACGTTCGACTCCGAAGCGGCCAGGGCGTACCTCGGTCGGGTGGCTCGTTGGATGCTGGATCGGTATGACGAGCACTTGGCCGGTCTCGGGCTGGCTTCGCTCGGTGAGGACGAGGAGAGGACTGCGGAGCGTTTGCTCGGGGGCTCATTGGCGAGCACGACCATGGATCGCCGGACCTCGAGTTACCTCGCCACTGTCGTTATGGACCTGGCTGTCCACCTGGAAGA
The DNA here is from genome assembly GCA_964558825.1 of uncultured Intrasporangiaceae bacterium. GTDB lineage: Bacteria > Actinomycetota > Actinomycetes > Actinomycetales > Dermatophilaceae > Phosphoribacter. The sequence goes on from CAZLGB010000097.1 coordinate 2,027, forward strand.
CAAGGACCTGTACGAAGCTGTGCGCCACAACATCAGGGCTCTCCGTGTCGTGCCCCAGGCGACGAGCGCCGACGAGGGAAAGGCCCGGTGGGCTCGTGGTGGAAAGTGCGTTTGGCCGCTACCGCGCGTCGAGTTCGAGCCCTGGGATTTGCAAAGCGCGAGGGCCTTACCGAGCGCTCCCACGGACCCCGTGCTGTCTCTGGTCCTTGCAGCTGCCTGTCGCTCGCGGCACTACCCGGGTGGTTGGGGCGGACTGCAGAACGACTGACCAGAGCACTGTGGTCAGGACTCGGTGAGTTGCCCACCTTCTCGTTCTAACGACGGACTGTCGCGCCGATTTGAGTGGGTCCAGGAGGGAGCATCAGCAGGCGGTCGAGGTCCGAGCCTTCCGGTAGGCGGCCATGGCCGGCTCGGAGAAGCTGGGCCTGTCGTGGTCCCCGTGGCGGGTTGGCGTCAAGGAGATCGTCGAGGTCGATCTGGGCTGCCCACTCAGTGAGATCTCTTTGACCGCGTGACCCACCGGTGCGGGCACGTTGCAAAGGACTGCGAGTCGGAGGCCTAACGGCTACCGCGTCTGTGCGGCGCTGGCGCGCGGTGTCCTGCGGGAGCGGACAGACCCGTCACTTGAGGGTGCCGGGCCAGCCAGCCGCAAGGGTGTCGTGGAGCTTCAGGCGAGCGACGCTCCCGGGCCGACGAGGGCGAACCAGGCGCCTTGGGGGTCGGTGGCGACGACGATGAGCGAGCCGCCGGGGACGTCGGCAGGGCCGTGCTGAACGGCGCCGCCAGCGGCGATCACCTGGTCGTGAGCAGCCTGGACGGCCTCGACCCCGAAGTAGGGCAGCCATGCCGGCACGGGCGAGGCGCCCATCCCCATCATTCCGCCGATGTCCGTGCCGTTGAACTGGAAGATCTGGTAGGTGCCGTCCGCGCCCATGTCCATGGCCTCGCCGGCCGTCCAGCCGAACAGGTCCGAATAGAAGGCCAAAGCCGTGGCCGGGTCGGAGCTCATCAACTCGTGCCAGTTGCCGTGGCCAGGCGCGGCCTGGTCGAAGGCCGGGTGCTCGGGCGGGGCATCCATCGGCAGCGGCTGCAGGATGCCGAAGACCGCGCCCTGGGGGTCGGCGCACACGGCATACCTGCCCGTGCCGGGGATGTCGGCGGGGGCCATGAGCTGCGCGCCGCCCGCGGCGACGGTCGCCGCGACCGTGGCGTCGCAGTCATCGGCGGCGAAGTAGACCAGCCAGTTGGGCGGCGTGCCGGGCGGGCCCTGGACCGGCATCATGCCGGCGACGCCGCCGCCGTCGGGCGCCGAGGCGATGCTGTAAGTGAAGCCGGGCATCCCGGAGTCGGCGATGCTCCAGCCGAGCAGGGCGCTGTAGAACTCACCGGCGGCGCCCAGGTCGGTGGTGCCCAGCTCGTACCAGCAGGGGATGCCGTGCGTCTCGGAGCGTGCCATGGTGCGTCCTCTCGGTCCGGGTGGGTCCTGCGGGATGTTTCGCGGCCTCTGTGGGCGGCACTGTCGCCAGTCTTACATCGAGCTCCGACGCTGGGGCCCGAACGGTCGAGGGCGATCAGCCTCAGGCGAGCTCCGCAACCCCTTGGCCCTCGGGCTGTTTCGTAATACGATTGCCGGGTGGATATCCACCCCTCGGCGCGCAAGCACGGGATCGCCGATGAGGACATCCGCGCCGCTGCCAGCGACTATCTCATTGCCTTCCTCATCGACGACGACGAACCATCGCGCGAGCTCCGTCTCGGGTTCGACACCCGCGGGCGGCTTCTAGAAACCGTCGTGCTCCTGCTCGATGAGGGCAACGAGCTGGTCATCCACGCGATGAAGGCTCGACCTCAATACCTCGACTTACTGCCGTGAACCGGAAGGAGACGCCCCACATGCCAGAACCCAAGACCATGCGCACCGCCGACGGAAACGCCTTGACGGATGAGGCGATCCGGCGATTGGCCGATGAAGCTGAAGCGGGCTATGACGTTGCCCGCCTGCGTCGCAGGGGAGGTCGCAAGCCGCTCGGCACCACGGCCGCCCGCGTCGTTCCCGTGCGTCTCGACCCGGAGCTGGAGGCGGCGCTGAAAGCGCGCGCCGAGGCTGACCACTCCAACGCGAGCGAAGTGATCCGCGACGCCCTTCGTGCGTGGCTGCATAGCGCCTGACGCTTGCGCCCAAGGAGTCGTTCGAGTCGCCCGAGGGGCCGCGTTTGTACCGTCGTGCGGCTGGCCTATCCGTAGTGATACCGGCACGCGGCGATGCGGACCTTGGCGTCGATGACCTTGTAGACGAGGCGGTGCTCGTCCGTGATGCGCCTGGACCAATAGCCGGCGAAGTCGTGTTTGAGGGCCTCCGGCTTGCCGATGCCTTCGTTGCCGTTGCGCACGATGTCAGCGAGCAGGGTGTTGATCCGTTTGAGGACCCGGCGGTCCGGGGCCTGCCACCAGAGGTAGTCCTCCCAGGCGTTCTCGTCCCAGACGAGCAGCACGTCAGTCGGCGTCGAGCGGCTCGCGCGCGACGCCGCGCCCCGACTCGAGGCGCTCCATCGCGTCGAGCAGGCGACGAGCGTTGGCGGGAGAGCGCATGAGGTAGGCCGTCTCCTTGAGCGACTCGTAGTCCTCGAGCGACACGACCACGACTGGCTCGTGACCGGCGCGGGTGATGACGACCTCCTCGCGGTCGTTGATCACCCCGTCGAGCATCACGGCATACCGTGCTCGGGACTCGGTGTAGCTCATGGTCTTCATGGCAGCCTCCCCTACGTACAGAAAAATGTACGTTCGCGCCGAGACCATCAGCAAACAGCCGCCTGCCGTCCCTAGTGGGAGCGTTATCCACCTCCGCGGTGCATAGGGCTCCACATAGAGGCGGTCCAGGCCGGTCGCGGAGCTCGTCCCGGCCGAGCGGGCACGCGGGTGAGCCTGATTCGGTATGCCGGGTGGCCGTCGATAGGGTGACGGCATGCTGCGGACCCGGGTGGCCATCGTCGCCGGGAAGGCCACTCGCGCCGTCGCCCGGCGCCGTGGGGGAGGGTCGGCCCTCCCAGGCCTGGTGGCCGAGCGCATCGACCCCCAGCTGCTCGCCCGGACCCTCGGCGACCTGCGCGCCGGCGTCGTCGTCGTCTCGGGCACCAACGGCAAGACGACCACCACCAAGATGCTCTCGGCGATCATCGCCGCCCACGGGCTGCGGGTCTTCACCAACCCAACGGGCAGCAATTTCACCCGCGGGGTGATCTCCTCGATGCTCGGCCAGGTGCCGCTCTCGGGCCGCCTCGCCGCTGACATCGCCGTGCTCGAGCTCGACGAGTGGCACGCCCTGCAATTCGCCAAGGTCGTGCGCCCCACCCACGCACTGCTGCTCAACGTCGCCCGCGACCAGCTCGACCGCTTCGCCGAAATCGACACCACCGCAAAGCTCTTGGCCTCGCTCGCCGCGCAGACGAGCGTCGCCGTCGTGCTCAACCGCGACGACTCCTTCGTCGCGCGCATCGCCGGCGGCCAAGTCCCCTCTCGCGTGGGCTATTTCGGCGTCGACCCCGCGATCGCCGACAAGCTCCCCGCTCTCCATGAGGCGGACGTGCGCTTCGACGGCGACTTCACCGCCCCCGAGCCGGCAGCCGCCGACGGGCTGCTGCACCCGGTCGACGAGCGCGACTTCGACATCCTCTTCGGCGACGAGGTCGTCGGGCCGATCGAGCTGCGCCAGCGCGGTCTCGCCGCGATGCTCAACGCCACCGCCGCGACGACGATGGCCCGCACGGTGCTCGGGTCGCGCTTCCGCGCCTCGGCGGCGGAGGCGGCGCTGCGCGCGGTCGCACCGCCCTTCGGCCGGGGCGAGGTCATCGACGTCGACGGCCAGCCGCTCGAGCTCATCCTCGTCAAAAACCCGGCCGGCTTCACCGTCGCGCTCAACACCTATGGCGCCGAGCCGGTCACGACGATGATCGCCATCAACGACGACTATGCCGACGGCCAGGACGTCTCGTGGCTCTATGACGTCTCCTTTGAATCGTTGCGCGGCAACGGAGTTGCGCTCACCACTGGCGTGCGCGCCTATGACATGGCGCTGCGCCTCGACTACGACGACGTCGCCGTCGCCGCCGTCGAGCCCGACCTGGAGGCCGCTCTCGAGCGCTTCCTCACGGCACACGCCGGGCAGCCGCGCCGCATCTTCTGCACCTACACGGCGATGATGGCGCTGCGCCGCACGCTCGCCGCGCGCTTCGGGCTCGCGGGCTTTGCGGAGGCTGGCCGATGAGTATGCCGTCCAAGGGCCGCATCGTGCTCGTGCACCTCTACCCGCGCGAGATGTCGATCTATGGCGACCTCGGCAACACCCGGTGCCTCGCCGCGCGGATTCGGCGGCACGGCTATGAGTGCGTCGTGCACGACCACCACCCGGGCGAGCCCTTCCCCGACGAGGCGCACCTGCTCATGGGCGGCGGCGGGCAGGACTCGGGGCAGAGCCGGGTCGAGGACGACCTCGAGGTCATCGGCGGGCGGCTGCACGAGCTGGCCGACGCCGGCACGCCGATGATCATGATCTGCGGGATGTATCAGATGTTCGGGCATGCCTTCATCACGCACGACGGGGTGGAGCTGCCGGGGCTGGGCATCCTCGACGTGACGACGCGCGGGCAGTCGACCCGGATGATCGGCGGGATCGTCCTCGACACCCCGCTGGGCGAGGTCGTCGGCTTCGAAAACCACTCGGGCGCAACGGTGCTCGGCGCTGGCCAGGCACCCTTTGGTCGCGTGCGCGTCGGGCACGGCAACAACGGCTCCGACGGCACCGAGGGCGCGCGCACCGGCAACGTCATCGGGTCTTACCTGCACGGGCCGATCCTGCCGGCCAATCCGGTCGTCGCCGACGAGCTCATCGGCGCGGCCGCGCAGCTGGCCACGGGGCGGGCCTTCGAGCCGGAGGCGCTGGACGATCACCTCGCCGACGCTGCTCGCGAGCGGCAGATCGCTCGCCTGCTCGCCAAGCGCCGCTGAGCCATCCATCCCCGCTTAGCGCAGATCGCTCGCCTGCTCGCCAAGCGCCGCTGAGCCATCCATCCCCGCTTAGCGCAGATCGCTCGCCCGCTCGCCAACCGCCGCTGAGGCTCGGCCTGGCCAGGTGCGCTCCTCCAGCCCCATCGGCCTCTACCCCCACACTGCTGCGATGTATAAACGCTCGGGAATCCGGGCGCTTTTACATCGCAGGGGCTAGGAAACGAGCGGTAATACATCGCAGGGCGGAGGACCGGGCTGGCCCAGGACCGCTGAGGCTCAGCGGGGGTCGAGGCCGGTGAAGAGGTCGCCTCTGACGATCGACCCCGACGCGGCGCCGCCGGACGCCCCCGCCGAGGCCCCGGCCAACTCAGCCGAGGCATCGGCATACTGCTCATGGCCCATGACGGGGGCGAGCAGCCGCTGGGGGAGCCGCAGCAAGACCGCGTTGTTGCGCGGGACGCGTCCGGTGGACACGAGCTGCGAGCGGTGCGCCGCGAGCGCCGCCAGCTTGACACCCAGATAGGCCCGCACATCGAGGTCGTATGCCGCGTCCGCCACCGGCTGCAGCTGCACGTGCCGGGGAGCCATCACCCGAGCGACGAGCGGTGACACCCGGGCCTCGAGCAGCCGCGGCACCCGGGTCAACTCGGCGGCGCGCCGCCCCACGAGGTGCACCTGCACATGATCAGGATGCCCATAACCCCCGTTGCGGTCATAGGACAGCACGACATCGGGCCGCTCCTCGTCGATGAGCGCCGCGAGCGCCCGCGCAGCCTCTTCGACAGAGACCCGCACAAAGCGCCGCCGCCCCGGCGGATCGGCAGCCACCACCGGCCCGAGCCCGCTGTCGGCATAGCCCAGCTGCTCGACGCGGTGCACGCCCAAAATCCTTGCGCTCTCACGCAATTCGGCCGTTCGCACGGAGGCGAGGTCATCGGCATACCCCTCGCCGGTGAGGCCGAGCGCGCCGTCAGTGGCGGTGACGACGACGACCCGGTGCCCCTCCGCGGCGGCGCGCGCGAGCGTGCCCCCGGTGGTGAGGACCTCGTCGTCGGGGTGGGCGTGAAAGGCCAAGAGCGTGTGTCCCATAGCGAGGCTCATTCTGACCCACATCGACGCGTGGCAGAGTAGGCCGGGTGCGGATCGCCATGCTCACCGACTGCTACCTGCCCCGGCTGGGCGGGATCGAGGTGCAGGTCCATGACCTCAGCGCCCGGCTGGTCGAGCGTGGCCATGAGGTCGAGGTCTTCACGCTCACCCCGGGTGGCGTCGGCTTTGGCGGCACCGAGATTGTCGACGGCATACCCGTGCATCGGCTCGGCGTGCGGCTGCCGCGCGACCTGCTCATCAACCCGCTCGCCGCGCGCGGCCTGGCCGCCAAGCTCGCGGGCTTTGACGTCGCGCACATCCACATGGGCGTCGTCAGTCCCTTCGCGACCGACAGCGGCATGGTCACCACCCGCATGGGTATGCCGACCGCGATGACGCTGCATTGCGTCCTGCACCGGGCCGAGCCGGCGCTCTCCCGTCTGGGCGTGCTGCGTCGCTGGGCGGCCAAGGGGATGGCGATGAGTGCGGTCTCGCTCGTCGCCGCCGAGCCCTTGCAGCGGATCGTCGGCGAGCCCGTCGTGCGGGTGCTGCCCAACGGCATCGACGTCGCCGAATGGCGCACGACCGAGCGCCCGCTGCTCGACGACGGGACGATCCGCTTCGTCACCGCCACTCGGCTCGCGGCCCGCAAGCGCCCGGTCGAGCTCGTCGAGATGGTCGCCCGCGTGCGCACTGCCGCGCCTCGCGCCAACGTCCAGCTGGAGATCCTCGGCGACGGCCCCGACCGCGCCAAGGTCGAGCGGGCGATTGCCAAACACCATGCGCAGCAATGGATCACGCTCGCCGGCCGAGTGCCGCGCAGCACCGTCAAGGCCCGCTATTCCGCGAGCGACGTCTATGTCTCGCCGGTGGAGCTCGAGTCCTTCGGCATCGCGGCGCTGGAGGCGCGCACCGCCGGCCTGCCGGTCGTCGGGCGCTCCGGCTCGGGCATCGGGGAATTCATCACCGACGAGGTCAACGGCTATCTCGCCCACGACGACGACGAGCTCGTCGCGCGGATGCTCACCCTTGCCCGCCACCCCAGCGTGCGGCTGCGGATGGCCAATCACAACCGCCAGAACCCGCCCGTGCAGGACTGGGCCAACGTCGCCGGGCTCGCCGAGGCCGAATACGCCCGAGCGATCGGTCGATGACCGCCGCGGCCCGCCGCGTCTGGGTGGTCGGCGTCGACGAGCAGGGCCGCGAGTTGGCTCGGCAGCGGCTGCCGCACGGTGGCGATCCCGAGCGGGTGCTGCGCCACGGCGGCTGGGAGGTCCGTGACGCGCTCGGTGCCGCGGTCGGGCTCGCTGCCGACGGACTGCCCGCCGACGGACTGCCTGGCGGCCGTATGCCGGGTGGCCGCGACCCGGTGCCCATCGAGCTGACTTTCCTCGTCGCCCCAGGCGACTCGTCGGGGCTTGCAGCCTCGCTCGATCCGGTGCCGCCGGCTCGCGGACCGGAATGGGACCCCGGCCTCGTCCCCGACCCGGGCGAGGTGGCCGCGCCCGTCCAGCGGGTCGCGGCATACGGACTGGTCAGCAGCACGCGCGGGGTGCTGCTCACCCAGTATTCGGACCGCACCAATGCCGAGGGGCTCTGGGGGCTGCCTGGCGGCGGTCTCGATCCGGACGAGACACCCGAGGCGGCGATGCGGCGCGAAGTGGCCGAGGAGACCGGCCAGCAGCTCGATCGGGTGAGCTTCCTCGGGGTGCGCTCGCGGCATTGGATCGGGCGGGCGCCGGGCGGACGGCTCGAGGACTTCCACGGCATCGCGCTGCTCTATCGCGCCGAGGTGCTCGCCCCGACCGACCCGGTCGTCCACGACATCGGCGGCACGACGGCGGCAGCCATCTGGATGGCGCGGGAGCAGGTGTCCACGCTGCCGATCAGCCCGACCTGGACGCCGGTGCTCACCGCCTGGCTCGGTTGGTGAGCGACGTCGCCGCCGCAGCAGACTCTGGTCAGTCCGAGCCGCGGCGACGCTGACGGCGGCGACGGCGCAGCAACCCGATCTGGCCGATGAGCACAAAGCCGAGGCCGGTGATGACCAGGGCGCTCGGGCCGAGCTGCGCGAGCGCGAGTGTCGGCAGCCCCAGCAGGTGCCAGGAGATCGTCCCGCAGACGACGAGCAGCACGACCGAGGTGATGGCCAGCGACCAGTTGGGCCCGCGCGGCGCGATGACGACCGGGGCCCCCGGGTCCGCCGCGCGGGGACCCGCCGCGGGTGGCTGCGGGCCGTCGGACTGCGCCGGGGCGGACGACCAGGGAGACGTGCTCATCGGGCCCCTCCTGGGCTCGTCGGCGCGGCGGGATGCTTGGTGGTGTCGGTGGTCGTCGTCCAGCTGGTGCCGGCCGGCGCGATGAGCACGATGCTGCCCATCCCGACCGACACCTTGACGACGACATCGGGCGTCGCCCCCGTGCCGACCCGCACGGTCTGGCGCAGCCCGGGACCCTCGCCGAGCGACTCCTTGCCGGCGCCGTCGGCGGTGTCCTGGCGGACGATGTCTCCGAGCCCGAGGTCGATCTGCAGCTCGACGGTCTGGCCGGGCGCGACGGTCGCGTCGAGCTCACCGACACCGAGCGACACCGTCACCGGGCGCTCGGCACCGGTGCCGGTCCCCGCGGCGGTGAGGTCGAGATTGGCCTGCCCCGCCGCCATCGAATAGACCGCGGCCGACGTCCCCGACATCGGACGCCAGGTCTGCTCGCCGACCCCGGCGACAAAGGTGGCGCTTGCAGGCAGGGTGGCCGACAGCGCGCCCGACGCGACGACCAGCACGGTGAGGAAGGCCGTGAAGCCCGCCCGCCGCCCGGTCAGCGCGGTGATGAGCAGGACGAGCGCCGCTGCGGCTCCGGCGGCGAGCAGCGCGAGGCTCGTCGGCTTGGCGTTGCCCGTCAGCGTCGGGTGGGTCTGCACGACCAGCCCGTATGCCGTGAGCCCCAGTCCCAGCGCGGTGACGAAGACCGGCATACCTCCGCGGCGGCGCCGGACGTGGCGCAACACGGGGGCGGTGGCCACGCCCGATGGCACGTAGGTGCGGCCGGGGCCCAGGCCGTGGGGTCCGACTGGGCGGTCCTGGGGGATGGGGGCGGTGGTTTGCCGGGTCGGAGCAGGGGCCAGGGAGGCGGGCTGTGGGCCGGTCAGCGCTGGAAACTCTTGCTGGACAAGCGTGTTCGGTTGCGGTCCCGCGCCCGGAGCGGGCTGCGTGGTCATCGCTGCTGGAGTGCCGGGCGGCGTCGATCCGCTGCGCGGGCGCCACCCCCCGGCCAACCCGCGCGCCTCGTCGCGCAATTGCTGCGGGCTCTTGCCGGACGCGGCGCCCTTGACCAGCCACCAGGTGCCGATGGCGAGCGGGATGCCCAGCCAGACCCACCACCGGTCGGAGATCTCGGCGGCCAGCAGGATGCCCACGACGACGAGCAGGACGATCCCGTCGCCGTCGCCGCGGACGGCGCCCTCGGCGAGGATCTTTCCGCGCCGGTCGGGCATGAGCGCGAGCGCGACGAGATAGGCGAGCAGCCCAACCCCGCCGGCCGACATCAGCACGAGCAGGACGATGCGCACGAGCAGCGCCGAGATGCCGAGGCGGTCGGCGATCCCCGCGCAGACGCCACCAGCCCAGCGGCCCTGGTCGGCGCGGACGAATCCGGAGGCCCGCAACCGGGCGAAGACCTCGTCGAGGCCCCCACGCCCGGACGAACCGGCCGGACCGGGCGGCCCGCCGGACGGGGGCAGGGCGTTGCTCATGGTGCTCAGCCTGCCGGGGCGCACGGCATACCCGCCATCAGGGTCCACCCTGAAGCTCCCCTGGACCCGGCCGAGGCGGGGGCGCGTGGCGCCGATCATGGCCCAAGATGGAGTCGTGAGTATGCCGCCCGCGCCGACCCCCGGGCCGCCGCCTGCCCCGGCGCAGGCGCCGCGGGTGCGGCC
>CAZLGB010000098.1:0-11884 GCA_964558825.1 uncultured Intrasporangiaceae bacterium
CGACATCGACGACACGGTCATCTCGACGTCGCTGCCGCGGCCGATGATCGCCGCGTGGAACACCTTCGTGCGCCACGAGAGCGCACGGCGAGTGGTGCCGGGGATGGCGCCGCTCTATCGCCAGCTGCTCGAGGAGCGGCCGGGATCGCCGATCGTCTTCGTGTCGACCGGGGCGTGGAACACGGCCCCGACGTTGACGCGCTTCCTCAAGCGCAACGGCTTTCCCATCGGGCCGCTGCTGCTCACCGACTGGGGGCCGACCAACACGGGGTGGTTCCGCAGCGGGCAGGACCACAAGCGCGCGTGCCTCGACCGGCTCGCTCGCGACTTCCCGCAGATCACCTGGCTGCTCGTCGGCGACGATGGTCAGCACGATCCGACGCTCTATCAGGACTTCGCCGAGGCCCGGCCCGACCGGGTCGAGGCCATCGCGATCCGCGAGCTGACCCCGACCGAGCAGGTGCTCTCGCATGGTCTGCCGATGTCGACCGAGGAGCTGGCCGGCAAGCCGGCGCGGCGCACGGGCGAGACGCTCGTCGTCTATGCGCCCGATGGCTATGGGTTGGCGCGGCTCTTGCGCGGCGAAGGCGTGCTGCGCGACGAGGCATCTGGGCCGGTCGAGGGCGGGCCGGTCGGCGGGCACGCGGGCGAGCGAGGCTGATCTCGTGCCCGAGCTGCCCGAGGTCGCGGCGTTGGTCGACTTCCTGCGCGAGCGGGCGGTCGGGCTCGGCGTGACCGGCATCGAGCTGGGCTCGATCTCGGTGCTCAAGACCTATGACCCGCCGCCGTCGGCGCTCGTCGGGGCTCCGGTCGACGGGGTGGCCCGGCACGGCAAGTTCCTCGATCTGGACTGCGACGGCATACATCTGGTCTTCCATCTGGCCCGGGCCGGGTGGTTGCGCTGGTCGGATTCGTTGCCCGCCACGGTGATTCGCCCCGGCAAGTCGCCGATCGCGCTGCGCGTGCGGCTGTCGGACGGGTCGGGCTTCGACCTCACCGAGGCGGGGACCAAGAAGTCGCTCGCGGCATACCTCGTGCGCGACGTCGCCTTGGTGCCCGGCATTGCGCGGCTCGGTCCGGATCCGTTGGGTGAGACCTTCACCGAGGAGGTCTTTGCCGGGATGCTCGCCGGCCGGCGCACGCAGATCAAGGGCCTGCTGCGCGATCAGGAGTTCATCGCCGGGGTCGGGAATGCCTATTCCGACGAGATCCTCCACGTGGCGCGGCTGTCGCCTTTCGCGATCACGGGAAGCCTTGCGCCCGAGGTGGTGTCGCGACTGTATGCCGCCCTGCGCGCGACGCTCGAGGGGGCCGTGGCGGCCGCCTCCGGCAAGCCGGCCGCTGAGCTCAAGGACGCCAAGCGCGCGGGGATGCGGGTGCACGGGCGGACTGGGCAGACCTGCCCCGAGTGCGGGGACGTCGTGCGGGAGGTCTCTTTCGCCGACTCGGCGCTGCAGTATTGCGCCACCTGTCAGACGGGCGGCAAGCCGCTCGCGGATCGACGGATGTCGCGCCTGCTCAAGTAGGCGTCTGCGCGCCCGCTCTTGTCGCGCCCGCTGTTGTCGCGCCCGCTGTTGTCGCGCCCGCCCAAGTCGGAGTCCCACGGGCCTCCCGAGGGGCAACCGATCCCTGGGCTCTGCCCGGGGCACCGAGCGTCGTCGCTTGACCGGGATTGAGTATCCCCATGGCCCGTGGAGGGCCATGGGGATACTCAATCGCCGTCCGGGCGGGCGACTGGCGGACCAATGCAAGGATGGAGCGCATGGACGCCATCCCCACTGACCGCCAAGAGGGTATGCCGCAGGTCAGCCCCGCGAGCCTGGCCGACGACGCGCTCATCCTCGACGTGCGCGACCCGGCCGACTATGCCGCCGGCCACGCTCTGGGGGCCATCAACATCCCGCTCGCGCAGCTGGTCACCCGCTGGGGCGAGCTGCCGGTCACGGCCGACGGGGGTGTCCTGCCGGTGTCGTGCGGCGGTGGGTCCAAGCAGACCCGAGCCGTCGCCTATCTGCGCGCCCAGGGTCTCGAGGCCGTCGTGCTCCAGGGTGGGATGCGCGGGTGGCGCTCCGCGGGCCGGCCCATGACTGACGAGTGACCGACGAGTGACAGACGAGCCTGGCAAGACCGACCACATCACCGAGGGGGCACGGCATACCTCATGAGGATCCTCTCCATCCAGTCGCATGTCGCCTTCGGCCACGCGGGCAACTCCGCTGCGGTCTTCCCGCTGCAGCGCCTTGGCCACGACGTCTATCCCGTGCTCACAGTGACGTTTTCGAATCACACCGGCTATGGCGCCACCCGCGGTCCGCTCGTCGCGCCGGCCGATGTCGCCGAGGTGCTGCTCGGGGTGCAGGAGCGGGGCGCCTTCCCGAGCGTCGATGCGGTCCTGTCGGGCTACCTCGGCGCCGAGACGATGGGCGCGGTCGTCCTCGACGCGGTCGCGCGGGTCAAGGCCGCCAATCCTGCGGCGATCTATTGCTGCGACCCGGTCATGGGCGACGTGGGGCGGGGCTTCTTCGTTCGCGAGGGCATCCCCGACTATCTGCGCGACTCGGTCGTGCCCCGGGCCGACATCGTCACACCCAATCAGTTTGAGCTGGAATTCCTTGCCGGACAATCGATTCGCACGCAGGCCGACCTCCTCTCGGCCGTCGACGTCGTGCGCCGCTCCGGCCCCTCGACCGTCCTCGTCACCTCGGTCATCACCGACCAGACCCCTTCGGGATCGATCCAGATGGCCTGCGTGACTGACGCGGGGGCCTGGCTGGTGACCACCCCGATGCTCGACATGACGGTCCGCGGTGGCGGCGACGCGACGGCCGCGATCTTCCTCGCCCACCTGCTCACCGACGGCCCGCGGGCCGCCCTCTCGCGCACTGCTGCGAGCATGTATGCCGTGCTCGCCGCGACCCATGCGGCCGGCGACGCCGAAATGCGCCTCGTCGCCGAGCAGGAGTCGATCGCGCACCCGGACGAGATCTTCGACATCGTCGAGATCGGCTGAGCGGCAAGGAATCTCGTGCCCATCGTCTATGTCCACGGCGTCGGCGTGCGCGACCCTGACGACCCAGCCCACGAGACCGTCGAGCCACTCACCCGCGGTGCCGAGTGGGCCGAGGTCGAGTCAAGCTTGCGGGAGCATGTCGCTCCGGTGCTGCGCCCGCAGGCACCGGATCGGGTCGAGCTGCTGCGCGTCTACTGGGGCGACCTCGGGGCCCAGCCCGAGGACGTCGTCGACCCGGGACAGCCGGTGCTCGACCGCACGGTCGTGCCTGCAGAGCTGGAGCGCGAGGAGCTCGCAGAGGCCTTGCAGCGCAAGCTCTTTGACGAGCTGCCACCCGCCATCTGGCCGGTTGCGGTGCGCGCGGTCTGGGAGATTCTCCACGAGTCCTCCACCCGGGCGCAGCTCGCTGCCCGCACGCCGCGCCGACAAGCCACGTGGTTGGAAAAGCACGTGCGGGCGCGGATGGCCGAGCACGAGCCCGACGTGGCCAAGCGCCTCACCGGCCTGGCGGCGGAGTGGATGGCGGGGCGACGGCATACTCGCCGCTGGACGTTGAGCGGGGTGCGGCGACCATTCGACGAGGTCGTGCCGACCTTTGTCGGCGATGTGCTGAGCTATCTCGCCGGGCGGGGCACCCCGGCGGACCCCGGACCGATCCCGCGCCGCGTGCTCGACACGCTGCGAGCGGCGGGATCGGCCGACATCGAGCGCGGTGCTGACGAGCCGGTGGTCGTGCTCAGTCACAGCATGGGCGGGCAGCTTGTCTATGACGCGTTGACGGCCTTCGCGACCGTCGCGGCTGACGAGGGGCAGGGCGAGAGCGGCATCCCGCGCGTCGACCTGTGGTGCGCGAGCGCCTCCCAGGTCGGGCTGTTTGCCGAGCTCGGGATGTTCTTGCGCACGGAGTCGCCGGCGCTCGTGCCGGTCCCTGCCGAGCGCCTCGGCTATTTCTGGAACGCGTGGAGCTCAAGTGATGTGCTGAGCTTCCCGGCCGAGGGGCGCGTCGCCGGCGCGCACGACGCCGACTTCGCGTGGCCGGGGACACCGACGGCGACGCATCTGGCCTATCTGCGCGAGGAGGCCTTCTATCGCACGTTCGCTGCCATGATCGCCGCGCACTGTCGGCCGCGGCGACGCTGAGTCCCGGCCGCTGAGTCCCGGCCGGTGAGGTCCTGCCGGTGAGGTCCTGCCGGTGAGGTCCTGCCGGTGAGGTCCTGCCGGTGAGGTCCTGCCGGTGGTTCAGGTCGGCTGACGCCGACGCACCGGCTGCGCGCGGTCAGGTCGGCTGGCTCGGGCCGTCCAGGTCGCCTAGCTGCGATCGGCCTCGGCCAGGCGGGCATGGAGCCGCTCGCGCACCTGCTCCGGCGTGTAGCTGCGCCGCGTCCGCTCCTGCCGCGCGACGACCACCCCGGTCGCGATGACGCCCGCCGCCCCCGCGAGGCCGAGCCACTTCCACCACGATCGCCGCGCCATGAGGTGAGTATGCCGGGTCACCAGCCGTCGTCCGTGCTCGACGACCACCCGCTGGCTGGCCAGGCGGAGCGCCGGAACAACTCCCCACGTGGATAGTTGCGGGGGTCGGTGGGGCGCTTGGGTCTGGAACAACTCCCCTCGTGGGTAGTTGCGGGGGTGGGTGGGGCACATGCCGCTGGAACAACTCCCCTCGTGGGTAGTTGCGGGGGTGGGTGGGGCACATGCCGCTGGAACAACTCCCCACGTGGGTAGTTGTTGGGGTGGGTGGGCCACATGCCGCTGGAACAACTCCCCTCGTGGGCAGTTGCGGGGGTCGGTGGGGCACATGCCGCTGGAACAACTCCCCACGTGGGCAGTTGTCGAGGTGGACGTGGGCCGAGCAGGCAGACTGTGCCGGGTGACGGCATACGCCCAACCCATCTCGCTCGACGCGGCAGTCGAGCTGACCCGCACGGGCGACATCTGGATCTTCCGCGGGCACTCGGCGGCCGACCGGGCCATCCAGACGCTCACCAATGCGCCGGTCAACCACGTCGGTATGGCCGTCGTGCTCGAGGACCTGCCGCCGCTCATGTGGCACGCCGAGCTCGGCCAGGCCCTCGAAGACGTCTGGACGGGCACTCATCACCGCGGCGTCCAGTTGCACGACCTGCGCGCGGCCGTCACCCGCTGGCAGCACGCCCACGGACAGCGAGCGTGGCTGCGGCAGCTGTCGCCGGATGTCGAGCGGGTGCACGAGGACGCGCTGCTGCGAGCGGTCGCTCGACTCGACGGCGTCTCCTTCCCGGGGACGGCTCGGTTGGCCTGGCGCTGGGTGAGGGGCCGCGACGCGCATGTCTCGCGTCGGGCTCGGATGAAGGCTGGGGCGCGCCCAGAGGTCGCCTATTGCGCCGAGGTCGTCGCGTCGACGTATGCCGACATGGGGCTGCTCGATCCGTCCTTCCCCGTCAATTGGTATGACCCGGGCGCCTTTTGGAGTGGCGACGCACTGCCTTTGCGCCCGGGGTGGGCGCTGGGGGAGGAGATCCCGGTGGCCTCGGCGTCGGCATAGCTCGCGCGCGGTCGCATCCCGCTGCGTCGACCGTCGAGGACACGACCTAGCGGAGTATGCCGAAATATCGGCTCAGCGCTAGATAACGGCATACAGTCCGATCGTGGACCCCATCCGCAACCCCTATGCCCCTGGCGCGGGACAGCGCCCGCCCGAGCTCGCGGGACGCGACGAGCAGCTGCATGCCTTCGACGTCACCCTCGAGCGGGTGGCGCGTGGCCGCCCTGAGCGCTCGGTCGTGCTGACCGGGCTGCGCGGGGTCGGCAAGACCGTGCTGCTCAATGCCCTGCGCTCCTCAGCGGTCCGAGCTCATTGGGGCACAGGCAAATTGGAGGCCCGCCCGGATCAGCCGCTGCGGCGGCCGCTCTCGGCGGCGCTGCACATGGCGGTGCGCGAGCTGGGACATCCTCAGCCCGACGAGGTGGCGCACGTGCTGGGCGTCGTCAAGGCCTTCGCCCAGCGTGATGGTGCCGGCGCTGGTGGTGCGCCGGCGGCGCGGGGGAGTGGCGCGCGCGCCGCAGCGGGGGCGGCCAAGCTGCGCGACCGGTGGAGCGTGGGGATCGATGCCCCTGCGGTGACCGGGCGCGCAGACTCCGGTGACATCGAGATCGACCTCGTCGAGCTGTTGACCGACGTCGGCGGGCTCGCTGCCGACCGGGGCGTCGGGGTGGCGATCTTCATCGACGAGATGCAAGACCTCGGGGCCGACGACGTCTCGGCGCTCTGCGCGGCTGCTCACGAGATCTCTCAGACTGGCTTGCCCGTCGTGCTCGTGGGGGCCGGGCTGCCCCACCTGCCGGCCGTGTTGTCAGCCTCGAAGTCATACTCTGAGAGGCTCTTTCGCTATTCGCGCATCGACCGGCTGGAGCGCTCTGCGGCGGACTTCGCCCTCGTGTCACCGGCCGGCGACGAGGGTGCGTCGTGGTCACCCGAGGCCCTCAATGCGATGTATGGCGTGACCGCGGGCTATCCCTACTTCGTCCAGGCCTATGGCAAGGCCGTGTGGGATGTGGCCGTCGGCCCGGAGATCACCATGGCCGACGTCGACGTCGCCGCACCGGAGGCGGAGGCCGAGTTGGCCGTCGGATTCTTCGGATCTCGTTACGAGAGAGCGACTCCTGCGGAGCGGGAATACCTGCGTGCCATGGCCGAGGCGGCCTACACCGTCCTGGACGGCGGGAGCACGTCGCCGGCATACCACTCGACGCTGACCCTCGAGATGGAGTCGGTCTCGACCGCTGACGTCGCCAGCCTCCTCGGCAAGCGCCCCCAATCGCTCTCTCCGGCAAGGGATTCGCTGATGAAGAAGGGGCTCGTCTATTCGGCCGAGCGCGGCCGGATCGCCTTCACCGTCCCCCATTTCGGCCGCTACCTGCGCACCCACCCCGACTGACCCACAAGGAGAGCGGATGGCCGTGAGGCGTGGGGTTCGCCGGGAGGCGCACGGGCCCCCCTCCCGGGGGAGGCCGTGGGAGGAGATTCGGGACTTCTATCGGCAGCTCGGGTGGCCGGGGCTGCGCCCAATGGAGGACATCGTCGAAAGCGTCATCGCGTGCGGCGGTGCGGATCGGTGCCGCTGTTCTGGCGAGTAGTCCGAGGGAGGTGGGCATCGAGCCGTGGCGATTGGAGGCGATGTCGGAGGCGCAGCGCCAGGTGCTGCGGCTGGCGTCGACCGGGGCTCCCAGCGAGATCACGCGTAGTGAAACCTGCGCCGATCTGAGCTAGCCCGGACCCTCCGGATGCACCAGATCGTATGCGCGAGAGACCTTTTGGGGGACGACCATCCGCCATGCGTCGACGACCAGCTCGCGCGCCTCGACGGGGTCGAGGGCAGCCAGATTGGCGTGCACCCAGTGGAAGCGCAGATCGGTCGTCGCGGGCATCGCAAACCTGTCCGGCGCGCTGGCGACCAGGGCCTCCCTCTCCTCCTTGGGGAACGCGAAACCCATGACCCGCTCATCGCGATCGAAGGCGACGTAGACGATCTGCCCGACCCGGAACTTCAGCCGGCCGCGCACGTAGACCTCATAAGAGCGCTCGAGCTCGCTCCCCAGCGCGCGCACGTCCTCGACGGTGGCCATCACGCGAGTGGACCATCAACGAGCCGCCGCGGCAACCCTGCCGTGCTACAGCGGTCAGGGCACGAGCGGCTGGGCGAGGATGTCGTGTCCGGCCGCCGCGTCGCCGGACCACTCGAGGCGGGGGTGGTCGCCGGGGATGCGGTGCCAGAGCGCCAGCAGGACGTATGCCGCGGGGCCGCTGAGCTGGGCGACCTCCTTGCCCGCGCCGAACTCCCATAGGCCGCCGGTATCGGTCGTCGTCACGACGATCCGCGACATCGGCTCGACCAGGCGCCCGAGCCGGAGCTGCCGCGGATAGAACATCGTCGCCACCTCGTCGATGCCGTCGTGGGCGAGGTAGGTGTCGATGGCCGGTGCATGGCCGAGGCTGCTGCGCAGATCCCAGGCATGGATTGCGTGCTCGTGGGCCTGTCGGCGCTGCCACCACCCGACGGTGCGCGCGTCGCCAAAGGTCCAAGCAGGGGTCTTGGGGTCCTGGTCGAGGTGGCGCACCAGGTCTGCGGCTCCTGCGGCATACCACTCGCCAAGCGAGTCATCACTCGGCCAATCGGGCTGTGGCGCCTGTGGATTGCCCTGCGTGATGGCGTGGACGACCCAACGTTCGACCTCGCCGAGGTGACGCACCAGATCGCGCACCGTCCACCCCGGGCAGGCCGGCACGGGGTGATCCGCCATGCCCGGCTCAGAGCTTGCCACCGCCAGGGTGTCGGCGATGGCCGTGATGTCCCCGGCCAGCTGACGGAGGTACTCCGCGGGAGTCATGGCCGAATCGTGGCACGCCTGCCAGGAGTTCGCCGACCCCTTCGCGACAGTGACCCGCCCGCCCACGGGTCTTGACAGACCGGCATACGCCAGTCATAGTTTCCGCATTAGTTAATAAACCGATAGGTAAAGTATGGACGACGAGCTCAGCACCGTCTTCGCCGCACTCGCCGACCCCACGCGCCGGGCCATCCTCGAGCGCCTCGCGCACGGGTCGGCGACGGTGGGCGAGCTGGCCGAGCCCTTCGCCCTGACCTTGCCGGCGGTCTCCAAGCACCTGGCGGTGCTCGAGCGCGCGGCCCTCATCACCAAGGAGCGCGACGGGGTGCGGCGCAACTGCCAGCTCGCGGCGCTGCCTTTGGCGTCGGCCGCGGCCTGGCTGGCGGCATACCGCCGCTTCTGGGCGACCAATCTCGACAACCTCGACGCCTACCTCACGACCGCCCAGCTCGAGACCACCCAACCCACGGAAGGACCCCGCTCATGAACGCTCACCCCCACCGGGCCACCGTCACCGCCGACGGGTCCCAGATCGTCATCACCCGCACTTTCGCCGCCCCGGCGCAGCTCGTCTACGACGCGATGACCCAGCCCGAGCACGTCCGCCAGTGGTGGGGCGCCGGGCATGGCGAGATGACCGTCTGTGAGATCGACCTGCGGGTCGGCGGCCGGTGGCATTTTGCCCAGGTGACGCCCGACGGGACGGAGGTGTCCTTCTCGGGGGAGTATCTCGAGCTCGACCCGCCCGGCCGGATGGTGCACACCGAGAAGTTCGACAATTTGCCGGACGGCGAGCCCTCGACCATCGTCACCACCCTGACCGAGGAGGCCGGCATGACCTTCCTCCGGGCTGTCTGCACCTACGACTCCCCAGACACGGTCGGGATGGTCGTGGCGTCCGGCATGGAGCACGGCCTGCAGTCCTCCTATGACGCCATCGACGACGTCCTCACTCGCCTGCTGGTCGGCTGACAAGCGACTGTATGCCGGGCGCCGCGGGCCGGTCCTGCATCCCGTCGTGTCCCCCACTCCGCGTGGAGCTGCGGCCCGCTAGTCAGCCCAACCAGGCAAGACCCGCCACGGCCGCAGCGAGATTGGCCGACGAGGTCGGCTTCCCGCTGCTCATCGACCTCCGCCCTGGGCTGGTGATCCTCGACAGTGGCAAGGACCTGTGGGACGCTGACGCCCACGGCCTCGACGTCGACTTCTCCGCACTCGCCGCCCGTGTGCAGAGGGTCGCGCGGGGGCTTGGGGCCACGGCATACCCAGGTATGCCGCGCTTCGTCCAGCTCTTCCTCGATGCGGCTCACGTCGCGTCCGTCCGCGCCTTCTGGGCCGCCGCCCTCGGCTACACGTTTGACCGTCGGACCGACACGACCGACATCGTCGATCCGCACCGGATCAACCCGGTCGTGGTCTTCCAGAGGCTGGACCCGTCCGAGGTCGAGCGGCGTCGCCAGCGCAATCGGATCCGCGTCGAGCTCGCCGTCCCCTCGGATCAGGCCATGGCCCGGCGTGACGCGATGGTCGCCGCTGGCGGTCGGCTCGTCGACGAGGCGACGGATCGATGGCGACTCGCCGACCCCGAGGGCAACGAGCTCGACCTCGTCAGCGGTGCCTGACCCGCGGCTGTAAGGAGCGCCTGCCCACCGGCTTTGCTCAGTGGATCGTCCCTGGCCGGGGCGCCCTGCGCCTATTCTCACAGTGGCAGCACGAGGAGCGAGTCGAAGCGCTGACCGGCCGGGGCGGCATACGCCCATCCCGGCCTCGACCACCTGACGACGCAGAACGGAGGGGGCGGATGATCCTCGGACAGCGCCTCACCGCGGCCGTGCGCCGCGCGCTGTGCGCCGTCTGTTCGGTGGCGTTCCTGTCGGCGTGCAGCACGGTCGCGACTCCGAACGACGGGTGTCAGGACGTCCGCATCAAACCGGGAGACGGTGGCCTCTACGTCGCATTCGGTTGGGACAGTGGCTCGCACGCGTTTGACACTCCTGTGCCTCTTCTCGTGTGTGTCGGCGGGGGAGCGGATCGACGGATCACCCTCACTGGGACTCCCGGCATTGCCGTGAGCCCGGCGGAGCGCACGACCGGAGGCCGCAACGAGCCCGTCCGCTTTGACGTCACCGTGACGCCCGGCAGCTCCGGCCGGCTCACCTATGCGCAATATTCGGTCGCCTCGGGCCTCAGCATCCACGCCGGCCTGTCCGTGACCGTCACAGCCGATGCCAGTGGCTGGCGCTTCGGAAAGCCGGACTGATCCGGTCATCCTCGTCACGATCTTCCCCGCGCGGGAGCCGCCGGGCGGGTCTAGCATGCCCGCTATCCGATCACGAAGGGGTGGTGGCGGCATGCGCATCTTCGGTGGGCTCGTGTGGCGAAGCGTCGGTGCGGCGGTCATCGCCCTGGCCATTCCCCTCTCCACTAGCTAGCCTGACTGCACAGGCCGCGGGGACCCTGCCAGCGGGGGACCCGACCCCACCGCCGACCAGCAAGGCCCAGTCCACGGAGAAGAAGGCCACGAACCCGAAGGGGTCGCAGCGCCAGACCGACCGCTCGACAGTGGTGACGGCGACCTACACGCCGGGGGCCGTGCGCTTCGCCATCCGGGGCGCGAAGAATCGGCAGTATGCCGTCGCGTTGACCTCGACTGGCGCGCTCTCTACCAGCTCGGCGACGGCGACCGTGACGAGCGACGGAGGCGGGTCGGCGTCCCTGGTCGTGCCGGTCACCGTCGCTGATTCGGGGACCGGCAGCCTCACGGCGTCGCTGTCCTACGGAGCCCCCGACAACCCGCTGCAGACGAGCGGAACGCTGTGGATCGCCCACGACTCGCACGGCAAGGTCATCGACGGCGGGTCGCAGATCGAAGCCCGCGTCAAGGCGATCAAGTCCGACCACCCCAAGGTCGAGGACCAGCTCGCAGCCTGGGCTGAGTTGACGACCGTGAGCCCGGCGCGCGAGTCGAGCACCCTGGTCGCGGCAGCTCCCACGGCGGCGTCCGCGACCGTCGTGACGGGCACGGTGACCTATCGCGACTGGAACAACGTGTCTCATCCAGCCCGCCATCTCAACGTCGAGCTCAACGATGTCGGCTTCTTCGGGGGCAACCTCGCTTCGACGACGACCGACGACCAAGGCAACTACTCCTTCACCGTCAACATCGGGTCGGCGACCGACATCCAAGTGAAGTTCCCGGCGGAGAGCTCGGCCGGCCGGGTGGGCGTCACGGGGTTGCTGGGGTTCGGGTGGACGAGCTACAGCGAGCACACCTCAACGCACACGATCAACCCTGGAGATCACTTGACCTTGGGCGACGACCTCCAAACCGGCGACGCCATCAGCAATTCCTTTGCCATTCTCGACGCCGTCTGGTCGGCACATCTCTTCGCCGCCGCCTCGGGGAATGGCTCCGAAGACCGCGTCGACGTCGAATACCCCACCGGCGACAAGGCAGTGTCATAGCGTCCAGGCAACGCGCCCGCCTGGTGGGGGCCTGATCTTGGA
>CAZLGB010000099.1:0-11836 GCA_964558825.1 uncultured Intrasporangiaceae bacterium
TCCGCGCTCACCGGCCCGGCGGGGCACCCAGGCGAGCTTGGCGCCCGTCGCCGAGGCCAGCTCGGCGACTGCCGCGAAGGCCCCGGGCGAGGTGGCCAGCCGCTCGCCGACGAGGATGACGGCCTTGCCGGCCGAGAGGGCCTGGGCCAGGGCCCGGCCACTCTCGGACAGGTGCAGGTCGCGCAGGGTGTCGGCCTCGGCACCGGGTGCGGTCGCCAGCAGCGAGCCGCCCATCTTGGTCAGGCCACGCGTGGCGAAGGGGGCCACGGCATACACGGCGGTCTTGGCCTTGCGCATCGCCCGGCGCAGTCGGAGGAAGACCATCGGCGACTCCTCCTCCGGCTCGAAGCCGACGAGGAGCACGGTCGAGGCGGCGGCGAGGTCGTCGTAGGTCACCGCGCCGTTGCCGGGGCCGACGGTGACGACCGAGCCGAGGAAGGCGGCCTCGGCGGCCGAGTGCGGCCGGGCGCGGAAGTCGACGTCATTGGTGGCGAGCACGACGCGGGCGAACTTGCCGTAGGCATAGGCGTCCTCGGCGCTGACTCGACCGCCGACGAGCACGCCGGCGGTCTTGGCAGCGCGCAGGCCCGCGGCCGCGGCCTCGAGCGCCTCGGGCCAGCCCACGGCTCGCATCGAGCCGTCGGCCTGACGCAGCAGGGGCAACTCGAGGCGGTCGGGCTGGGTGGCATAGTGGAAGGCCCAGCGACCCTTGTCGCAGTTCCACTCGCCGTTGACCTCGGGGTCGTCGACGGCCATCCGGCGCAGCACGACGCCGCGACGGTGGTCGGTGCGCAGGGTGCAGCCGGACGCGCAGTGCTCGCAGGTGCTCGGCGTCGACACGAGGTCGAAGGGCCGCGAGCGGAAGCGGTAGGCCGCGCCGGTCAGCGCGCCGACCGGGCAGATCTGCACGGTGTTGCCGGAGAAGTAGCTCTCGAAGGGCTGCTCCTCGTAGATGCCGATCTGCTGCATGGCGCCGCGCTCGACGAGGTTGATGAACTTGTCACCGGCGACCTGGTCGGAGAAGCGGGTGCAGCGCTGGCAGACGATGCACCGCTCGCGGTCGAGCAGCACCTCGGTCGAGATGTTGATCGGCTTGGTGAAGGTGCGCTTGGTGTCGGTGAAGCGCGATGTCGCGCGGCCGTTGGACATCGCCTGGTTCTGCAGGGGGCACTCGCCGCCCTTGTCGCAGACCGGGCAGTCGAGCGGGTGGTTGATGAGCAGCAGCTCCATGACCCCGTGCTGCGCCGTGTCGATCGCAGCGGAGCTGTGCTGGGTCTTGACGACCATGCCGTCGGTGACGGTCATCGTGCAGGACGCCTGCGGCTTGGGCATCGGCACGAGTGGGCCGGGTGTGCCGTCGGCATTGGGCCGGCCGGGCATGGCGACCTCGACGAGGCACTGCCGGCAGGCGCCGACCGGGTCGAGGCCCGGGTGGTCGCAGAAGCGCGGGATCTGGATGCCGGCCTGCTCGGCGGCCCGGATGACGAGCGTGCCCTTGGGCACGGTCACCGGCAGCTCGTCGATGATGACGGTCACCGTGTCCGGGGGCGCGGCCGGGGCGGCGCCGGAAGTCGTTGTGGGCGTGGCGGTCATGCCGTCGCGGCCTCCTTCGCGTCGAAGACCACCGACGCTGCCGGCGGGAAGAGCTCGGCGGCGGGGGTGTGCATGCCCGCCTCGAACTCCTCCCGGAAGTACTGGATCGCCGAGGTCACGCAGCTGGTCGCGCCGTCGCCGAGCGGACAGAAGGACCGGCCGAGGATGTAGGCGCAGATGTCGTCGAGCTTCTCGATGTCGCCCGGCTGGCCCTGCCCGTGCTCGAGGCGTTCGAGGATCTGCTTGAGCCAATAGGTGCCCTCGCGGCACGGGGTGCATTTTCCGCAGGACTCGTGGGCGTAGAAGTCGGTCCAGCGGGTCACCGCGCGGACCACCGAGACCGTCTCGTCGAAGATCTGCAGCGCCCGGGTGCCGAGCATCGAGCCGGCCTTGGCGACCGAGTCGAAGTCGAGGGGCACGTCGAGGTGGGCCTCGGTGAAGATCGGCGTCGAGGACCCGCCCGGGGTCCAGAACTTCAGCTTGTGACCCTTGCGCATCCCGCCGGCGAGCTCGATGAGCTCGCGCAGGGTGATGCCGAGCGGCGCCTCGAACTGGCCCGGGTTGGCGACGTGGCCGGAGAGGCTGAAGATGCCGAAGCCCGTCGAGCCCTGGACGCGCTGGTCGGGGTTGGCCGGCACACCCATCGACTTGAACCAGTCGGAGCCGTGCAGGACGATCCCGGGGACCGAGGCGATCGACTCGACGTTGTTGACCGAGGTCGGCCGGGCATAGAGGCCGGCCGCGCCAGGGAACGGGGGCTTGAGCCGCGGCTGGCCGCGGCGGCCCTCGAGCGAGTCGAGCAGTGCCGTCTCCTCGCCGCAGATGTAGGCGCCGGCACCCGCGTGGACGGTGATGTCGACCGCCCGGCCGGAGCCGTGGACATCGGTGCCGAGGTGACCCGCGGCGCGGGCCTCCTCGACGGCGCGCAGCAGCCGCCGATAGACGTGGACGACCTCGCCGCGCAGGTAGATGAAGGCGTGCTCGCAGCCGATGGCCATCGAGGAGATGATGACGCCCTCGATGAGCACGTGCGGGTTGGCCATCATCAGCGGGATGTCCTTGCACGTCCCCGGCTCGGACTCGTCGGCGTTGACGACGAGATAGCGCGCACCGCCGTCGGGCGGGGACATGAACGACCACTTCATGCCGGTCGGGAAGCCGGCGCCACCGCGGCCGCGGATCTCGCTGGCCTTGACGGCGGCGAGGATGTCGGCGGGCTCCATGCCCGCGGCCTTGCGCAGCGCGGCATACCCCCCGCCCTGCTCGTATGCCGTGAGCGTCCAGGGCGTGGCGTCACCCCAGTTGGCGGTGAGGATCGGGGTCAAGTCGGTCACTTGGAAGACCCCTTCCCAGCAGCGGGAGCAGCGGCAGGAGCCGCCGGCGCCTCGGGGGCGGTCCAGCCGCGCTCCTGGGCGATGCGCAGCCCGAGCAGGGAGGCCGGACCAGCGGCCGGGCCCTCGTCGGCGCGGCCGTCGAGGAAGCCGGCGAGCACCCGCGAGACCTCCTTGAAGGTGCAGACCTTGTCGGGGCCGCGGGAGGGCTTGACGTCCTGCCCGGCGCGCAGCGCATCGGCGAGGGCGATCGTCGAGTCCGGGGTCTGGTTGTCGAAGAACTCCCAGTTGGTCATCACCACGGGGGCGTAGTCGCAGGCCGCATTGCACTCGATGCGCTCGAGGGTGATCTTGCCGTCGGCGGTCGTCTCGTCGTGGCCGATGCCGAGGTGCTCGGAGACGGCCTCCCAGATCGCGTCGCCGCCCATGATCGCGCACAGCGTGTTGGTGCAGACGCCGAGCGTGTAATCGCCGTTGGGGTGGCGCTTGTACTGGGTGTAGAAGGTCGCCACCCCGCTGACCTCGGCGGTCGTCAGGTCGAGCACCTGAGCGCAGAACTCGATGCCGCGCCCGGTGACATAGCCGTCGACCGACTGGACGAGGTGCAGCAGCGGCAGCAGCGCCGAGCGCGGCTGCGGATAGCGGGCGATGACGGCCTGCGCGTCGGCGTGCAGCTGGGTCAGCGTCGCCTCGTCGTAGGGGGCCTTGCTCTCGGCACTGACGTGCAGGTATCCCGATGCGTCTGCGTGCGACATCAGCGGTCCACCCCTCCCATCACCGGGTCGATCGAGGCGACCGCGACGATGACGTCGCCGAGCTGGCCGCCTTCGCACATGATCGAGGTCGCCTGCAGGTTGTTGAACGAGGGGTCGCGGAAGTGCGCGCGATAGGGGCGTGTGCCGCCGTCGGAGACGAGGTGGCAGCCGAGCTCGCCCTTGGCGCTCTCGACGGCGACGTAGACCTGACCGGCCGGCACCCGGAAGCCCTCGGTGACGAGCTTGAAGTGATGGATGAGCGACTCCATCGACTCGCCCATGATCTCGCGGATGTGGTCGAGGCTGTTGCCCATGCCGTCGCCGCCGATGGCCAGCTGGGCCGGCCAGGCGATCTTCTTGTCCTCGACCATGACCGGCTGGCCGGCACTGGCCTGCAGCCGGTCGGCGCACTGCTCGACGATCCGCAACGATTGGTACATCTCGTCGAGGCGCACGCGCAGTCGGCCGTAGGAGTCGGCCGTGTCACGGGTGATGACGTCGAAGTCGTAGGTCTCGTAACCGCAGTAGGGGTCGGCCTTGCGCAGGTCGTGGGGCAGCCCGGCCGAGCGCAGCACCGGTCCGGTGATGCCCAGAGCCATGCAACCGGCCAGGTCGAGATAGCCGACATCGACCATGCGGCCCTTGACGATCGGTGCCTCGTTGACGAGCAGCTCGAGCTCGCGGACGCCACGGCGGATCTCGGGGACCAGCTCGCGGATCTTGTCGATGGCGCCCGGAGGCAGGTCCTGGGCGACGCCACCGGGGCGGATGTAGGCGTTGTTCATCCGCAGGCCGGTGATCATCTCGATGATCTGGAAGACGCGCTCGCGCTCACGGAAGCCGATGGTCATGACCGTCGTCGCACCCATCTCCATGCCGCCGGTGCCGACGCACACGAGGTGGGAGGAGATGCGGGTGAGCTCCATCATGAGCACCCGGATCTCCGAGGCCCGCGAGGGGACCTGGTCGGTGACGCCGAGCAGCTTTTCGATCGCCAGGCAGTAAGCGGTCTCCTGGAACATCGGGGTGAGGTAGTCCATCCGGGTGCAGAAGGTGACCCCCTGCACCCAGGTGCGGAACTCCATGTTCTTTTCGATGCCGGTGTGCAAGTAGCCGATCCCCGCGCGGGTCTCGGTGACCGTCTCGCCGTCGAGCTCGAGGATGAGCCGCAGCACGCCGTGCGTCGACGGGTGCTGGGGGCCCATGTTGACGACGATGCGCTCCTCGTGCAGCGCAGTCGTCTCGTCGACGAGGTCGTCCCAGTCGCCGGCCTGGCCGACGGTGAACTCACGGGCGTCGGCGTCATCGGGTGCCGCTCCGAAGGTCGCGGTCGGCATCTCCTCGGCAGCCATGGAGGTCTGGTACTCGCTCATCAGTTGAATGCCCTCCGCTCGTCGGCCGGCGGCACGGTGGCGCCCTTGTATTCGACCGGGATGCCGCCCAGCGGGTAGTCCTTGCGCTGCGGGTGGCCCGGCCAGTCGTCGGGCATGAGGATGCGGGTGAGGGCCGGGTGGCCGTCGAAGACGATGCCGAACATGTCCCACGTCTCGCGCTCGTGCCACGTGTTGGCCGGATAGGTCGACACGATCGACGGGATGTGCGGGTCGGCGTCGGGGCAAGTCGCCTCGACGCGAATCCGCTTGCTGCCGTGGGTGATCGACAGCAGGTGATAGACGGCGTGCAGCTCTCGCCCGGCCTCGCCGGGGTAGTGGACACCCGACACCCCTGTGCAGATCTCGAAGCGCAGCGCCGCATCGTCGCGCAGCACCTGGGCGACGACCGGCAGGTGCTCGCGGGCGACCATGAGGGTCAGCTCGCCGCGATCGACGATCACCGACTCGACCGCATCGGCGTATGCCGTGCCCACGCCGTCGAGCGCTCGGGCGAGGTCGTCAACGAGCTGGTCATACCAACCGCCGTAGGGACGGGCCGAGGCGCCCGGCATGAGGGTGGGAACCACCAGACCGCCGTAGCCGGTCGTGTCCTGGCCGGCCGTGGCGCCGAACATGCCGCGGCGCTCTCCGACGACCACCGGCTCGGGGGCGGACGGCATACTCGCAGCGGTGTCGTCTGCCGGCTGGAGGGTCTGCTCGTCGCTCATGCCTGGCCTCCGTTGCCGCCGGCCAACAGGCCCTTCATCTGGCTGGTCGGCACGGCGGCCAGGGCAGCCTGCTCGGCCGCCTTGGCGGCCGCGACGCGGTTGGCGCCGAGCGGCATGTGCTCGATCTGCTCGTGCAGCTTGATGATCGCGTTGAGCAGCATCTCGGGGCGGGGCGGACAGCCGGGCAGATAGATGTCGACCGGCACGATGTGGTCGACGCCCTGGACGATCGCGTAGTTGTTGAACATGCCACCCGAGCTCGCGCAGACGCCCATGGCGATGACCCACTTGGGCTCGGGCATCTGGTCGTAGACCTGGCGGACGATCGGGGCCATCTTCTGGCTCACCCGGCCGGCGACGATCATCAGGTCGGCCTGCTTGGGGGTCGCCGAGAAGCGCTCCATGCCGAAGCGGGCGA
Organism: uncultured Intrasporangiaceae bacterium; assembly: GCA_964558825.1. Classification (GTDB taxonomy): domain Bacteria; phylum Actinomycetota; class Actinomycetes; order Actinomycetales; family Dermatophilaceae; genus Phosphoribacter. Next base: position 6,199 of record CAZLGB010000099.1, read on the forward strand.
TGTCGTAGTCAGGCGTGCCGACGGCCATCATCTCGATGGCGCAGCAGGCCAGGCCGAAGGTCGCCGGCCAGATCGAGGCCTTGCGCATGTAGCCGGCCAACAGCTCGACGGTGGTCAGCAGAATCCCTTGCGGGAGTTGCTCTTCCAGACCCATGGGCGTCCTTCCTCAGTCCCACTCGAGGCCGCCGCGACGCCACACGTAGGCGTAGGCGACGAAGACCGTGACGATGAACAGGATCATCTCGACGACCGCGAACAGGCCGAGGTTGTTGAAGGCCACCGCGAAGGGGTAGAGGAACACCGACTCGATGTCGAAGATGATGAAGAGCATGGCCGTCAGGTAGTACTTGATCGGCACTCGACCACCGCCCTGGGCGTGTGGCGTCGGCTGGATCCCGCACTCGTAGGCGTCGACCTTGGCGCGGTTGTAGCGCTTGGGCCCGACGATGAGCGAGATCCCCACGGAGACCAGCGCGAAGGCTGCTCCGAGGCCGATGAGGAACAACAGCGGAACGTAGGACTCACTCATCCGTTCGCTCGCTTTCCAGGGGTGTGATTGAGGCTCTCACCCATCCTAGGGGGGTGGACGAGGCGCCCGGGAACGGCCGCGCTGACGGGGGCGTTTGACATGGCCTCACGCATCCGGAGCCAGAGTGGAGAGGGTGCGCACGAGGCGGTCGTCCAGTTTGCCGCCGTGCTCCTCGGGGAGATTGGCCATGATCTTGAGCAGCAGCCGCATGAGCCGCCGGCGGGGCAGGCCGTACTTCGTCGCCAGGCGCATGACCTCGGGGTTGCCGATGGCGTGGGCGAACCAGCGTCCCAGGGTGAAGTAGCCCCCCAGCTCGGCCTTCATGATGCTCGGGTATGCCGTCAACGCCCGCTCGCGCGCGGCGTCGCCCGAGCGAGCAAGGGCCTGGGTGATGACGTCGGCGCTGACCCGTCCGGCCTCGAGGGCATAGTCGATGCCCTCGCCGTTGAAGGGGTTGACCATGCCCGCCGCGTCGCCCACGAGCAGTAAGCCATCGGCATACAACGGGGTGCGGTTGAAGCCCATCGGCAAGGCGGCGCCACGGATCGGGCCGCCGGACTCGTCGAGGGTGAGCGACCAGCGCTCGGCGAGGGTGTCGACCCAGCGACGCTGGACGTCCTTGTAGTCGGTCTTGCCGAAGGCGCTGCTCGTGTCGAGGATGCCCAGCCCGACATTGGCGCGGCCCCCCTCGAGCGGGAAGATCCAGCCATACCCGGGCATGAGCATGCGAGCGCCGGTGTCGTCGGTGGTCCACAGCTCGAGGTGGCTCTCGAGGTAGTCGTCCTGGCGGGGGGTCGTGTAATAGGCGCGCACCGCGACGCCCATGACCCGGTCCTCGCGCTTCTCGCGGCCGACGGCCGTCGCGAGCCGGCTGGAGACACCGTCGGAGGCGACGACGACCTTGGCGTTGACGGTGAGCCGGCCGCCGGTGGCGCGGCCGTTGGCGTCGACCCGCTTGGCGCTCACGCCGGTGACCCGTCCGGCGGCGTCCTGCAGCGGCGCGGTGACGCTGGCCCCCTCGATGAGGTGGGCCCCCTTGGCGACGGCGTGCCGGGCGAGCGTCTCGTCGAGCTGACGCCGGGTGCGCACGAGCCCATGCCCCGGGAAGCTGCCGGTGCTCGGCCAGTCGAGGGTGAAGTGCTGGCCGCCGCCGAGGATGCGCAGGCCGCGAGTGCGCGCCCAGCCGGTCGTGTCGACGCCCAGCCGCACCAACTCGCGGACCGCGCGCGGGGTGAGCCCGTCGCCGCAGATCTTGTCGCGGGGGAAGGTCGCCTTGTCGAGCAGCACGACGTCGGCGCCGTGCATGGCGAGGTATGCCGCCGTCGCGCTGCCTCCGGGACCGGCGCCGACGACGACGACATCGGCGTCGATCGTCTCGGCCGCTGCTGCGGTGGTCACTGTCAGGCCCTCGGTGCAAAGTGGTCGCGCCCTCGCCGATCGGGCCGGCGGAGAGCGCTTGTGAAGACTGGCACGAACTTCGCCAGTCTAGGGGGTGGACGCACCCGCCCAGGATCGTCGCGGCATACGAGCGGCTGCCGTAGCCTGACCGCGACGGCGGGCCGCCAGGGCACGTCATCCGGCGGAGGGAGACGGCGATGCCGGGGCGTGGGCTGCTGGGGCTCGGCACACGAGTCGGGGAGCTGCGCGGTGTGGGCGCGCGTCGCCTCCCCGCGGTGTTGTGGTGGCTGGCCCGCACCGGTCCCGCCCCCGAGGGAGAGTTCACCGTGCCGTCGGCTGAGGCGCCGCGGCTGCTCGCTGCCGCCGAGACCGACCTCGAGCGCGAGTTCTTCGGCAACACCGGTCGGCCGGTCGACAAGTGGATCCACTACCTCGCGGCATACCAGCAGCACTTCGGCGCCTATCGCGGCACGCCGGTGCGGATGCTCGAGATCGGCGTCTTCCGGGGCGGGTCCTTGGACTTGTGGCGACGCTATTTCGGGCCGGACGCGACCATCGTCGGGATCGACATCGACCCGGGGTGCGCGGAGCGGGTGACCGCCCCCAATCACGTGCGGATCGGCAGCCAGGACGATCCGGCCTTCCTCGCGAGCGTCGTGGCCGAGTTCGGGCCCTTCGACATCGTGCTGGACGACGGGTCGCACGTGGGCAAGCATCAACGGACGAGCTTCGAGCAGCTCTTCCCGGCGGTGCGCCCGGGTGGCGTCTATGCGATCGAGGACCTGCACACGAGCTATTGGCCGCGGAGCTACGACGGCGGGTGGCGCCGGCGGGGCACGGGGATCGACCTGGTCAAGTCGCTCATCGACGACATGCACGGCTGGTACTACCGCCGCGACACCCGCTCGCCGGCACGCGAGTGGATCAGCGGGATCCACGTCTACGACTCGCTCGTCGTCATCGACAAGCAGCAGCGGGGTATGCCGCAGCGGATCCTCGTCAACGGGCCGGCCGAGGGCGGCGAGGCGAGCTAACGGAGGCGAGCCCGCCGCCGGGAGGCGATTACTCCGGCCGGGTGCCGCGGTGCAGCGCGACGATGCCGCCCGTGAGGTTGCGCCACTGGACGCCGCTCCAGCCGGCGGCCTGCATCCGGTCGGCCAGCCCGCGCTGGTCGGGCCACGCCCGGATCGACTCGGCGAGGTAGACGTAGGAATCGGGGTTGCTCGAGGTGCGCCTGGCGATGGCCGGCAGGGCCCCCAACAGATAGCTCATGTATGCCGCGCGGAAGGGCCCCCACACCGGCTGGCTGAACTCGCAGATCACCAGGCGTCCGCCGGGCTTGGTCACCCGGGCGAACTCGCGCAGCGCGCCCTCGACGTCGACGACATTGCGCAACCCGAAGCTCATCGTCACCGCGTCGAAGGACGCATCGGCGAACGGCAGCCGGGTCGCGTCGGCCGCCGTGAAGGCGAGGTCGGGGCGGCGACGGTGACCGACGCGCAGCATCCCGAGGCTGAAATCGGCCGGCACGACGAGCACGCCCGCGTCGGCGAAAGGCTCGGAGCTCGTGCCGGTCCCGGCCGCGATATCCAGCACGGTCTCGCCGGCGACAGCCGCCACGGCCCGGGTCGTCGCCCGCCGCCAGAGCCGGTCCTGACCCATGGACAGCACGTCATTGGTGAGGTCGTAGCGCTCGGCCACGGTGTCGAACATCGACGCGACCTCGGCGGGCGCCTTGTCCAGATCGGCTCGGGTCATGGGCCCCATCCTCCCGCATCCCCGGGCTGGTCCGAGCCGGCGGACCCCCCGAGGGCGGGCGGCGTCCCCCGGCCGGGCGGGCCTGCAGGGCTGGGCGCGTGACACGCGAAACAGGGTGCCCGGCATACCCACCGCCGGACGGGGCCTAGCATTGACCCTCGATGTCCGTGCTGCCCGAGCCTGCCGCGACCGCCACCATCGGCGCGCCGCTCGTCGTGCGCACCGTCGAGATCGATGACCCCGGCGTGCCGCTGCTGCCGTTGCTGCCGCACGTGCGCGACCCGCGCGGGGTGCTCAGCTGGGTCCGCCGTGGTGAGGGCCTGGTCGGCTGGGGCCGCGCGGCGGTCCACCACACCAGCGGTCCCGACCGTTTCGCCGACGCCGACGAGTGGTGGCGCGAGACGGCCGCGCATGCGGTCGTGCGCGACGAGCTCGGTATGCCGGGCACCGGCCCGGTGTGCTTTGCCAGCCTGCCCTTCGCCGACGACTCCGCCGATCGGGCCAGCCTCATCGTCCCCAGCGTCGTCGTCGGACACCGCGGCGAGCGCTGGTGGGTGACGACGATCGGCACCGGCCCGGGGCCGACCCCGGAGCTCGCCGCCGGCTCCGATCCGGCTGCGCCACAAGGCGTGAGCTTCGCCGACGGCGCCCTCTCGAGCGCCGAGTGGGAGATCCGCGTCGCCGAGGCCGTCGAGCGGATCACCGCCGGCGACCTCGACAAGGTCGTGCTGGCCCGCGACCTGCTCGTCCAGGCCGCCGAGCCGGTCGATCCGCGCTGGGTGCTGCGAGCGCTGGCCGAGCGCTACGACACCACCTGGGTCTTCAGCGTTGACGGGATGCTCGGGGCCACCCCGGAGCTGCTCGTGCGCCGCGAGCGCGGCCTGGTCACCTCACGGGTGCTGGCCGGGACCATCCGGCGCACCGGCGACGACGGCAAGGACCTCTCGCTGGCCGCCTCGCTGGCCCGCTCGAGCAAGGACCTCGAGGAGCACGAATACGCGGTCCGCTCGGTCGCCGACGCCCTGGCCCCGCACTGCTCGTCGATGAACCTGCCCGAGTCCCCCTTCGTCCTGCACCTGGCCAATGTCATGCACCTGGCCACCGATGTCACCGGCGTCGCCGCCGACTCGGCGTCGTCGCTGGCCCTCGCGGCGGCGCTGCACCCCTCGGCTGCCGTCGGGGGCACGCCCACCGACCGAGCGGTCGAGGTCATCGCCGAGCTCGAGGGCATGGACCGCGGTCGGTATGCCGGCCCCGTCGGCTGGCTCGACGCCTCCGGCGACGGCGAGTGGGGCATTGCGCTGCGCTCCGGGTGCTATCTGCCGGGCGACCGCGAGGGCCGCACGCTGCGGATCTTCGCCGGCTGCGGCATCGTCGCCGGCTCGGTGCCGGAGGCCGAGGTCGCCGAGGCCGACGCGAAGTTCGTGCCGATGCGCGACGCCTTGAGCGGGCGCTAGGCCGCCGCCCGGCATACTCGCATCCGTGGACGGCCTGGGGAGGGACGCCGTGGTGACCGCCTCAGCGCGCGCCACCCATCTGCTGCGCGCCCTCGCCGCCGCCGGGGTCCGTGATGTCGTGCTCGCCCCCGGATCTCGCTCGGCCCCGCTGGCGCTCGCGCTTTTCGCGGCGGACGCAGCCGGCGACCTGCGGCTGCACGTGCGCATCGACGAGCGGACGGCGGGCTTCCTCGCGCTCGGGTTGACGATGGGCAGCCGCCACCCCGTCGCCGTCGTCACGACCTCGGGCACCGCGGTCGGCAATCTGCTCCCCGCCGTCATGGAGGCCCACCACGGCGGCCGGCGGGTCGTCGTCGTGTCGGCCGACCGCCCCGCGGCGCTGCGCGGCACGGGCGCCAACCAGACGACCTGGCAGGACGGCATCTTCGGGCGGTTCGCCCCCTGTGCGGACCTCGCGGTCGACGCCGCCGCCGCGGTGGCCGAGGCGGCGGTCGCC
>CAZLGB010000100.1:0-11787 GCA_964558825.1 uncultured Intrasporangiaceae bacterium
CGACCCACCTCGGGACGCCGCCCGCGCCCGGCGCTGAGCCGGATGTCCCTCGCGGTCGGCCGCCCTGGGGGTCGGGCCCCGACCCTCGAGAGCCTGGCGGCCCTGGCCGCCCGAGCCGGCGGCAGGCTTCTTGCCGCCCTTGCGCACCGCGCCACGGCGTTGTGAATTGCCGGCCATGTCAGCCCCTGCCCACTGTCCAACGAGCTCCGGTTGGCGTGTCCTCGACGAGGACGCCAGCTGCTGCCAGCGCATCACGAATCGCGTCAGCTGCCGCGAAATCCCTTGCGGCACGGGCGTTTTGGCGCGCCTCAAGGCGGTCGCGCACGAGAGCGTCGAGGGCGGCGCCAGCAGCGGCGTCGCCGGCCGCTCCGGTGGCGCCGGACCACTGCGCCGCCAGCGGGTTGACCCCGAGGATGTCGGTCATCGCCACCACCGCCGTGGCCGCGGCGACTGCGGCATTGAGGTCGCCCTCGTCCAGCGCCGTGTTGCCCGCCCGCACGGTGTCGTGGACGACGGCCAGCGCACCCGAGACATTGAGATCGTCGTCCATGGCCGCCCGGAAGTCCTCCGGCAGCACACCGGTTGCGCCGTCGATGGACCGGGACCGAGCGACTCGGTCGAGGAAGCCCTCGATCCGGTCGACGGCCGCCTCGGCCTCGCGCAACGAGCCCTCGTGGTATTCGATCATCGACCGATAGTGGGCAGCGGACAGGTAGTAGCGAACCGCCAGCGGTCGAGCCACCTGGGTCAGCACGTGGATCTCCAGGGCGTTGCCCAGCGACTTGCCCATCTTCTGGTTCTTGACCGTCACCCACGCGTTGTGCAGCCAGTAGTTGGCGAATCCCAGTCCGGCAGCGCGAGATTGGGCCTGCTCGTTTTCGTGGTGGGGGAAGCGCAGGTCGATGCCGCCGCCGTGGATGTCGAAGCTGTCACCGAGATAGCGCCGCGCCATGGCCGAGCACTCGAGGTGCCACCCGGGGCGCCCGGCTCCGAAGTGTGTGGGCCATTGTGCATCGGCCGGCTCGTCGGTCTTGTGTCCCTTCCAGAGCGCGAAGTCACGGGGGTCGCGCTTACCGCGCGGGTCGGCGTCCTCAGCGGGGGCCATGTCATCGACGGATTGCCCTGTCAGAGAGCCGTATTCGGGCCATGAGCGCACGTCAAAGTAGACGTCGCCGCTGCCGTCGGCGGCGGCATACGCATGGCCCTTGTCGACGAGCGTGTCCATGAGCTCGACCATCTCGACGATGTGGCCAGTCGCGCGCGGCTCATAGGTCGCCGGGAGCACCCCGAGCAGCTCGAGCGCCTGGCTCGTCGCCCGCTCGTGGCGATAGCTCCACGCCCACCACGGCTGACCGGCCTCGGTGGCCTTGCGGAGGATCTTGTCGTCGATGTCGGTGACATTGCGCACGAGCGTGACGTCGAAACCGTGCCCGACGGTGAGCCACCGGCGCAGGATGTCGAAGGCGACGGCGAAGCGCACATGCCCGATGTGCGGAGCCCCCTGGGTGGTCAGCCCGCAGATGTACATGCCGACCTTGCCGTCCTGCAGCGGGCGGAAGTCCCGCAGGCTGCGGGTTGCGGTGTCGAACAAGCGCAAGGTCACGCCGCGCAGTCTAGTTGGCGCCCGCCCAGGCGCCGGTCCGACGTCAGCTCGCCGCGTCGCTCCGGCTCATCGCCGCGACACGAGGGGCCGTCCAGAGCGCGCCGGCGAGTAGCGCGAGGCCGCCGGCGACATAGGCCCGCGGGGTCCCCCACGCATGGGCGAGCTGCCCGATCAGGACGGCGCCGGCCGGCATACCGAAGAAGGCGACCGTGCGATAGATCGCGGTGACCCGCCCGAGCAACTCGGCCGGGACCACCCGCTGGCGATAAGAGATCGTCGTGACGTCCCACACGACGCTGCTGGCGCCGCCCACCAGCAGCGCGACGACCACGGCGGGGACCCATGCCGACAGCCCCAGCCCGATGACGACCGCCGCGAAGACGAAGAGGGCACCCGTCGCGCACCGCCGCGGCCCGAGCCGACGCACGAGCCGGGGCGTCGCAAGCGCGGCGAGCAGCCCACCCACGGCCAGCACGGCCAGCAGGAGGCCGTATGCCGTGCCCGGCAGTCCCATCTGCTCGGTGACATAGAGGACGAAGATCGCCGTGACCCCGCCGACGACCGCGTTGACGATCCCGACGGCGATGGCGAGGGTGCGCAGGGTCCGGTCCGCCCAGAGGTATGCCGCGCCCTCCCGCAGCATGCGCAGCGGCCCGGGGCCAGTCCCGGCCGAGCGGCTCGCCGAGTGCGCGACGGCCGCGCGGCGACGCCCCCACCGAGCCACGAGCAGCCACAACAGCACGGCGGACCCGGCGAAGCTCACCGCGTCGATGACGAAGGGCGCAGCCCCAGCCGCGCCGAAGAGCGCCGCCCCGATCGGCGGCCCGACCAGCGAGGTCGTCAGCAGCATGGCGGACTGGCCGAGGGAGTTGGCCCGCTCGATCTGCTCGTCCGCGACGAGGTCGGGGATCAGCGCAGAGTGGGCGTTGTCGAAGAAGGGCGAGGCCAGCCCGAGCGCGAGCGCCCAGCCGAGCAGGACCGGCACGCCGACCTGGCCGGACACGACGAGCCACGCAAAGCCCGCCGTGGCCACCGCCCGCACGAGGTCGACCCCTGACATGAGGGTGAGCCGATCGACCCGGTCGACGACGACTCCGGAGACCAGCCCGAGCAGCAGCCAGCCGAGCATGAAGCTCGCGTCGACCAGCGCCACGATCCGCGGGTCGGTGGTGAGGCTCACCGTGAGCAACGGCAACGAGCCGGCGATCACCCCGTCGCCGGCGAAGGAGACGACGCCCGCCGTCCACACGGTCCAGAACGGCCGCCCGAGTGCTCCCCCTGCGCGTGCCACAGGGGCGACGCTACCCCCCGGCATACCTCACGAGCCCCTCTCCGGCCTGGGGCTCGGGGGTTGGCCAATTCCCCAGGGCTGGGCGCCAACCCGCAGGGGGGTCACGACGGTTGAATGGGGCATGGGCCACCGGTCGGAGCAAGGACGGCGCCAGCCGCTGCGTGCCGTGGGGCTCGCCACCGTCGCCTCCCTCGCGGTCGGCCTCGGGGGGTGCGGCGCGATCCCCCAACCCGGCGCCGCCACGGCACCGGCCTCCACGACACCCATTCCGACGCCGGCAGTCAGTCGCACCGCCGGCCCGGCCGGCGAGTGCCCGGTCATGCCCGCGCCGGGACCGCAGGGCGAGCACGCGGCCATCGACTATGTCGACTTCGTGCGCTGGCAGGGTCGCGAGTTCACCAACGCCGGGGTGTATGCCGCCTGGGGCCTGCCCACGGTCACCGCCACCGACCTCGGCCCCGTGGCCTTCACCGTGCGCTGCGCCTTCAGCACCCTCAACGAGTTGACCCAGCGGCAGCCGACCGAGGCCCCCGGGGACCGCGATGCCGCCTTTCTCGCCCCCGGCACGCCCGTCTATGCCGTGCGCGGGTGGCCGACGAGTTGCCGGCTGGCCGCCCGGGCAGCCCTCGACCGACCCGGCTACACGCTCTATGTCGCGGTCACGGCATACCCCGAGCCGCTCGCGCCGATGCCGTGCGAGCGCTCGACCACACCGGAGGCCACCCTGCTCACCCCGCCGCCGCGCTAACCGACCGCCGAGCCAAGAATCGGTGGGCATGGCCGGCCGCCACCGTTTGCGGTTGCGCACCACGCCCGAGCGTCGCACGATTCACCAGTGGCCTTCCGGGGGGAGGCCCGACTGCCGCACGGTCCACCTGCACCACGACGTCAGGAGGCAATGCATGCGCACCACCCGCCGGATCACCTTCACCCGAGCTGCCGCCGCCACCGCGGTCCTCGCGCTCACGACCTGGGGCTGCGCCAGCGCGGCAGCCGCCGACGGTCGCGGCGACGACGCCAGGGCGAGGGCCAGCCAGCAGGGCAATCCGCTCGCCGGCTACAAACACCTCGTCGTCATCTACGAGGAGAATCACTCCTTCGACAGCCTGTATGCCGGGTGGGGCCAGGTCGGCGCGGATCGCATCGACAACGCCCCCGCCGCCATGCAGGTCGACCAGCACGGCACGGCATACACCTGCCTCGCGCAGAACGACGTCAACCTCACCTCGCCGAGCCCGCTCGCGACGACCTGCACCGACGCGGCCCACGGCATCAGCAGCGCCTTCCCCAACCGGGCCTTCACCATCGACGACTACATCTCGGCGACGGCGACCACCTGCCCGGCCGAGGGCGTCTTCGCCCCCAACGGCGTGCTCGCCGGCAGCGGCCTGGCGGGCGGCTGCACCCGTGACCTCGTCCACCGCTTCTACCAGGAGCAATACCAGCTCGACGGCGGCAAGCTCGACCGCTATGTCAACGCCTCGGACGCCGTCGGGCTGTCACTGGGTCGCTACAACACCCAGTCGCTGCCGATCTACCAATACCTGCACGGCGCCGGCGCGCCCCATTACGTCATCGCCGACCGCTTCTTCCAGGCGGCCTTCGGCGGGTCCTTCCTCAACCACCAGTTCCTCATCTCGGCACGCGCCCCGCTCGACACGTCGATCGGCACGGCCACGCCGTCGGGAGCGCTCAACTCGGTGATCGACAGCAACGGCATGCCGGGCGCTGCGCCGCTCTACACCCCGACGGCCACCGGCCTGGTCGACAAGCAGCTCACCCAGGTGTGTCCGGGTGGCGGCAACGACCCGGTCGCCGCGTGCGGCAACTATGCCGTCAACACCATCCAGCCCTCTTCAGCGCCCTTTGGCGGAGGCGCGCGGCTGCCGCTCATCGACGACACGGCATACCCCAACATCGGTGACCGAATGAGCGCAGCCGGCGTGAGCTGGGCCTGGTACTCCGGCGGCTGGGACGCGGCCAACGCCGGCACCCCGGGCAAGACCTTCCAATTCCACCACCAGCCGTTCAACTACTTCGCGGCCTACGCCCCCGGCCAGCCCGGGCGTGAGCACCTCAAGGACGAGACGGCCTTCCTCGCGGCGGCGAGCGCCGGCACCCTGCCCGCGGTCTCCTTCGTCAAGCCCTATGGCGTGGAGAACGAGCACCCCGGCTATGCCAGCGAGCCCAACGGCTCGAGCCACCTGGTCGACCTGCTGCAGACGATCCTCGCCGGGCCCGACGCGGAGACGACCCTCGTCGTCGTCACTTATGACGAGTTCGGTGGCCAGGCCGACCACGTGGCTCCGCCCACGGTCGACAAGTGGGGCCCCGGCACCCGCATCCCGGCGTTGCTCGTGTCGGCGCGCTTCGAGCGCTCGGGAGTGGATCACACCGTCTACGACACGACCTCGATCCTCGCGACGATCGAGCGGGCCTACCGGTTGGCGCCCCTCTCCAGCCGTGACGCCCAGGTCAACGATCTGCGGGCGGCGCTGCGCGGTCGCGACTGACCCCTCGGTCAGGGCGGCCGGCGACGTCGGGCGGTCTCCCACGGCAGGCGGAAAAACGGACCGCCGGGGCGTGTCACTCCCCCACATCTAGGTGACACGCCCCGGCGAGACGCCGGCTCACCGATCCCTCAGTGACCTCTGTCGAGCCACTCCCCCAGGTGTGGCTTCTCCGAGCCGATCGAGGTGGTCGGCCCATGCCCCGTGAGCACGACCGTCTCGTCCGGCAACTCGAACAACCGCATGGTGATCGAGTCGATGATGGTCGGGAAGTCGCTGAACGACCTCCCGGTCGCCCCGGGTCCGCCCGCAAAGAGGGTGTCCCCGGAGAGCAGCACCCCGAGCGCGTCGAGGTGGAAACAACAGGCCCCCGGCGCATGCCCAGGGGTATGCCGCACGGTCAGCTCGACGTCGCCGACCCGCAGCGTCTGCCCGTCGGACAGCTCGCGGTCGGGCGCGCGATCGGGCAGCACGCGGTCCCACAGCACGCGGTCGGCGGGATGGAGGTATGCCGCGGCGCCGGTCGCGTCGCAGAGCGCGGCGAGCGCACTGATGTGGTCGTCGTGGGCATGGGTGCACAGCACGGCACGCAGGCGCCGGTCCCCGACTGCCGCGAGGATCGCCTCGGCCGAGTGGGGAGCATCGATGACGACGCACTCGTGGTCGTCGCCGACGATCCACACGTTGTTGTCGACCTCCCAGGTGCCGCCGTCGAGGCTGAAGGTGCCCGAGGTGACGAGGTGCTCGATGCGCACGCCACCCGCCGACACCGGCAGATCGGCCGGGGTCGGTGAGTGCTCGGGAGGCGGCATATCGCTGGTCAGTCCCGGCTCACAACTCGACGACCGAGCGCAGCACCTCGCCGCGGTGCATCTTGGCGAAGGCCTCCTCGACGTCGCCCAACCCGATGCGCTCGGAGACGAAGTCCTCGAGGGGGAAGCGGCCCTGGCGGTAGAGCTCGACGAGCATGGGGAAGTCACGCGAGGGCAGGCAGTCGCCATACCAGCTCGACTTGAGCGTCCCACCCCGGCCGAAGATGTCGATCATCGGGAGGGTGACCTGCTTGTCCGGCGCGGGGACCCCGACGAGCACGACCGTGCCGGCGAGGTCACGGGCATAGAAGGCCTGCTCGTAGGTCTCCGGCCCTCCGACGGCCTCGACGACGACATCGGCACCGTGCCCGCCGGTGAGGGCGCGGATCGCCTCGACCGGGTCGGTCTCCCGGGAGTTGACCGTGTGGGTGGCCCCGAAATGGCGGGCGCCGTCGAGCTTGCGGTCATCGACGTCGACGGCGACGATCGTCGTCGCGCCGACGAGCTTGGCGCCGGCGATCGCTGCATTGCCGACGCCGCCGCAGCCGATCACCGCGACGGAGTCCCCCCGATGGACTCCCCCGGTGTTGACCGCCGCGCCGAAGCCGGCCATGACGCCGCACCCCAGCAGCCCGACGGCACCCGCGTCGGCCTCGGTCACCTTGGTGCACTGACCAGCGGCGACGAGGGTCTTCTCGATGAAGGCGCCGATCCCCAGCGCCGGGGACAGCTCGGTGCCCGCCCCATCACCGGAGGCGATGGACATCTTCTGGCGGGCATTGTGGGTGGCGAAGCAATACCAGGGTTTGCCCTTGAGGCAGGCCCGGCACTGGCCACACACGGCCCGCCAGTTGAGGATGACGAAGTCGCCGGGCGCCACCTCGGTGACCCCGGGGCCGACGGCCTCCACCACTCCGGCGGCCTCGTGGCCGAGCAGGAAGGGGAAGTCGTCGTTGATGCCGCCCTCGCGATAGTGCAGGTCGGTGTGGCACACCCCGCAGGCGGAGACCTTGACGACCGCCTCGCCCGGCCCCGGGTCGGGGACGAGGATGTCGACGAGCTCGACCGGCGCGCCCTTGGCCCGCGCGATCACACCCTTGACCGTCTGCGGCATCCGGCCCTCCTCGACCTCGTAACGGCGTTATTCCGAGATAGCAGACGACACGAGGCGTCGGCGAAGCAAGGCTTGCCTGGCCTACAGCCGTATTTGCCCAGGTCATCGACCGTTCGGATGGTTTCCCCCCAGGCAAGTCGCCCCTAAGATCGGGGCCGTGCCCTACCCGCTGTTCGACGAGGTCATCCACGAGCGGACCCGATTGCAGCTCTGCGGGCTGCTCGCCGCCGTGGTCGAGGCTGAGTTCGCCACGCTGCGCGAAAACCTCTCCATCACCGACTCGGCCCTGTCCAAGCACCTCAAGGCGCTGGAGACGGTCGGCTACGTCGAGAGCCAGCGCCGCCGCGAGGGCGCCCGCACCTTCACGATCGTCGCGATGACCGACCCCGGCCGGCATGCCTTCTGTGGTCACGTCGCGGCCATCCAGCGGCTGGCCGGGGTCGCCTCGATGCGCGGCAAGGGGGCCGGGGCGGGGACCAGGGTGCCGCGCAAGCACGTCCCACTGACGCGCCGCCCGGCCGGGTGAGTCGACCCACGCCCGGCGCCGGCTCCGTTGACCGGGACGGCGCCGCACCAGTGACTCACCGCGCGATCGCGGTCATCGAGCACCAACCCTCCTGTCCCGCCGGCTGGGTCGGTGACTGGCTGGCCGCCGCGGGCGCCCGCCTGCAGGTCTTCCGGCCGTATGCCGCCGCGCCCGGCAGCGCCGGCCCCGCCCTGCCGACCGACCCCACGGCATACGCCGGGATCGTCGTGCTGGGCGGCTCGATGGGCGCGGGCGATGACACGGCATGCCCCTGGCTGCCGGGCGTGCGCGCGCTCATTCGAGACGCGGCCACCGCGCAGGTCCCCACGCTGGGGATCTGCCTGGGGCACCAGCTCGCGGCGGTCGCCCTCGGCGGGCGGATCGCCCCCAACCCGCGCGGGCGCTCGATCGGGCTGCTGCCGGTGCAGTGGACGGCCGACGCGATCACCGATGCGCTGACCGGCCCGCTCGCCGCGACGGAGGGCCAGCAGCCCGGTCCGGTCGGTGTGCACTGGAACGACGACATCGTCACCGACGTGCCCGCGGACGCCGTCGTGCTCGCTCGCGCCGCGACGGGCGAGGTGCAGGCCGCGCGCTTCGCCCCGTCGGTGTGGGGTGTGCAATGGCATCCCGAGGTCGGCCCGGGCATCGCCGCCGACTGGATGCACGAGGACGACGGCGCGCCCCAGTTGCGGGGAGTCGATGTCGGCGCTCACGTGGCCGCCATCGCCGCCGCCGAGCCGGCGCTGCGCCACAGCTGGGGAGCGCTGGCCCGCCGGTTCGGGCAGCTGTGCCGGGCGTCCTGAGGGGCACACGGACCAGGATCCAGGGGCTGGTGCAACAGGCGCCAAGCTGCGACACTTATTAACGATCTAGTTAGTTCGCTTTCGGCGGCTGGAGACGTCCATGGACTTCACCCTCACCCAGGAACAACGGATGCTCGTGCGGACCATCCGCCAATTCGTCTACGACGAGCTCATCCCGCTCGAGGACGACATCGAGGCGACCGGGGCGCTGGCCCCCGAGACCGCCCGCGCCATCTTCGAGAAGTCCCGCGATCTGGGCTTCTATGCGATGAACATCCCTGAGCAGTTCGGCGGCGGCGGGCTCAGCGCCGTCGAGACGATGCTCGTCGAGGAGCAGTTCGGCCACTGCAAGGACATCCTCATCCGGCGCGCGTTTGGCAACGTCTACGAGGTGCTGCTCGAGGGCGACGAGCACCAGCGCGAGCGCTGGCTGCTGCCCACGGTCCGGGGCGAGCGGACCTGCTCGATCGCCATCACCGAGCCGCAGGCGGGCTCGGACGCCGCCGGCATCGCCACCCGCGCCATGCGCGATGGCTCGGGACCCGACGCCGGGTGGATCCTCAATGGCGGCAAGTACTTCGTCAGCGACGGCCTCTTCTCCGACTTCTTCGTCGTTTCGGCCGTCACCGACCCGCAGGCGCGCCCACGGCATATCTCCCTCTTCCTCGTCGACAAGGCGCTGCCGGGAGTCCGAGTCGGGCAGGACCAGCAGATGATGGGCTTGGCCGGGTCCTCACATGTCGAGCTCTTCTTCGACGACGTGCGTCTCGGGCCCGACACGCTCATCGGCGGCGAGGGCAATGGCCTGCGCCTCGCGCTCACCGCCCTGGGTCGGGTGCGCCTGGCCCAGGTCGGCGCTCGCGCGGTCGGCAAGGCCTCGCGGCTGCTCGGCTATATGGCCGACTACGCCAACCAGCGTGTGCAATTCGGCAAGCCCATCGGCCAGTTCCAGCTCGTCCAGGCGATGCTCGCCGACTCGGCCATCGAGATCAACCGCTCGCGGCTGCTGCTGCACCGCGCAGCCGCGGCGCTCGACGCGGGCGAGGACTATCGCACGTGGATCTCGATGGTCAAGGTCGACGCTGCGGAAACCCTTGGGAGAGTGGCCGATCGGGCCGTGCAGGTCTTCGGCGGCACGGGCTATACGCATGGTTTCCCGGTCGAGCGGATGTATCGCGACGCGCGCATCTATCGGATCTTCGACGGCACCTCCGAGATCCACCGGACCGTCGTCGCCGCCGGCGTGCTCAAGGGCGGCGCCAAGACGTGGGACATCGGCGCGTGAGTCGCCGGCGCCCCTCATGAGCACTCCACCTCGCCAGGCCTCAGCCCCAGCCTCAGCCTCACCCCCAGGAGCACGTATGCCGCGCAACAAGTTCGTCACCGCGGACCAGGCCGCGGCCCTCATCCCCGACGGCGCAACCGTCGGGCTGATCGGCGGAGGCGGCGGGCTCATGGAGGCGAGCTGCCTCTTCGCCGCCGTCGAGCGCCGCTTCCTCGCCGGCGGCCACCCGCGCGACCTCACCCTCGTGCACGCCCTCGGCATCGGTGACAAGGCCGAGCGCGGACTCAACCGCTTCGCCCATGAAGGCTTGGTGCGCAAGGTGATCGGCGGCCACTGGGTGTGGTCGCCGCGGATGCAGCAGCTCGCCGCCGACAACGCCATCGAGGCCTACGTGCTGCCCGGCGGGGTCATCGGCCAGCTCTACCGCGAGATCGGCGCCGGCCGCCCGGGCCTGTTCACCCACGTCGGGCTGGAGACCTTCGTCGACCCGCGCCAGGCAGGTGGGCGGATGAACAGCGCCGCCCGGGACGTGCTCACCGAGGTCCACGAGATCGACGGCCGCGAGGTGCTGCGCTATCGCCCCTTCCCCGTGCACGTCGCCCTGCTGCGCGGCTCGTATGCCGATGCCGACGGCAACATCTCGCTCCGCCAGGAGTGCGCCAACCTCGACCAGTTCGACCTCGCTCTCGCGGCCCACAACAGCGGCGGCACGGTCATCGTCCAGGTGCGCACCGCCGTCGATGTCGGCACCATCCCCGCCCGCGATGTGCACATCCCCGGCGCCTGGGTCGACGCCGTCGTCGTCGACCCTGAGCAGTCAGCGACCTATGACGTTGCCTACGACCCAACTCTCACCGGCGAATTGCGCGGTCCGGTGCCCGACCGCGAGGACGAGCCCTTCTCCGAGCGGATCGCGGTGGCCCGGCGGGCAGCGCTCGAGCTACGCGCGGACGCGGTCGTCAACTACGGCTTCGGTATGCCGGATCTCGTCGCCCGGATCGTGTCCGAGCGCGGTGACACCGGTCGCTACTACCAGACCATCGAGCACGGGGTCTATGGCGGTGACCTGCTGACCGGGCGCCTCTTCGGCTTCGGGCGCAACGCCACGGCATACATCCACGGGCCCTCGCAGTTCGACTTCTACGGCGGGGGCGGGCTGGACCTGGCCTTCCTCGGCTTCGGGGAGTTCGACGCCTCGGGCAATGTCAACGTGTCGATGCTCGGTGGGGTGACCGTGGGGCCTGGAGGCTTCATGGACATCGCCGCGAATGCCCGGTCGGTCGTCTTCTGCGGGACCTTCGAGGCCAAGGGGTTGCGCGTGCGCGCGGGCGAGGGACGGCTCATCGTCGACCAGCCCGGTGCCGTGCCCAAGCTCGTCCGGCAGGTCGACCAGGTGACCTTCTCGGGTCCGCAGGCCGTGGCCCGCGGCCAGCGGGTGCTGTGGGTCACCGAGCGGGCGGTCTTCCGGCTCACCCCCGAGGGAGTGGAGCTGGCGGAGGTCGCGCCGGGGATCGACGTGCGCACCCAGGTCCTCGACCGGATGGGCTTCACCCCGCTGGTGCCTCCCGGCGGCCCGGCCGTCATGGACGCGCAGCTCTACCGGGCCTGATGCCTGCGTTGGCTGATGCCTGAGTGGCCGATGCCTGCGCCTGATGCCCGGCCGGCCTTCAGGCCCGCGAGCCGGCCTGGGCCGCCTGGCCCGCCTGGCCCGCCTGGTCCACTGGCACGGCATACACCAGGGCCGTGGCCAGGGCGGCGATCCCCTCGCCGCGACCGGTGAGCCCCAAGCCATCGGTCGTCGTGCCGGCCACCGCGACCGGAGCGCCGCAGGCCGCCGCCA
>CAZLGB010000101.1:0-11749 GCA_964558825.1 uncultured Intrasporangiaceae bacterium
CAGCGCGACCGCGATGGCCCACCCTGCCCCGAGCGACGCGCCGACGAGCAGCACCCCGGCGACGATCCGTCCGCGGGGCCCGCTCGTCATCAGTGCGAGCAGCGCGGCACCGACGACCAGCCCCAGGGCGAGCGCGCCGGGGGCCGCCTGAGCTCCGGTGGCGGTGACGCGCGCCGTCCCGAGGGTCGCGTCGGCGACCGTGCCGGAGAACCATGGTTGGGTCACGCCGAGCAACACGGCTCCCAGCGGCAGACCCACCGCGAGGACGGTCGAGCGCTTGGTCACGCTCGAACTCCTGGGGCGCGCATCCCGGCCGCAGCACGGACGGCCCGCAGCACCGCGCGGGCCTTGTGCTGACACTCCTCGAACTCCGACTGCGGCACCGAGTCGGCGACGATCCCGGCACCGGCCTGCACGTGCGCGATCCCCTCGCGGATGATCGCCGTGCGGATGGCGATGGCCATGTCCAGGTCTCCTGCGAAGTCGAGGTAGCCGACGACGCCCCCGTAGATGCCCCGGCGCAGCCCCTCGTATTCGTCGATGAGTGCCATCGCCCGGGGCTTGGGCGCGCCGGACAGCGTCCCCGCGGGGAAGGTCGCGACGAGCACGTCGTATGCCGTGCGCTCGGGCAGCAGCTCGCCGACGACCGTCGACTCCAGATGCATGATGTGGCTGTAACGGCGGATCGTCATGAACTCGACCGTGTCGACGGTGCCGGCCCGGCATACGCGCTGCAGGTCGTTGCGGGAGAGATCGACGAGCATGACGTGCTCGGCCCGCTCCTTGAGGTCGGCCGCGAGGTCGTCGGCCAGCCGCACGTCGTCCTCGGGGGTCTTGCCACGGGGCCGCGACCCGGCGATCGGGTGGGTGATCGCCTGGCGACCGGTCACCTTGATCAGCGCCTCGGGGCTCGAGCCGACGATGTCGTATGCCGTGCCGTCGGGGTGTGGGAGTCGCACGAAGTACATGTAGGGGCTGGGGTTGGAGGCTCGCAGGGCTCGGTAGACGTCGAGCGACTCCCCCGGACTCGGCATCGAAAACCGTTGCGACACAACGATTTGGAAGGCATCCCCCGCGCGGATCGACTCCTTGCAGGCCTCGACCATGTCGTGATAGCGCTCTTGGGTGTGCGAGCTGGTCGCCTCGAGCAGCACCGGCTCGACGACCGCGACCGTCGAGGGAGCCGGCTCGGCCAGCTCAGCGGTCATCCGGTCGACCCGGGCGACGGCGTCGGCCCAGGCCCACTCGACGCGCTCGTCGCTGTTGTCGTAGTTGACGGCGTTGGCGATGAGCAGCAGTGACCCGTCGGCGTGGTCGAGGACGGCCAGGTCGGTGGCCAGGACCATGGCGAGCTCGGGCAGATCGAGCTCGTCGCGGCCGGTGTCGGGCACCCGCTCCCAGCGGCGGACGGCGTCATAGGAGATCGCGCCCACCATCCCGCCGGTGAGTGGCGGCAGGCCGGCGATGCGCTCGGTCGCGAGAGCGGCGACGGTGTCGCGGACGGCAGCGGTGGGGTCGCCGTCGACCGGGACC
Source organism: uncultured Intrasporangiaceae bacterium (assembly GCA_964558825.1). Classification (GTDB taxonomy): domain Bacteria; phylum Actinomycetota; class Actinomycetes; order Actinomycetales; family Dermatophilaceae; genus Phosphoribacter. The sequence goes on from CAZLGB010000101.1 coordinate 1,534, forward strand.
CCGACGGGCGGCATACCGATCCACTGGGCCTGGCCGTCGCGCTCGGTGAGCGTCGCCGCGCTGTGCGCCCCGATGATCGAGTAACGCGACCACACTCCCCCGTGCTCGGCCGACTCGAGCAGGAAGGTGCCGGGCTCGCCCTTGGCGAGCTTGCGGTAGACCCCCAGCGGAGTCTCACCGTCGGCGAGCAGCCGCCGCACGACGGGGATGACCCGGCGCGTGCGGGCCAGCTCGGTGAAGAGCGGCAGCGACGGCCAGGTGGCCCCGAGGTCGAGCTCGGCGTGGACGTCACTCATCGCTGCCTCCTGCGGCGGGGCTCGACACCGACGTGATCGCCACCGGCAAGGGGTGCGCGTCGAAGCAGGTCCGGTCGCCGGTGTGGCAGGCCGCGCCGACCTGGTCGACCCGCACGAGCAGGGCGTCGCCGTCGCAGTCCAATGCCACCGAGCGCACGTGCTGGACGTGCCCTGAGGTGTCACCCTTGCGCCAGTACTCACCCCGCGACCGCGACCAGAAGGTCACCCGGCCGCTGGTCAAGGTGCGGGCCAGGGCCTCGTCGTCCATCCAGCCGAGCATGAGCACTTCGCCGGTGTCGTGCTGCTGGACGACCGCGGCGACCAGCCCCGCGGCGTCACGCTTGAGCAGCGCGGCGACGTGCGGGCCGAGCGAGCTGGGAGGGGTTGGTACATCGGGCACCCGGCCATTCTGCCCCGAGTGCGCCGGTGGCACGCCTCGGCGCTCATCCACCGGCCCGCCGCCGGCTCGGCGCCTTCGTCGAAGCCGTCACTCAAGGCCCACGCGCTCGGGCTGGACTGGCGCGGCCCCCGGAAGGTCCGCCTTCGGGTGACCCCCGCGATCAGCCGTGCCGTTGCGCAGGACAGTCGTCGCCCGGCCACTAGCCTTGGCCGCCGTGGAGTCCTCCGTCGACTTCCCGTGGGCGCCGCCGGGTGCCTCGGGACGGCTCGCCTTCGGCGCGCCGGTCGATGTCGTGGCGACGTCCGAGCTCGCCGAGGTCCGGGCCGCCCTCGCTCGCGTCGAGCGCGAGTGCGCCGCCGGACGCTATGCCGTGGGCTTCGTCTCCTACGAGGCCGCTGCGGCCTTCGACCCGGCCATGCGGGCGCGGGGCGGCTCGGGGGTGCCCCTCGTGTGGTTCGGGCTCCACGACGCGCCGCTTCCCGATGGGCACCTGCGCGAGCCCGCGGCATACGCCTGCTCGGTGTGGCGGCCGGGGACCGACGAGGCGACGTATGCCGCCTCCATCGACGCGATCCGGGCGGCCATCGCGCGGGGAGACACCTATCAGGTCAACCACACGATGCGGCTGCGGGCGCGCTTCGCCGGCGACCCCTACGGCGCGTGGGTGGACCTGCGCCGGGCGCAGCGCGACGGGTGGTTCGCCTATGTCGACACGGGGGAACATTGCGTCGCGTCGGTGTCGCCTGAGCTCTTCTTCGCCTGGGACGGAAACGAATTGGTGACGCGACCGATGAAGGGCACTCGGCGGCGCTCCCGCGACGCCGCCGAGGACGCGGCGCTGGCCGACGCCCTGCGGGGCTCGGCCAAGGACCTCGCCGAGAACCTCATGATCGTCGACCTGCTGCGCAATGACGTGGCGCGGGTCTGCGAGCCCGGCTCCGTGCGGGTGCCGCGGTTGTTCGACGTCGAGGCCTATCCGACGGTGTGGCAGTTGACCTCGACCGTCACCGGTGTGGGAGAGCCAGGGCTGGGTGTCGAGCGGATCTTCGGGGCGCTCTTTCCGTGCGGGTCGATCACGGGCGCCCCCAAGGTGCGGACGATGAAGCTCATCGCCGAGTTCGAGGACCGCCCCCGCGGGGTCTATTGCGGGGCCGTCGGGGTCGTCTATCCAGGGGGAGCCGCGGCCTTCAATGTGGCGATCCGCACGCTGGTCGTCGACCGGGGGCCTCGGGCGGCCGCTCGACACGAGGCGTCCGATCCGACGGAGCCTACCCCCGAGGACCGCTCAGGTGCGGACCTGGTCGTGGGGACCGCTCGCTACGACGTGGGCGGTGGCGTCGTCTGGGACTCCGAGGGACGCGACGAGTATGCCGAGGCCCTCGCCAAAGCCGCCGTGCTCGACATGACCCAGCGCGACTTCGCGCTGGTCGAAACGGTCCTCGTGCGCGACGGGGTGGCGTGGCTCGAGGACCGTCACCTCGACCGCATGGCCGCGTCGGCGCAGTGGTTCGGGTGGCCCTTCGATCGCCTTCGCGCTGCGGAGTTGTTGCGGTCAGGCAGTGTCGTCGTCGGTGACGCGACCCGAGGCCCGGCAGTCGCCGGGCCGGGTCACCACGGCGCCCCCGAGATCTCGGGCGAGGGATTGGCCGGCGAGCGGACGCTCGTGCGGGCTCGGTTGTTACTCAAGGGCTCCGGCGAGCTGAGCCTGGAGTGCGCACGCTGGAGTGAGCTGCCGGGTCACCTCGACGCTGGTGGCCCGACTCGGCCTGTGGGGCTGGCCCTGACCGCGGTGCACTCGTCCGATCCGTGGCTCCGGCACAAGACAACCCGGCGCGGGACCTATCGCCGGGCGCTCGACAACTATCGGGGGGTCGCCCAACCCTTCGACGTGCTGCTCCACAACGAGCGTGAAGAGATCACCGAGTTCACCATCGGCAACCTCGTCCTCGACATCGACGGCGAGCTCGTCACCCCGCCCGATTCGTCCGGGCTGCTGCCCGGGACCCTGCGCGCCGAGTTGCTCGCCGGCGGGGTCATCCGTGAGCGAGTCGTGCACTTGGCTGATCTCACGCCACCGCGCTCGATGTGGCTGATCAACGCCGTCCGCGGCTGGGTACCGGTCGCGCTCGCCCCCGAGGTGCCCTGACCACCCCACGCGGCTCGGTGCCGGTCGCGCTCGCCCTCGAGGTGCCCAGATCACCCGCTGGGCTGTGAGCCCGGGGATGGTGGACCGACCGGGATCCCGTTCTCCATGCTTGGTGGGCACGGCAGACTCGACAAGGCGCCGAGGTCGACAAGCGCGACGTCATCGGGACCCCATCGGGGACCGCTCATCGCCCACCCGTGCTCACGCTCCCCAGGGCTCGGCAGACTCCACCCCGCTGTGCCGTCATCGGGGACCTGTCCCTTCACCCGGGCCAGGCGTTGGCTGCGGAAGCGCAGCTTCCATCCGTCGCACCCGATGCGTGGCTGTTCCAGTGGGTGGGCCTGCCCAGCGTTGTCCGGTCGTAGCTGCCGAACGCCGTGTCCCACGTGACGCCGGTCGACGTGACGGTCGCCGTGAGCCGGTCGCGGTGCACCACCGTGTGGTGGCGCTCGCACAGCAGCGCCGCGTTGAGCAGCGCGGTGCGGCCGCCATCGAGCCAGTGCCGCACGTGGTGGGCGTCGCACCAGTGCGCCGGCATCGAACACCCGGGGAAGGTGCACCCGCCGTCACGCAGCCACAGCGCCTTCAGCAACCCCTTGGTGAACAATCGCACGGTCTGGCCCACGTCGAGCAGCTCGCTGGCCCCACCCAACACCACCGGCACCAGCCCAGCGCTGCACGCCAATCGACGCACCACCCCGGCCGAGAGCAGTGAGCCTGACTCGCTGGACCCGATCGTCGTCCCGGCCCGCAGACCCGTCTGGAGGTCGGCCAGCGACATGTTGACCATCAACGTGGTCTTCACCCCACCGGGCAGCGCCGTGCCGGCATCGGTCGCCCGACGGCATACCTCAATCAACGCTTGCGCCCGACGCACGGCAGCCGGTCGCTGATCCGGTGAACCGTCCGGCTGCGGCACAGGCTTGGCCACCGGCCCGATCGCCGCCTCGAGGACTGCCTTGCCGACCGCGTCGGTCAGCAGCCGATAGGTGAACATCCCCAACTCATCGCCGACTGGAGCCGACAACGACACCAGCCCCGCCGCAGCCTCTTGAAGGGCGTCGAACTCACCCGGCATGCCGTGCTCGGCGATGATCCGGGCCCGCAGCTCACGCACCGCACGCGACCCGAAGCGTGACCCCACCTGGATCATGCCGCCCAACACCGTAGGCACCGCGTCTGCAATCAGTCGCGGGCGCAACCGCTCGAGCTCGCGGACGATCGTCACAGCCACGGGCGCCGCGAGCTGACCCGACACCACCGCCGTCACCAGCGGCTCGGCGCTCGGGCGCCGAGCCTGATCCACCACCGCGGACACGGACCCCACGCCACCGGCTGCCGCCAGGCTCGGCGCAGCTGCGGAGAGCCAGCCGCCGATCGAGCCCGCCTGACTGGCGTTGATCTCACCGCGCTGGGCGGCCTCGGCCGTCAGGGCGACCCGAGCGCCGGCCGCCAACCCAGCCAGCCGGTCGACGAGGGTCACCCAAGCGGCAAGCTCATCGCCCTGCACCTGCCACAGCACCTCAGCCAGTCCCTCGAGCGCCGCGACTGCCGTCACCAAGGCTTCCCGCCGGGCGGCGGCTGCCACGAGGCCCACAGCAGAAGCGACCTCACCGCCAGCGACCCTGGCGCCGTCGGCGCCTATGACACCGCCAGCGCCCAGGCCAGCGCCAGCCACCGCGGCAACGCCCACGACACCGACAGCGGCAGACCCGGCGGGGTCTCCGCCGAGCGCCTGCACGATGTCGTTGTCCATGAAAGGACGCTACAACCGACCACCGACAGCCCTTCTGACACGAAATCGGCTCCCCCACAACGAGTTACGCATGCGACGCGTGTGGCCAATGTGACACCAGGCGAAACGGGTCAACTCCCCAGGGCCCTTGGCGCGAGCGGACCAACACGCTGGGCACGACGTTGCAAGGCAGCAGACAGGACCGCACCAGGGCCCAGCCAGGCGCAAGTCGCCGCCACGGCAAGGCAGCAGGCAGGACCGCACCAGGACCGCAGCCAGGCGCAGGGCACCGCCACGGCAAGGCCCCAGACAGGACCCACACCCGGGGGGGCCTCGTCACGCGCGCTGCTGGGCCGCCCACGAGGCGTGGAGGCCGGCATACACCCCATCGGCGGCGACCAACTCGTCATGCGGCCCTCGCTCGACGATGCGCCCTTGGTCGACGACGACGACCTCGTCGGCCGCCTCAGCGGTCGACAATCGGTGGGCGATGGCGATCGAGGTGCGCCCGCGGGTCAGCGACTCGAGAGCCCGCTGCAGCCGCACCTCCGTCGCCGGGTCGACCGCCGATGTCGCCTCGTCGAGAACGAGCAGGTCGGGGTCGGCGAGATAGGCCCGCACGATGGCGACCAGCTGCCGCTCCCCCGCCGACAACGACTCGCCGCGCTGCCCGACATCGGTGAGCAGCCCCAGGGGCAGCCCTTCGACCCATCCGTCCAGCCCGAGCTCGGTGAGCGCGAGCAGCACCTCCGCCTCGCTGGCCTCGGGCCGGCCGAAGCGGATGTTGTCCAGCAGCGTGGCGTCGAAGAGGAAGCCTTCCTGTGGCACGAGCACGACGCGCGAGCGCAGGGACTCGAAGCGGACCCGACGCAGGTCGACCCCGTCGACGAGCACCCGGCCGGTCGTCGGGTCCATGAGCCGGGTCAACAGTTTGGCCAGCGTCGACTTGCCCGACCCGGTCTCGCCGACGACGGCCACCCGCGAGCGCGGGGCGATGTCGAGGCTCACGTCGTGCAGCACCGGCTCGCCACCCGGGTAGGCGAAGGTCACGCCCTCGAAGGTGACGGTGATCGGTCCACGCGGCAGCACCACCCCCTGCTCCCCGGGGTCGGCGACGTCTGCCGGAGTGTCGATGATGCCGATGACCCGACGCCATCCGGCGACGGCGTTTTGCAGCTCGTTGAGGATCTCGGTGGCCTGCTGCACCGGCATGGTGAAGAGGTTGACGAGGAAGAGGAAGGCCAGCAGGGCCCCGAGCGTCAGCTCTCCTCGCGCAGCCAGGACGGTGCCGACGACGAGCACCACGGCGGTCGTCACTCCCGAGACGAATTGCCCCGCGCTGAAGGCCACCACCGCTCGCACCTGGGCAGCCACCGCAGCCTTGCGATGAGCCTCGACCGCCGCGTCGATCCGCGCCGCGGTGCGCGCCTCGATGCCGTAGGCGCGGATCGTCGCCGCTCCCACGACGGCCTCCGAGATCGCGCCCAGCATCTCGCCGACCCGCTGGCGCACCTGGGTGAAGGCCCGTCCGACCACTCCCTGGAATCGCCGGATCAGCACGAATAGCGGCACATAACAGAGCCACACGACCCCCGCCAACAGCGGGCTGTAATAGACCATGAGCCCGGTGGCGAGGGTGATCTGCCCGAGGCTGATGATGAGCATGAGCCCGCCGAACTGCACAAACGCCGAGATCGTGTCGACATCGCTGGTCACCCGCGAGACGAGCGAGCCGCGTCGCTCGGTGTTCTGGGTGAGCATCGACAGGTCGTGGATATGCCGGAAGGCCGCGACCCGCAGCGAGGCCAGCCCGCTCTCGGATGCGGTGAAGAGGCGCAGGTTGACGGCATACGCGCTGACGGCGGTGATGGCCACCCCGACGAGCGCGACGGCCACCCACCAGGCCACGCGCCCCGCGTCGGGACCACCGGCCGCGAGGATGCCCTCGTCGGTGCTGCGTTGGACGACGAAAGGGACGAGCACCCGACCCAGCGTCGACAACACGGCCAGCAGGACCGTCACCGCAAGTCCCCGGGTCAGCTCGGGCGAGATCTGCGCCCCGCGACGCACCGTGGCCCAGGTCGACAGCTCGGCCCCGGAGCTGATCCCCGAGTGGTCGGTCAAGGGCTCGGAGCGACTCATCGCACGCCCTCACCAGCGCTGACCTCGTCAGCGATGACCTGGTCAGCCGCGACCTCGTCGGCGGCGACGGCGGCGCGGTCGGCGGCCTCACGTGCGTAAGCCGAGACGAGGGCGGCATACCCCTCGCAGCGGCCGAGCAGCGCCTCGTGAGTGCCGTGGTCGAGCACCTGCCCGGCGTCGATGAAGACGACCTCGTCGGCCAGGGTGATCGTCGCCATGCGGTAGGCGACGACGAGGACTGTCGTGCCCGCGGCCGCTCCGCGCAGCGCGCCGAGGATGTCCTGCTCGACGCTGGGATCGACCGCCGAGGTCGCATCGTCGAGCACGAGCAGGCGCGGCCGACGCAGCACGGCACGCGCGAGAGCGATGCGCTGACGCTGCCCGCCGGAGAGGTTGGCGCCGCGTTCTCCGACTCGGGTGTCCAGCCCCGACGGCAGCGCCCGCACGAAGCGCTCAGCCTGCGCGACATGCAGCGCCTCCCACACCTGCTCGTCGGTATGCCGTGCCCCGAGCGTGACGTTGTCGCGGACCGTGTCCTCGAAGAGGAAGGTCTGCTGCGGCACCAAGGCAGCGACGGTGGGTATGCCGCCCTGGCGGACCTCACGCAGGTCGACGCCATCGACGAGCACCTGACCGCTGTCCGGATCGACCAGTCGCAGAACGAGATTGGTGAGGGTCGTCTTGCCGGACCCGGTCGGGCCGACGAGTGCGACCGTCGTGCCCGGGGCGAGCTCGAGGGTGATGTCACGGATGGCGGGGGCGAGCTCGATGCCACCTTCGGGGAGGTCGATCTCGTAGGCGTAGTCAAGGTGGTCGGCGCGGACCGCGGCGGGCATGCCCTCGGCGACCAGCTCGCGAGTGCCATAGGTCAGTCCCCCGGTCGCCTGCAAGACGGCGTCGACCCGATCCCAGCCGACCACGGTGCGCGGCAGCTCGCCGAGGACCCAGCCGAAGGCCCGGACGGGGAAGGACAGGACCGAGAAGAGATAGGCGATCTGGACGACCTCGGCCGCGGTGACGTGGCCTTGCGCCGCTCGCCACGCCCCGACGGCGACGACCGCGAGCGTGCCGATCGTCGGGATCGACTCGATGGCCGGGTCGAAGGTGCCTCGGGTGCGACCGACCTCGATGTTGGCGTCGCGCAGCCGGTTGGTCGCCGCCGCGAAACGCGCGGTCTCCTCGTCCTCCCGGCCCATCGACTTGACGACGAGGGCCGCCTCGAAGCTCTCGTGAGCGACCTCGGACACCTCGGCCCGCAACTGTTGCGCGCGGGTGACCCGAGGTGACATCTGGCGTTGGAAGGCGGCATTGGCGAGGAACAGCAGCGGGAAGACGACCATCCCGACGACCGCCAGCACCGGGTCGACGACGAACATCTGGATAGCGCCGAAGAGCAGCATGACGACCACGCCGAAGGCCATCGGCAAGGGCGCGAAGATGTTCCACGTGGCCTCGACGTCGGCGTTGGCGTTGGACAACAGCTGCCCGGAGGGGTGCTTGTGGTGCCAACGCAACGGGAGGTCGAGATATTGACGGGTCACCCGCCGGCGGTATGCCGCGCCGAGCCCGAACATCGTCATCCCGGCGGCAACCCGGCGCAGCACGATCCCGGTGACGTTGACGGTGACGACGCCGACGATGACGTCGGCGATCGTCCACAACTGGCCAGGTGTCACCGAGTGTGCGGCGACCGCCGGGCCGATGATCGTGCTCACGCACCACCCAATGGCCCAGGCCATCAGGCCGGTCATCACCCCGTAGACCGCCGAGCCGAGCACGGCGATCGCGAACCACCGGGGCTGCTCCCGGATCCCCTGCCCGACGATCGCTGCGCCACGGCGCAGCGTCGTGCCGGTGGCAGGGGTCATCGAGGGCTCCTCGCGGGTGGGGGAAGCCTCACTCTCTCACGGTCTGAGAGTCGTCCGGCTCAGCCTGGAGCGCGGGGGCCTCGCGCGCGGCGCCCTGGAGCGCAGGATCTTCGCGCGCGGCGTCTTGGCGACCAGCGTCCTGACCCGCAGCGTCCTGGCGAGCAGCGGGCGGCGGCGTCAAGCAGATCACTCCCGCGTCGAGATCGACCTCCGGCGGAGCGCCTTCGCCGGTCTCCTCGCGCCGCAGCGCCTGACGTCGCTTCTCGGCCAGCGTGTGGGCGTAGCCAGGCTGCAGGAAGCTGATCCCCGCGCCGAAGACGTCCCCGAGACCGCTCCCCCTGCCTGCAAACATGCCTTCAGGGTATGCCGGTGGCCCGTAGATCGCCCGGCTTCACCGTCCAGCTGCGCGCAGCGCGGCGCGAGCGGCTGCCTGGTGGGGCTCGCCGGGCTGCGCGCCCGGCGGCGAAGCGCGACGGCATACACGGGCAGACTCCGGGTGTCACCGCATGCCAGCTCGAGGACGCAAGGAGGCCGGGACCGCGAAGTCTCCCAGGCATCGGGCTGGTCGGATGCGCGAAGCTATGCATTGAGTCATGGGCGACTCACCGCGCCCGCCACAGATACCGCGGCTCAGCTGCCGTTGACGAGCACGGCGCGGGCGGTGGCGATCTGCTTGTCCTCGCTTGCCGTGAAGACGATCGGCGCGAGCGGCACGTCGACCACCCCTTCGAGCCGGAACTGCACGCTCCACGTCACCGTCACGACGACATGCTTGAGCCCCCCGGAGGCGTAGGTCGCGCCGAGGTACTTGCCGGGCAGCTTCGAGGGCAGGTCGCCGCTCTGGTAGGCAAGCCCCGGCCCGACTCCGGTAAGGCCGTCGCCGAAATCCCAGGTGTATGCCGGCACTGCCCGGATCTCACCCGGCACCGGTGTCGTGATCTGGATCGAGGGCTCGGGCTGCGGGGGTGTCGAGAAGATCGTCAGAAGGCCGACCAAGGAGGTCCCGGGCGGCGACGAGGCCACGGTGGGTGCGCTCAAGCGTTTGGAGATCTCTTCGTGGGCCGCCGCCTCCACCGCCGCCAGCGGCACCGACTGCCCCGGGTAGTCGCAGTAGGTCGTCCGGAGCGGGGTAAAACCGGGCACCCGATTGCCGTCTGCCCCCATCAAAAAGGCCTCCCCGACGTACATCAGCCCGCGCTGGCCACGAAGGAGTGGGCACGTGTATGTCGCAGAACCGCAGATTGTGTCGCCTTCACACCGAAGACGCTCCACGTAGTCGTATTTCGGACCCATTTCGGAGTCAAGGGCACCGATGCGCTCACCCTTGCGGTTGAACGTGGCCGACCTCGCGTCGTACGTCCAGTTCAACCGCTGGGCGCAAGACGAGGCACTTGTGCCAGTTGGGCCCTGGGCAACACACGTGGGGCCAGCCATCGCCGCCGGCGGATTTCCAAGGAGGAACATCGCCAGGGCAATGAACACAGACAGGGCAGCCTTCACGAGATGACACTCTCAATTCGCCATCCCTTGCCCGTGTCGACAACAACGAGCCGTTTGATCCCAGTTCCACCCTCTGTCCCGCGTCAAGTAGTTGGCAGGATTTGCTCGGTGTGAAAGGTGGGGATGGTG